>NZ_JBBJLN010000002.1:0-348404 GCF_037658235.1 Yunchengibacter salinarum | reverse complement strand
CGCTCTCAAGCGCCCCCGTGGTGCCCGAAATCACCGCAGTGTCAAAGCCGAACAAAAAACCGCCCAGCGCCGCAACGATGGTGCTCAATATAACAACCGCATTGGGCCGCGGTGTGGCCGTGGATGATGTATCCGCCTGTTCCTGTGTCATGATCCCCTCCCCCGAAGAATGTTACAATGCCGCCGCCACGGGTACCCGCGCGCCCCGGCGGGCCTCAATCGTCCTGTGGCAGGGCGCGGAACCGGATGGCCAAACCACCACCCGGCGCCACCGGCAGGGACAGGCTGTCATCTTTTGTGACAGTGCGCATCTCCCGCGTGAAGCCATAGGGATTGGTGCGCCAGTGTGCATCATCGCTGTCCCGGTATATCCGGGCCTCATAGGCGCGGTCGCCGTCCAGGAAATCGAGCGCCACCGTCATGGTGCGGGCCTTGTCCGCCGTCAGGCTGCCCAGGAACCAGTCATCCCCGCCGCGCGCTTTGCGAGCCACGGTGACATGATCGCCCACGACCCCTTCCAGCGGTATGCTGTCTTCCCAGTCCGTGGGCACGTCCTTGATGAACTGGAAAGCCTCGGGCCGGGCTTCATAATTTTCCGGCAGGTCGGCCGCCATCTGGATCGGGCTGTACAGCACCACATAGAGCGCCAATTGCTTGGCCAGCGTGGTTTTCACCCGGTGGTCGGGCATTTCATCCTTGAACAGAAGATCGAAAATGCCGGGGGTGAAATCCATCGGCCCGCCAAGCATCCGGGTAAAGGGCAGCGTCGCCGTGTGGGACGGCGGATTGGTGGGGTCGCCCCAGGCATTGTATTCCTGCCCGCGCGCGCCCTCGCGGGAAATCCAGTTGGGATAGGTGCGCCGGAGCCCCGTGGCCTTGACCGGCTCATGGGTGTTGATGGCGATGTTATATTTCGCCGCCACTTCCAGCACGCGCTGATAATGGTTCACCATGTACTGGCCGTCATGGAAATGCTTTTCCCGGCTGCCGTCCGGCAGAACCCGGATCGCCTCGCCCGCATCGGCCACATAGCCGGTTTTCACCTGTCGCACGCCGTGCTCGGCCAGAAGCCTGAAAGCGGCATCCATCTGGTCTTCATAATTGGTGATATGACCGCTGGTTTCATGGTGGCCGATCAGGCGCACACCCTTTTTCCGCCCGTATTCAGCCACCGCCGACAGATCAAAATCGGGATAGGGCGTGGTGAAATCGAACAGCTCGCCATGGCTGTACCAGTCCCCGTCCCAGCCCTTGTTCCAGCCTTCCACCAGAACGCCGTCAAAGCCATGCTCGGCGGCGAAATCCATATAGCGCATGGTGTTTTCCGTGGTGGCCCCGTGATTGCCGTCGCGGCCCCAGGTGGCCTTGCGAATGTGCATGGCCCACCAGATGCCCACATATTTGCCGGGCTCCACCCAGTCCACGTCGCCCAGCCTGTTGGGCTCATTCAGGTTCAGGATCAGGTCGGAGGCCATCAGCCCCGTGGCGTCGTCCGCGATCTGGAAAGTGCGCCACGGCGTGGTGAACCCCCCGGACGTGCGCACCTTGTCGCCATTGGGCCAGGGCGCCAGATCGGCCTCGAACCCGTCCCCGGCACGTTTCAGGGTTATGCCCGCATAGTCCACCAGCGCGGCTTCATGAACCGACACATGGGTTCCCGCGGCGGTCTTCAGGGTGATCGGGGTGTGCGCTTCTTCCACCGCGGCAAGGGGGGTTTCCTCATAGATATATTCATAGCGGTTCCATTCCCGCGCCGGAATCCACCAGCTCGTGGCATCCATGGGCAGGTTGAAGGCGGTGCGTTCATCGGTGACCACAAGATCGTCCGCATCGGCCCCGGCGGGCAGTTCATAGCGAAAGCCGAGGCCGTCATTGAACAGGCGCGCGACCACCACAAGGGTGCGCCCCGGCGCGGCTGTTTCCCGCAGGGTAAAGCGCGCCTCCACATGATGATCCCGCACCATGCGTTTTTCGCCCCAGGGCTGCTCCCACTGCCGGTCGCGGCGGGTGATGGTGGTATCCACCAGGGTCATATGATCCCCAAGCGGGGCCGCCTGGCGAAACCGGAAGCCAAGCCGCGATGGCCGCACGATCACCTCGTCGCCACGGGTGACGCGATAGGTCAAGGCGCCCTCCCCACTTTCCAGATGGAAGGCAAGCCTGCCATCGGGCGACGTGACAGTGCGCGCCGTTTCCGCCCGGCCGCCACAGGCAACCAGTAACAGGGCCAGAAAGCCGGGCAGCATGAATTTCAGAAACGGTGTGGACATAAGCCAGTCTCCCCCTCGCGCATGGTGCGATTTCCCTATGGTCGGGAGCATGGCCGCCCCGACCCGGTTTTGCAACGGTTATGAAATAAAATTGTATTTTGCAACATATTTTGCAACTCCTATGGGCGCCGTAAATTCTTTAATTACATACTTTAAGGGCAGTCTCACCGGTGCGGACTTGACATCCCCATTTGCAAAAAATTACCATTCTTGCAAACAGGGAGGGGCTGATGGAAAACCACCGGGAGCCGGTGCGCCGGGTGCTGATTGTGGGCGGCGGTTCCGCTGGCTGGATGACGGCGGCGGCACTGGCGCAGGGCACGGCGGGGCGGGCCGATATCACGGTCGTGGAATCCGATGCCATCGGCACGGTGGGCGTGGGGGAGGCCACCATTCCCCCGATCAAGCTGTTCAATCAGATGCTCGGCATTTCCGAGGCCGCCTTTCTCAAGGCCACCCAGGGCACGTTCAAGCTGGGCATAGAATTCGCGGACTGGGGCGGCCTGGGGGAGCGTTATTTTCACCCCTTCGGACAATACGGGGCGGACTTTGACGCGGTGCCCCTGCACCAATACTGGCTTCAAGCCCGCGCGGCGGGGGATGAAACACCGCTGGATGCCTGTTCCATGGCGGCTGTCATGGCGCGCCTTGGCCGCTTCGCCCCACGGGAAAGCGACCGCCGCAAGGTGCAGAGCACCCATGACCATGCCTATCATTTCGATGCCACGCTGTATGCCGCGGCCCTGCGCCGCTATGCCGAGGCCAGGGGTGTCACACGCCATGAAGGCCGCGTGGTGGACGTGGGCCAGAACGGCGAAACGGGCTTTGTGAACGCCGTGACACTGGCGGACGGGACACGGCTTGCCGCCGACCTTTTCATCGACTGTTCCGGCTTTCGCGGCCTGCTGATCGAAGGCACCCTGAAAACCGGTTATGAGGACTGGCGGCACTGGCTGCCCTGTGACCGGGCGGTGGCCGTGCCCTGCGAAAAGCCCGGCCCCGCCGACCCCTATACCCGCGCCACCGCGCGCCGGGCGGGCTGGCAGTGGCGCATTCCGCTGCAACACCGTATCGGCAACGGCATGGTCTATTGCAGCGATCATATGAGCGCGGACGAAGCAACGGAAACCCTGCTGGCCAATCTGGATGGCGCCCCCCTGGCCGAGCCGCGCCCGCTGGCCTTCACCACGGGGCGGCGCAAGGCGTTCTGGAACCGGAACGTGGTCGCCATCGGGCTTGCCGCCGGATTCATGGAACCGCTGGAAAGCACCAGTCTTCACCTGATCCAGTCATCCATCAACCGGCTTCTGGCGCTCTGGCCCCGGCACGATTTCGACCCCCTTCTGGCGCAGGAATTCAACCGCCTGACCGCCCTGGAATATGAACGCACGCGGGACTTCCTGATCCTGCACTACACGGCCACCCGACGGGATGACAGCGCCTTCTGGCGTATGTGCGCGAACATGACCATTCCCGATGATCTCGCCTACAAAATCCATCATTTCCGCGCTTCTGGCCGGATCGTGGCGCACGATCTGGAACTGTTCCAGAACCCAAGCTGGCTGGCGGTGCTGATCGGGCAGAATGTGATGCCCCGAACCCACGACCCGTTGGCGGACTTGCGCGGAAAGGACGGACGGAACACCCTGGCCGGACTGGTCCGCACCATAGACGCCGCCGCCCACGCCATGCCACCCCACGAAGACACCCTGACCCGCCTGACAAACACCCCCGCCGCCTGATAAAGGCCCCAAACCGGGTCAACCCCGCACCGGCGCCGCCTCTACCGCCATCCCGCCATTGCGCGGGATGAGCGGAGGGCGCGACCGCGCCCCGCCGCCAGTGCGGCGCCCAAGCGGAGCCGCAGCGCGCTTGCGTGAGCGGAAAGGAGCCTCTACCGCCATCCCGCCATTGCGCGGGATGAGCGGAGGCCACGACCGTGGCCCGCCGCCAGTGCGGCGCCCTCGCGGAGCGCGTGAGCAGCACGCTTGCGTGAGCGGAAAGGAGCCTCTACCGCCATCCCGCCACTGCGCGGGATGAGCGGAGGGCGCGACCGCGCCCCGCCGCCAGTGCGGCGCCCAAGCGGAGCCGCAGCGCGCAGCGCTCAGGCGTGAGCGGAAACAAAGCCGGGCCGCGCCAGCGGCCAAGGCGTGAGCGGCAAAAAAATTAAACCCTAATCCGGCTCACCGTCTCGGCGTGGTCCGGCAGCCGGTCCACCGTGGCGGTAACGGTCTGCCGGATGCGATCCAGAAAGGTCTTCAGTCGCGCACTGTCCACAGCGTCCACCAAAGGCGACCATGCCTTTGGCAGGATGTGCTGCCCCACCAGCACCTGCAACCAGCCCACATCGGTGAACAGTTCCTCCCCGCGCCGGTGGATCTGGCCGGTCTGGCGGAAAATGTCGATCTTTTCCAGAAGCGTGTCGGGCACATCCATGGCCGCGCAGGCGCGCCAGAAAGGCTCGGCCTTTTCATTGGCGTGATAGTGCAGGATAAGGAAGTCGCGGATGGCCTCGAACTCGAAACGGGTTTCGCGGTTATACAGGTCGCGCAGGCGGGCGGGCATGGCCTTGCCGGGGAACATCTGCACCAGGCGGCTGATGCCGCTTTGCACAAGATGGATGCTGGTGCTTTCCAGGGGCTCCATGAAACCGCTGGCAAGGCCCAGCGCCACCACATTGCGGCGCCACACCTGCCTGCGCATCCCGGTGGTGAAACGCAGCTCGGCGGGCTCCGCCAGTGGCGCGCCCTCCAGCCCGTCCAGCAGGCGCGCCGTGGCCTCGTCGCTGCTTATATGGTCGCTGCAAAACACGTGGCCGTTGCCGGTGCGGTGTTGCAGCGGAATGCGCCACTGCCAACCCGCCTCATGGGCGATGGACTGGGTAAAGGGCCGCATGGGGCCGCCTTCGCTGGGCACCGCAATGGCCCGGTCACAGGGCAGCCAGTGCCGCCAGTCCTCATAGCCGGTTTTCAGCGCGCCTTCGATCAGCAGGCCGCGAAAGCCGGAACAGTCGATGAAAAGATCACCCGGCACGGTGCGGCCATCGTCCAGCACCACCGACTGCACATGGCCGGTCTCGCCGTCCAGCGGCGCCTGCGTGATCCGGCCTTCCAGCCGGGTCACGCCCTTGGCCTCGCCATAGCGGCGCAGCGCCTGACCATACAGCCCGGCATCAAAATGAAAGGCGTGGCGCAGCCCCTGCAAGCGGCCATCGGGCGTGGTGTCCATGCGCTGAAAGCGGTTTTGATCCGCGGCCTGTGCGTTCAGGGAATAGGCCCAGAGATCGTCCGCCAACCCCTCGGCGCGGGCGCGGGCCCATGCATGTTGAAAAGGCGCCCCGCCCAGTGGCAGGCCCACATCACCAAAGGCATGGTGATAGCGGTCCCCGCGGCGCGCCCAGCCGACGAATTCAATGCCCAGCTTGAAGGTGGCGCCGGTGGCGCGGATAAAGTCATCTTCATCTATGCCAAGATACTGGTTGAGCAGGCGAATTTGCGGAATAGTGGCCTCCCCCACACCCACCGTGCCGATGGCATCCGATTCCACCAGCGTAATAGTGAGCCGACCGGAAAAGGCCCTGGCAAGCACCGCTGCCGCCATCCAGCCCGCCGTGCCGCCGCCCACGATCACCACCCGTTCCACCGGTTCATGCGTCATTGCCCGTCTCCCTGTATCACCCGGCCCGGCCTATTGGCCGACAGTGCCAGCCCATCGCACATGGCGCAAAGCAGAAGAGGCCCGCCACAGCGGCGAGCCCCTTTGCACTGTGCCCTTTGGGGAGGCATCAGAACTTGTAGTTCACACCCAGCAGATAGGTGCGGCCAAAGCGCTGATGATCGATCACCTGCCGGATATCTTCATTGTCGATGGTCACAAAGGGTTCGTCGGTCAGGTTATTCCCCTGCAAGGTCACGGTCAGCCCCTCAAGGCTGGAACCGGCCTGAAATTCATAGGAAATCTGGGCATCCATCAGGAACTCGCCCCTGACCGTGCGCAGAATGCGGGTGGCGCTGAGGCCGGATACCTCGCCGAGGAAATTGCTGCGATAGCGTTCGCTGATCCGGGCCTCGAACCCGCCCTTCTCAAAATAGAGCGTGGAATTGACCACCCATTCGGACAGGCCCGGAACGGTGATCTTCGCCCCCTCCGGGTTCAGGCGAATGGAGCTGTCCGTATAGGACACGCTGGTCAGGGCGCCGAAGCCTTCCAGTGCCGGGGCGATCACATCGGCGGGCAGATTGGCGGAAAATTCAAAGCCGCCGATCTCGCCATTGCCGGTGTTGCGCGGGCCGGAAACAATGCCCTGCGTGGTGCCCAGCACCGCCTGCTGATCGAGGGTCAGGAAAAAGTCCTGAAAGCTCTCGAAATCAAAGACGAAGCTGGAATTGGGGTCGATATAATCTTCCAGGTCCTTGTAGAACAGCGCGAAGGACACGATCCCCGCCCCGTCGGCGAAATAGTGTTCCAGCGACAGGTCCACGCTGTTGGACATATAGGGCCGTAGCCGTGCATTGCCGCCGCTGGACGAGAAGAAGGACTGGTTCGGGTCCGTACTGGTGAGCTGGGCGAAATTGACGCTCAGGTCCTGGCTGGCGGATAGCTGATCCATCCGGGGGCGGGTCAGGGTCCGCGCCGCGCCGAGCCGGACGCGGGTATTATCCGCCACCTGAAAGTTCAGGTTCAGAGATGGCAGGACGCGCCAGTAATCGTCGCCGTCGGTGATATCCACCACCGTGCCGCCGCTGCCGTCACTGCCGCCCTGAATGGTGAAACCGCTGGATTCCTGATCCGTATAGACCACCTGCACCCCGGCATTACCGGTCACGGCCATGCCGCCGATGGCGCCGTCCAGGTCCGCCTTGATCCAGCTTTGTATCACGTCCTCGCGCACATCCCAGTTCCGGGTGACCACAAAGGGCCGGTCATCCACCACCTGCGTGTAAACGCCGCTTTCCACCAGCGCCAGCGGATCATAGGTGACCTGCCCCGGAATGCCGATGAAATCCAGCGAGACCGTTTCATCCAGCAGAGCGGATTCCGGGATTTCCGCGCTGGTGGCGCCGCCCAGGGTCAGAAAGCGCTCGTCGGCGATCTTGGACTTGTCGCGGCGGCTCAGGTCCACACCCACCTGAAGATTGGCGAGGAAGCCGCTTTCAAAGCGTTTGTCCACCATGAATTTCAGGTGGGTCAGTTCGTCGTCCACCTCCGGCTGGTTCAGGAAACCGGCCTGTGTCAGCGGATCGCCGGGGCGGGAGCCCGCACCCCACCCCTGCGGGTCGGTCAGGCGGAACAGGCTGGTATCGGTGTAATCCAGCGACGGATCGAACTGGATCACGCCATTATCGGGAATGGAAAAGCCCAGATCGTCCGTGGCGCCCTCGCCCGCCGGGCCGGTCCCGGCATAGCTTTCCAGCAGCAGGTCGTTGCGCTCGGCACGGCTGTAGCTGATGTCCGCCGTAACCATGATGTCGTCGGCGATGTCATATTCGATATTCCAGCCACCGGCGAACAGTTCGGCGTCGCGCTTGTCCAAATCATTGCGCATCACGCCCTTCACGCCGGAAAAGGTACCTTCCGTCACCAGGCCGTCATCCACGGTGAAGCCGGGCTGCAACTGGGCGGCGGACCAGAACAGCGGCAGCTCGATGCCCCGCTTGACCTGGGTTTCCTGAAAATCGGAATAATACAGGTCCAGCGTGGTGCGGAAATTGCTGCGCGGGTCGTATTCCAGCGTGCCCATCAGGCCCACACGGTCCAGATCGTTGCTCTGTACAAAGGGCTTGGACCCGCCGATCACCAGCGCATTGTCATCCAGCGCCGGGAAGCCCCAGGCATTGAATTGCTCGTTCTGGGTGGGGGTGCTTTGGATGGCGGCGCCAAGCGCCACGCCCACCGTATCGTCCGCGAACTGGTCCACATAGGTGACACTGCCACGGAAACCATCACGCGGGCTGTCGGGGTTCAGCGCCGCTTCCTCGTTGAATTCATAGCGGGCATTCACCGCCACGATGCGCTCCCCCGATTCCAGTGGCCGGATGGTCTGCAAATTGACCGTACCGGCAAGCCCCTGCCCGATCAGCCCGGCATAGGGCGTTTTATGGACCAGCGCGCCATTGATCAGCTCTGACGGATACTGGTCGAATTCCACGCCCCGGTTATCGCCCACGGACACCTGTTCCCGCCCGTTCAGCAGGGCGGTGGAAAAGTCCGGCGACAGGCCGCGAATGGAAATCACCTGCGCGCGGCCTTCCAGCCTTTGCGCCGTCAGGCCCGGTAGCCGGGCGAGGCTTTCCGCGATGGAAACATCCGGCAGCTTGCCGATATCCTCCGCCGACAGGGCTTCCACAATGCCCTGGGCGTTGCGCTTCTTGGCAATGGCGGTCTTGATGGAGCTGCGGAAGCCGGTCACCACCACTTCCTGAAGCTCAAGGGAGGGGTCGCGCTGATCCGCTTCCTCCACCGGGTCCACCCCGCCCTGATCCTGCGCCATGGCCGGCGCGGTGGCCAACGCGATCACAGAGGCGGATGCAAAAATTTTCAAACGTGTTCTGGCGGACATGCCGCCCGGTTCAAATAACATGGTATTCCTCCCGATTCCCTCAAATGGCCGCCCCGTGATCCCGTCCGCGCGCCTGTGCCGACGCTTTGGCCGTGGGGCAGTGCCGCAAACCCGCCTCCCCTGATTGGCCGGAATGCTTTTCTTTCAATAAGGGAGGAGCCCCGTGGCGCCCCATGCCGCCTTCCCCCGGCAACACCGGCCCAACAGGCCGCGAATGGCTTGACCGACCATCCGCCCTCCCCTGGCGCAGTCCCGACACTGAAACCGCATTTTGCAAAAATCAAGGAATTTTTCACATTTTTTTCATTATTGCACCGCAAAACACGTCACGCCACATGCACCCTGTTAATAGTATAAATATATGATATTAAGTCATTTTTATAGATAATGCATGTATTGCAGCCTCGGATCGCCAGAAGCTTTTTTCCAAAATTTTTTGGATTACCCCTTTTAATTTTGCATTTTTTTGCAATACTCGACTCCCAACGGAAGAGCCGGATCGCACGGCTGACGTCCGCCAAACGGGCGGACAGCGTGACCAAAGGGGGCAGGAGCCATGGCGGCCAACGCGCGCACATTCACGACCCTGCGGGGCAACGGGGAACGCCGTCGTCAATATGTGGGCGGAAAAGGGTCCGCCGCATGGTTCGCCCGGTGCGCGGGCGCGGCGGCGCTTGCACTGGTGGCCGGCCTTGCCGACGCCCCCGGCCCGATGCTGTCCGGCGCCGCGCGGGCTGAATCGGCCGCGGCGCCCGCAACGGCGGATATGCCCTGGCGCCAGCGCCCCATCACCGACGATGTGATCTATTTCGTCATGCCCGACCGGTTCGACAATGGCAGCTCCGCCAATGACCGGGGCGGGCTGGACGGTGACCGGTTGCGCCACGGGTTCGACCCCGCCCACAAGGGATTCTTCCATGGCGGCGACCTGAAAGGGCTGATGGGGCGGCTGGATTATTTACAGGACCTGGGCATCACCGCCATCTGGATGACACCCATTTTCAAGAACAAGCCGGTTCAGGGCATCGGCGCCCAGGCCAGCGCCGGATATCACGGCTATTGGGTGACCGATTTCACCCGCATCGACCCGCATCTGGGCACCAATGCGGACCTGAAGGCCCTGGTGGATGCCGCCCATGCCCGCGGCATGAAGGTATTCTTCGACATCATCACCAATCATACGGCGGACGTAATCAAATATCGGCAATGCCTGCCGGAAGCCGCCCGGTCTTCTGCCGCACGGATTCCCGACTGCCCCTATCTGAACCGCGAAAGCCACCCCTATACCACGCGCGGCCTGCCGGACGGCCCCGCCATCAACCGGGGCTTCAGGGGAGACGCCCCGCCCCATCAGACGGCAGAAAATTTCGCCCGGCTCATCGATCCGGCCTATGCCTACACGCCCTATGTGCCCGCTTCGGAAAAGTCCGTCAAAGTGCCCGACTGGCTCAATGATCCGATCTATTATCACAATCGCGGCGACAGCCACTGGGAAGGCGAAAGCGCACTATTCGGCGATTTCGCCGGGCTGGACGACCTGTTCACCGAGCATCCCCGCGTGCTTCGCGGCATGATCGACATTCACAAATTCTGGATCAGCGAAGTGGGCATTGACGGCTTCCGCATCGACACGGTGAAGCATGTGGGCGATGCGTTCTGGCGCGCCTTCATCCCCGCCATTCGCAAGCACGCCCGACAAGAGGGCATCCCCGATTTCTATATCTTCGGGGAAGTGTATGAGCCGGACCCCGTCGTCCTGTCCCGCCATGTGCGGGAAGCGGGCCTGCCGCAGGTTCTGGATTTCCCGTTCCAGAGCGCGGCGCAGGCCGTGTTCGCGGACGGCGCCCCCACCCACAAGCTGGCCACCCTGTTCGCGGCGGATGCGCTTTATGGCGGGCCGGCGCGGGCGAACCGCCTGCCCGTCTTTCTTGGCAATCACGATATGGGCCGCATCGGTCGCTTCATCCGGCAATCCGACCGCTTCATGACCGATGAAGAGCGCCTGAACGCCCTGAAAACCGCCCATGCCTTTCTTTTCTTCGCGCGGGGCGTTCCCGTGATCTATTATGGCGACGAACAGGGCTTCACCGGCGACGGCAACGATCAGGACGCGCGGGAAGACATGATGCCGAGCCAGGTGGCCAGCTACCGCGACAACCGGCAGATCGGCACGGACGCAACCCCCGCCAGCGAGAATTTCGACACCAGCCACCCGCTCTATGCGGCCATTCGCGCCTTCAGTGGCCTTTACAAGGCCCACCCCGCCCTGCGCCGGGGCGTGCAGACCCCGCTTTACGCCACCCGCAAGGGGCCGGGCCTGTTCGTTCTGGCCCGACGGGACAGCGACAGCGGCGAAAGCGTATTGTTCGCCGTCAACACCGCCCGAAGCGCCCGAAGCACCACCGTGGCCACAAGCGCCGCCGCGCTGGCAAAGCTGGGGGGTGACGGCACCATGACCGCCACCGGGGACGGCGTGACGGTTCAGGTTCCCGCTTTAAGTTTCGCCCTGTACCGCCGCCAGCCATAAGCGCACCGGGCGAAGCCACCCGCGCCACAAAAAAGAAGCCCCAGACAAGAAACCACAGACAAGAAACCACGACAGCAGGACCCACACCATGAGCCAGCACTTTTCCCGAACGGCACAGGCCACCCCGTCACCGCCGCAAAACAGGGGGCAGGCGAAATCCGCCACGCCAGACGATGCCTGGTGGCGCGGCGGCGTGGTCTATCAGATCTATCCCCGCAGCTTCATGGACAGCAATGGCGACGGCATTGGCGACCTTCAGGGCATTCTGGCGCGGCTGGACTATGTGGCGGCGCTTGGCGTGGATGCGGTCTGGCTGTCGCCTTTCTTCCGCTCCCCCATGGCCGATTTCGGCTATGACATTTCCGATTTCACCGATGTGGACCCGATTTTCGGCACGCTGGACGATTTCGACCGGATTCTGGAAAAGGCCCACGAACTGGGCCTGAAGGTGGTGATCGATCAGGTCTATTCCCACAGTTCCATCGCCCATCCCTGGTTTCAGGAAAGCCGCACCAGCCGCACCAATCGACGGGCGGACTGGTATGTGTGGGCGGACCCCCGGCCCGATGGCAGCCCGCCCAATAACTGGCAGTCCCTGTTCGGCGGCCCGGCCTGGACATGGGATGCCCGGCGCAAACAGTATTATCTGCACAACTTCCTGAGCCGTCAGCCGGACCTGAACGTGCGCAACCCGGATGTGCAGGAAGCCCTGCTCGCCACCGCCCGTTTCTGGCTGGATCGGGGTGTGGACGGCTTCCGGCTGGATGCCACCAATTTCTACATGCATGACCCGGCACTGACGGACAACCCGCCCCATCCGGCACCACAGGGCGCCACCCGTTCCTGCGATTTCCAGCTCCATGTGCACAACCGCTCGCAGGATGACAATTTCGCCTTCATCCAGCGCTTGCGGGATTTGCTGGACAGTTACGGCGCGCGCTTTTCCGTGGCGGAAATCGGGGACAACAGCCCGGTGGAAGAAGTGGCCAGCTTCACTGATGGCCCGGACAAGCTGCACACCGCCTACAGCTTCGTGTTTCTGGAAAGCGACCGTATCAGCCCCGCCATCGTGCGCAAGGCGGTGGAGGACTGGGAAGCAGCGACCCGGATCGGCTGGCCGTCCTGGACCTTTGGCAACCATGACGCGCCGCGCCCGCTGACCCGCTGGTCCAACGCCGACGACCCGCACTTCGCCGCCATGCTGATCGCGCTGGTGTTGAGCCTGAAGGGCACACCCTTTCTGTATCAGGGGGAGGAACTGGGCCTGCCACAGGCCCATGTGCCCTATGAACGGCTGACCGACCCGGAAGCCATCGCCAATTGGCCGGAAACCCTGGGCCGGGATGGGTGCCGCACCCCTTTTCCATGGTCCGGCGAGGCACCGCATGGCGGCTTTTCCAGCGCCACGCCATGGCTGCCGATGGACCCGGCGCACCTGCCGCTCGCCGCCGACCGGCAGGAAGCGGACCCGGCCTCCACGCTCAATTTTACCCGCTGTTTTCTGCGCTACCGGGCCGGGCAGAAAGCCCTGCGGCACGGCGATATCATCTTTGCGGACACACCGATGAACGCCGCGCCGGACGCGGTGGTCGCCTTTGAGCGTCGGGCGGAAGGGGAAAGCCTGCTGTGCCTGTTCAACATGGATAGCGCACCCTGCACCGTGCCCCTGCCCGATGGCACATGGACCCTGGAAACGCAAACCGGCCTTCAGGGCCGGATCGAAGCGGGCGGCCATGCCACCCTGCCCGCCTATGGCGGCCTGATCGCCCGGAAATCATAGATCGTCAAGCCGCCGGGGCGGGGCGGGTTGGGTCAAGTCGGGCCGGGGTGGGGCATCACCCCAGCGCGCCGCAGCTTTCCCGCACGATCAGTTCGGTGGCGAGCATTTCCGAGCGCACATCCTCCCCACGGATGCGGCGCATCAGCTTGGCCACCAGCATACGGCCCCCCAGCGCCACATCCTGCCGGATGGTGGTCAGCGAGGGGCTGATGAAGCTGGACGTGTGCGTGTCGTCATAGCCCACAACGCTCACATCCCGCGGCACGGAAACGCCATTGGTGGCAAGCGAGCGCAGCGCCCCCATGGCGATCAGGTCGGAAGCCGCCACGATCCCGTCCAGCACGGCGCCCTGCGCCAGCAGCGCTTCCACCGTTTCCATGGCCGAATCCACGAAGAACTGGGTCGGATGCACCAGGGCCGGGTCCACCGTCATGCCCGCCTTTTCCAGCGCCGCCTTGTAGCCGCGATAGCGCAGCGTCACTTCCCAGCTTTCCACGTCGCCCAGAAAGGCAATGCGCTTGCGGCCCAGACGGATCAGATGGCTGGTGGCCACCTCCCCGCCCCGGAAATTGTCGCTGCCGATGGTGCAATAGGCCTGATCATCCAGTTCCGCCCCCCACACCACGAAGGGCAACTGGCCGCGCACGGACCTGCGGGCCATGCTGTTCAGCACCGCGTGCATATTGCTCTGGCCAACAAAGATCAGCCCGTCCGACCGGCCCGGCGCCACCAGCGTCTCGATCGCTTCCGGCCCGTCCGGCATGATGTGAGACAACAGCATGTCGCACTGCTGCTCCCGAAGCGCGTCGGCGATACCGCCCAGAAGGTCCAGCAGGAAGGGATCGGAAATGCGCGTATCCCGGCCCTGCGGCGGGGGCACCACCACCGAAATGGTGCGCACGGGCCGGGCCACTTCCGCCCGACGGGGCCGGGAAAAGCCCGCCTGGCGCAGAACCTCGTGGATATGGTCGCGGGTGCGCGCGCTCACCAGCGGGCTGTCATTCAGCGCCCGGCTTACGGTGGCCACCGACACCCCGGCCTTTTTGGCCACATCCTCCAGCCGAAATTTTTTCCGCGCCATCATATCCCCCGGATCATGTGTTGCGCCGACATTTGCAAAAATTTGCACGCTTCGCAAAACCTTTGTCACCCGGCGCGTCCGGTTGCCATCAGACACCGCCCGGCCACAAACAGCTTGACAGCAGGGCGGCCTGGCCTCATAAGCAGCGACACCACTTACATGTCTCGCGATAGCGCGTAGGGCCGGGCAATCCGGCTGAGTTCTCGGGCCATTTTTCTCATCCATCCCGTTCTGGCCGCGCCCGGCACCGGATACAAGCGCCAAGGCGCAAACCGATGCCCCGCGTGATGCGGCGGCAGCGCTGGCGTATACAGGACATTTCATGACAATTTCGACTTTCGACCAACTCGGCCTGGCCGAGCCCCTTGAGCGTGCCCTTGCGGATCGCGCCTTCACCACCCCCACGCCCATTCAGGCGGCTGCCATTCCGGCGCTGCTGGAAGGGCGCGACGTTCTGGGCATCGCCCAGACCGGCACCGGCAAGACCGCCGCATTTGCCCTGCCCGTTATTCACCGCCTGATCAACGGCGACCAGGCGCGCCCGCACCACCCCAAGGCGCTGATTCTGGCGCCGACCCGCGAACTGGCCAGCCAGATCGCTGAGGAAGTGCGCACGCTGGCCACGCATGTGCGCCTGCGCACCACCGTTATTTTCGGCGGCGTGAACCAGCGCGGCCAGGTCAAGGCGCTGAGCCGGGGCGTGGACGTGCTGATCGCCACGCCCGGTCGCCTGCTGGACCTGATGGGCCAGGACAAGGTGCGCCTCGGTGAGGTGGACACGCTGGTGCTGGACGAAGCCGACCGGATGCTGGACATGGGCTTCATGCGGGACCTGAAGAAGATCATCCCGCACCTGCCCGCCAAGCGCCAGTCCCTGCTGTTTTCCGCCACCATGCCGGATAGCATCGCGGCGCTGTCCCGCGATCTTCTGAACAATCCCAAGCGCGTGGAAATGGCCGCCGAAACCACCCCGATCGAGCGGATCACCCAGCAGGTGCATCATGTCACGCCGGATGACAAGCGCGGCCTTCTGGGCGAGCTTCTGGAAAATCCGGCGCTGGAACGGGTGATCGTTTTCACCCGCACCAAGCACCGCGCCGACCGGCTGGCCACCCAGATTCACAAGGCGGGGATCAAGGCGGATGCCATCCATGGCAACAAATCCCAGAACGCCCGTCAGCGCGCGCTGAAAAACTTCCGGGACGGTCAGCTTCGGGTTCTGGTGGCCACCGATATCGCCGCCCGCGGCATTGACGTGGACGACGTGACCCATGTGATCAATTTTGAACTGCCCAACGAGGCGGAAAGCTATGTGCACCGCATTGGCCGCACCGCCCGCGCCGGGCGCAGCGGCACGGCCATCTCCTTCTGTGACAAGTCGGAGCGCGGCTATCTGGCGGCCATTCAGCGCCTGACCGGCCTCAAGCTCACCGTGATTGGCGATGCCCCGCCGGAGCCGCAGCGCAAACCGGGCGGCAAAAAGGCGGGCGGCAAGCCCGGTGGTCGCCGTAACGGCCCACCGCGCGGCAACAAAACGGGGGGCAATCGCCCGCCGATGCAAAACACGGGCGAGCGGCCCATGCGGCGGCGTCCGGCGGCCTAGGTCGACGCACACCGACAGGCACAAAACCGGATACGGAAAAGGGGGCGGCGACGCCCCCTTTTTTCATGCCATTTCCCCGGTCTTTTCTCAGGCAATGCCCTTGAATTGCGCCTGATCCCGTCCCCGCGCCCGTGCATGAAAGGGAACATGAAGGGGAAAGTGTCATAATCCTTTAGCCGCATGTCGTTTTTGAATTTCGTGACCGGCCCAAAAGCGCTAAAATGATCACCATCAAAGGGTATCGGAAACGGTGCCCGGCCTCCGGCACGGGAGGGTGCGCGGTGACGGCAGACAGGAAAGACGCACGGCCCCCGCCGCAGGCCGACAGCCGCGCGGCACGCCGCCTTATGGTGGCCAGGCCCGCAACGCGGCTTATGGCGGACGGGTCCACGCGCCGCGACCCGTCGCCCCGGCCCCTGGCGGAAGAAACGCCCACCGCCCTAGTCTATAATGGCGTCTCTCATGTGGTCATGATGGCGACCCCGGCGGACCTTGAGGATTTCGCCACCGGCTTTTCCCTGTCGGAAGGGCTGATCCACTCGGCGGCGGACATCAAGCGCCTGTCCGTGCGCACCGTGGATGCGGGCCTGCTGGTGGACATCACCATCCCTCCGCCCCTTATGGAACGCTTGATCGACGCCCGGCGCAATATTGTGGGGCAGACCGGCTGCGGCCTGTGCGGGGTGGAAGACCTGGAAGACGCGATCCGCCCCCTCGCCCCGTTGCGGCACGCGCCCCGAATCGACCACCACGCCCTGCACACCGCCCTTCTGGCCCTGCGCGACCATCAACCCCTGAACCGGGACACGGGCGCCGTTCACGCCGCCGCCTTCGCAGACTCCACAGGCCGGATCAAGGCCATCCGGGAGGATGTGGGCCGCCATAACGCACTGGACAAACTGACCGGCTGGCTGGCCCGCACCGGGCCACCACCGGAAAGCGGCGCCGTGATCATGACCAGCCGCTGTTCCTATGAACTGGTGCAGAAAACCGTCTGTGCGGGGGTGCCGGCACTGGTCACCATTTCCGCCCCCACGGCGCTGGCGGTTCGGCTGGCCGAACAGGCGGGCCTGACCCTTCTGGCCCTGGCCCGGCAGGATTCCATGCTGTGCTTCCATGACCCGCACGGCCTGTTCCCCGCGCCCGAAGACCACCCTTGTGAAAGCAGCGCATCATGACCGACAGCCCCGAAAACACCCATGCCCATTTGGCTCCCGCCAACACGGCCCCCACCCATCGCGGGGACAGCCCGCCATCGGCGCCCTGGCCTGCCTTTGACGCGGCACAGGCAGCCCGGATCATCGAAACCGGCGCGGCGGAAGAAGGCGCCCTGCTGGAGACCATGATCCGGCTTCAGGCGCGCTTCGGCTGCGTCCCGGCCGAGGCGCTGCCCATGCTGGCGGAAGCCTTCAACCTGTCGCGGGCGGAAGTGTACGGCGTCAAGAGCTTCTATCACGACCTTCGGGATGCACCGCCCGGCCCCTATGTTCTCAAACAGTGCCGGGCGGAAGCCTGTCAGGCGGCGGGGGCGGCAGCGGTGGAGACCCATCTCAAAACCCGGCACGGCCTGCGGGATCACGAAACGGACGGACGCTCAGGCATCACCATGGAGCCGGTCTATTGCCTGGGCAATTGCGCGCTGGGGCCGAACCTGATGATCAATGAGGATGTGCATGGCCGCCTGACCCCGGAGCGGATCGACGGCCTGATAACCCGGCTGAAAAACGGAGGGCGCTCATGACGCGGAACACGACACAGGAAGCGCCTGTCAGGGTCTATGTGCCAAGGGAAACCGCCGCCCTGTCCGTCGGCGCGGAGGAAACGGCCCGCGCCCTCATGGCGGCGGCACGATCGCGCGGCATCCGGCTGGATCTGATCCGCACGGGCGGGCGCGGCGCCCACTGGCTGGAACCGCTGGTGGAGACGGACGGGCCGAACGGGCAGCCTGAAGAGCGGCTGGCCTATGGCCCGCTGACGGCCATGGATGCGGACTCCGCCCTTGATCACATGCTGGGCCTTGCCCATGACCACGACCGCTTTTTGGGCCCGGTGGCCGATATTCCCTATTTCAGGGTGCAGGACCGCCTGACCTTTCGCCGCGCCGGGGTCACGGACCCCCTTTCGCTGGCCGACTATGAAGCCCATGGCGGGCTGAAGGGCCTGAAGGCCGCCCTTGCCATGGACGGCGGCGACGTGGTGGAAGAACTGGTCACATCGGGCCTGCGCGGGCGGGGCGGCGCCGCCTTTCCCACCGGCATCAAATGGCGCACCGTGCGCGAGGCCGAGGGAGCGCGCAAATTCATCGTCTGCAATGCGGACGAAGGCGATTCCGGCACCTTTGCGGATCGCATGATCTTCGAGGCGGACCCCTTTCTGCTGATTGAGGGCATGGCCATCGCCGCCCATGCCGTGGGCGCCGGGGCGGGCTATGTCTATCTGCGTTCGGAATATCCGCTGGCCCGCGATGTATTCCGCGACGCGCTGGACCGGGCGCGGAAGGCGGGCCTGCTGGGGCCGGACGCGCTGGGCCTTGGCCGCCCGTTCGATATCACGCTCAGAATGGGGGCGGGCGCCTATATCTGCGGCGAGGAAACCGCCATGCTGGACAGCCTTGAGGGCAAGCGCGGGCAAGTGCGGGTCAAGCCGCCCCTGCCCGCCATCGAAGGGCTGTTCGGCGCGCCCACCGTGGTCAATAATGTGCTGTCGCTGGCCGCTGTGCCCGACATTCTGGCCGAAGGCGGCGCCGCCTATCAGGCGCGCGGCATCAACCGGTCCCGTGGCACCACGGCCTTTCAGCTTGCCGGCAATATCCGTCGCGGCGGGCTGGTGGAGGCCCCCTTCGGCATGAGCCTGAAAACCCTGATCGAGGATGTGGGCGGCGGCACGCTGAGCGGGCGGCCCATCGGCGCCGTGCAGGTGGGCGGGCCGCTGGGCGCTTATGTGCCGCCGCACAAACTGGATACCCCGCTGGGCTATGAGGAACTGGCCGATATTGGCGGCATGATGGGCCATGGCGGCATCGTGGTGTTCGACGACAGGGTGGACCTTGCCGCGCAGGCCCGCTTCGCCATGGAATTCTGCGCCCTCGAATCCTGCGGCAAATGCACCCCCTGCCGCATCGGCGCCGTGCGCGGCCTGGAAGCCATTGACCGCATGATCGCCGACGGCGCCACCGAAGACGGGCGCGCAGACCTGAAAGACCTGTGCACGCTGATGCGTGATGGTTCGCTCTGCGCCATGGGCGGCCTGACCCCCACCCCTGTCACAAGCATACTGGACGGCTTCCCGGATGCCTTTGCCGGACCCCACCCCGATAGCGGGAGACCCACGCCATGACCACGCAATTCGCCAAACCGCACTATCTGGAACCCGATATGGGCACCCCGCCGCCGAAAAACGGCGAGGGCGACCCCGTATCCCTGACCATTGACGGACACAGCGTCACCGCACCGGCGGGCACCACCCTGATGCGGGCGGCGGCGAAAGCGGGGGTGGACATTCCCAGGCTGTGTGCCACGGAAAGCCTTGAGCCCTTCGGCTCCTGCCGCATGTGCCTGGTGGAAATCGAAGGCAAGGCGGGCACGCCCGCGTCCTGCACCACGCCGGTGGCGGAGGGCATGACCGTCACCACCCGCTCGGCGCGCCTTCAGGCAATGCGCAAGGGCATTGCGGAACTGTACCTGTCCGACCATGACCCGGCGGCGCACACCGGCGGCTGCGAACTGGAGCAGATCGCCGCGGACCTTGGCGCGGACGCCGCGCGCTTCCGCCCGGACACGGCCAGCCCAAGGCCGGAACGGGACCACAGCAACCCCTATTTCAGTTTCGATCCCGGTTCCTGCATCGTCTGTTCCCGCTGCGTGCGCGCCTGTGACGAAATTCAGGGCACACTGGCGCTGACCATCGCAGGCCGTGGCTTTGGCAGCCATGTGGCGGCCAGCGCCGGGGAAAGCTTTTTCGAGTCCGAGTGCGTGTCTTGCGGCGCCTGTGTGCAAGCCTGCCCCACGGACGCGCTGACGGAAAAATCCGTGCTTGATGCCGGGCTGCCGGATCGCGCCGTGGAGACCACCTGCGCCTATTGCGGGGTGGGTTGCGGCTTCAAGGCCGAAATGAAGGGGGACCAACTGATCCGCATGGTGCCCAGCAAGCACGGCAAGGCCAATCACGGCCATAGCTGCGTCAAGGGGCGCTTCGCCTGGGGCTATGCCATGCACCCGGATCGCATCACCAAACCCATGATCCGGGACAGCATCACGGACCCCTGGCGGGAAACCGGTTGGGATCACGCGCTGGATGAAGCCGCCCGCAGGCTGACCGCCATCCGCGAAACGCATGGTCGCAAGGCCATTGGCGGCATCACCTCTTCCCGCTGCACCAATGAGGAGGTGTTCGCCGTCCAGAAAATGATCCGCGCCGCCTTTGGCAACAATAATGTGGATACCTGCGCGCGGGTCTGCCACTCCCCCACCGGGTACGGCCTGAAGCAGACGCTGGGCACGTCCGCCGGAACCCAGGATTTCGACAGCGTAATGGCGGCGGACGTGATTCTGGTTATCGGCGCCAACCCCACCGAGGCCCACCCCGTCTTTGCCAGCCAGATGAAGCGCCGCCTGCGACAGGGAGCGCGGCTGATCGTGATTGATCCCCGGCGCATCGGCCTGGTGAAACAGCCCCATATCCGGGCGGACCACCATCTGCCGCTGAAGCCCGGCACCAATGTGCTGATGCTGAACGCCCTGGCCCATGTGGTGGTGACCGAAGGGCTGGTGGACACGCCCTATGTGGCCGACCGCTGCGAGGCGGACAGCTTCGCCGAATGGCGGGATTTCGTCGCTGATCCGCGCTTCGCCCCCGAAGCCGTGGCCGGGGAGATCGGCGCGCCCGCCGAGGACATTCGCGCGGCTGCCCGGCTGTATGCCGAGGGGCCGCGATCGGCCATTTATTACGGCCTCGGCGTGACCGAACATTCACAAGGGTCCACCGCCGTCATGGCGCTGGCCAATCTGGCCATGGCCACCGGCAATCTGGGCATCAACGGCGCGGGCGTGAACCCGTTGCGGGGCCAGAACAATGTACAGGGGTCCTGTGACATGGGCTCCTTCCCGCATGAATTCGCCGGATACCGTCCGGTGTCGGACGATGTCGTGCGCCATGCCTTCGAGGCGGACTGGGGCGTAACCCTGGACGGCGAACCCGGCCACCGCATCCCCAACATGATGGACGCCGCCATTGATGGCCGCTACCGGGGCATGTTCATTCAAGGGGAAGACATCGCCCAGTCGGACCCCAACACCCGCCACATTCAGGCGGCCCTCAAGGCGCTGGACTGCCTGATCGTACAGGATCTTTTCCTGAACGAAACCGCGCGCTACGCCCATATCTTCCTGCCCGGCACCAGCTTTCTTGAAAAGGACGGCACCTTCATCAATGCGGAGCGGCGCACCTCGCGCGTGCGGCCCGTCATGGACCCGCAATGCGGCAAGCATGAGTGGCAGGTGGCCGCGGAACTGGCCAGCCGCATGGGCTATGACATGCACTATGACAGTGCCGCCGATATCATGGACGAAGTGGCCCGCCTGACACCGAGCTTTGCCGGCATCAGTTTCGAGCGGCTGGACCGGGAGGGCAGCATTCAGTGGCCCTGCAACGAGGCCGCGCCCCAGGGCACGCCCATCATGCATGTGGACCGCTTCGTGCGCGGCGAAGGGCATTTCGTCGTCACCGATTATGTGGCCACGCCGGAAAAAGTGAACCGGCGCTTCCCGCTGATCCTGACCACCGGACGCATTCTCAGCCAGTACAATGTGGGCGCCCAGACCCGGCGTACGGAAAACGCCCGCTGGCACGACGAGGATGTGCTGGAAATCCATCCCCACGATGCCGAGCAACGGGGCATCCGCACCGGTGACCGGGTGCGCGTCGCCAGCCGCAAGGGGGATGTGACCCTGGCCGCCGAAATCTCGGATCGGGTGGCGCCGGGCGTGGTCTATACCACCTTCCACAACCCGGAAAGCGGCACCAATGTGGTGACCACCGAACTGAGCGACTGGGCCACCAACTGCCCGGAATACAAGGTCACGGCGGTGGATGTGCGGCTGACCAACGCCCTGTCCGACTGGCAGGAAGAAGACCGCGCCTTTGGCCGGGAAAGCCGGGTGATCACCACGGAGCCCGCCGAATAGGCGGGGTTTGTTACCGCTCACGCAAGCGCGCTATCGCGCGCGCTCCGCGAGGGCGCCGCATAGGCGGCGGGCCACGGTCGTGGCCTCCGCTCATCCCGCGTTTGGCGGGATGGCGGTAGAAGCAACGTCGGTGCGGGTTTGTTACCGCTCACGCAAGCGCGCTATCGCGCGCGCTCCGCGAGGGCGCCGCAGGGGCGGCGGGCCACGGTCGTGGCCTCCGCTCATCCCGCGTTTGGCGGGATGGCGGTAGAGGCAACGCCGGTGCGGGTTTGTCTCCGCTCACGCAAGCGCGCTATCGCGCGCGCTCCGCGAGGGCGCCGCATAGGCGGCGGGCCACGGTCGTGGCCTCCGCTCATCCCGCGTTTGGCGGGATGGCGGTAGAGGCAACGCCGGTGCGGGCGGGAAGCTGTTTTGTTTATCGCTCCGTGCCAGTGCGTGCGGCCAGCATGTGTTCAGCGCGGGTCAGGTCCGCCGGGCGGTTTATATTGAAAAAGGCATCGGCATCTTCGAACGGCACCTCTGCGGCGGCGGTGGCTGATATCAAATCCTGCACGGGGCGGCCACCGTCCGTCTCGAACAGCGCGCGGGCGCGGTCCAGTGCGGCAAGGGGCCAATAGCCCAGGACCGGATGCGCCCGCCCCCCGGCCACGGCGATGGCGGGGCCGCCGGGCGCCGTCAGCCGGGCCGCCAGATCATGGGGAAAAAAGGGGGCATCCACCGGCACGGTCAACAAGCCGTCATATTTCGCCCCGGCATGACGGCGCGCGGCCCGGATACCGGCAAGCGGCCCCCGCACCCCGCCCGGTGCATCGCCCAGCACGGGCAGGTCGAACCCGCCATCGTCCCGGCCACTGATCACCACATCGTCCACCTGCGGCATCAAGCGCGAAACGGCACGGTCCAGCAGGGTGCGGCCACCAAGGGCCACCGCCGCCTTGTCCCCCCGGCCAAGACGCTCGCCGCGCCCGCCCGCCAATATAACTCCCAGAAGGGCCATGCCGCAGTTTTCCATGACCGCATTATGACCTTGCGGGCCGATACTGGCCAGAGGCCGGCATGTTCAGGACCGCAGAGCGGTGTTGTCCGGGTCGAACGGGCTTTCCGGCACCACCACCGCGCTGTGGCGCTGGCCCAGAATATCAATCTCGAACCGCTCCCCCGCCTCGGCCAGATCGGGGCGGACCATGGCAAGCGCCAGGCTTTTCTGTGTGCGAAAGCCATAGGCCGCGCTGGTCACCCGGCCAATCAGCGCGCCATCCCGGTACAGCGGATTGTTGCCCACGGGGTCGACATCCGTCACATCGGTCACTTCCAGCGTCACCAACCGGTTATCGAAACCGGATGCCTGCCAGCGGGTCAGCGCATCCCGCCCGTTGAAATCCCCCTTGTTCAGGTGCACGAAGCGATCGAGCCCGGATTCCAGCGCCGCATATTCGATGGACAGCTCCGCCCCCGGCATACGATAGGACTTTTCGATCCGCATGGATTCCATGGCCCGGATGCCGAAGGGTTTGATGCCGTGCGGCTCGCCAGCCTCCATGAGCGCATCGAAAAGCTGGTTCTGATATTCGATGGGATGGTGCAGTTCCCACCCCAGTTCGCCGACGAAATTCACCCGCATGGCCCGCACCGGCGCCATGGCGATGGTCACATCCCGCCCGGTCAGCCATTTGAAAGCATCGTTGGAAAAATCATCCGGCGACAGGGATTGCAGCACATCCCGCGCCTTCGGCCCGGCCAGCACCAGCACGCCCAGAGTGTTGGTCAGATTGTCCAGGCGCACGCTGCCGTCATCGGGCATATGGCGCCGCAGCCAGTCATGATCTAGGCATTGATAGGCCCCGGCGGAAACCAGATAGAAACTGTCCGCCGCTTCCCGCATGATGGTGAACTCGCTGTGGACGCCGCCACCGGGCGACAGGGCGTGCGCCAGGGTGATGCGCCCCACGGCCTTCGGCAGCCGGTTGGCCACCAGCCGGTCCAGAAAATCCTGCGCCCCCGGCCCCGACACACGCGCCTTGGCGAAGGCGGTCATGTCCAGCAGGCCCACATTGCTTGTCACATTGCGCACCTCTTCGCCCACCGGCTCGAACCAGCGGGAGCGGCGGAAGGACCAGTGATCTTCCTGCTGCCACCCTTGCGGCGCGAACCAGTTGGGCCGTTCCCAGCCGAATTTCTGGCCGAAAACCGCGCCCCGCGCCTTCATCCTGTCATAGCAGGGCGCCGTGCGGTGAGGTCGCGCGGCGGGGCGCTCCTCGTCCGGGTAGTGGATGGTGAACACATTGGCATAGGCTTCCTCGTTCTTTTCCACCAGATAGCCATGGGTCACATAATCGCCGTAACGGCGGGGGTCCACGCCCAGCATGTCGATGCCGGGCTCGCCCTCCACGATCCATTCGGCCAGTTGCCAGCCCGCCCCGCCAGCGGCGGTGATGCCGAAACTGTGCCCCTCGTTCAGCCAGAAATTACGCACGCCCGGCGCCGGGCCGACCACCGGGTTACCGTCCGGCGTATAGGCGATGGCGCCGTTATACACTTCCTTGACGCCCGCTTCGCTGAAGATCGGCACCCGCGCGATGGCGGACTCGATATGCGGCATCAGCCGGTCGATATCCTCCTGAAACAGCTCATATTCGCTGTCCGGGTGCGGGCCGTTCCGGTAGCAGGCGGGCGCACCCTTTTCATAGGGGCCGAGCAGCAGACCACCCGCCTCCTCCCGCATGTACCAGGAGCCATCGGACTCCCGCAGAACACCCAGCTCCGGCAACCCTTTGGCATGGCGTTCCTTGATCAACGGGTGTGGCTCGGTCACGATGAACTGGTGCTCCACCGGCATGACGGGCACATTCAACCCCACCATGGCGCCGGTCTGCCGGGCGAAATTACCGGTGGCGGAAACCACATGCTCACAGCGGATATCCCCCTTGTCCGTGCGCACCAACCATTCCCCGTTCGACTGGCGTTCTATGCCGGTGACGGTGGTATAACGCCTTATGGTGGCACCCCCGGCGCGGGCCTTGCGCGCCAGACATTGGGTCAGGTCGGCGGGCTGCACATAGCCGTCGTCCGGGTGGCGAATGGCGCCGACCAGGCCGTCCGTCACACAGAGCGGCCAGATATCCCGCACCTCGTCGGGGGTGAGAAAGTCCACATGCACGCCGATGGTCTCCGCCACGCCCGCATATTGGTGATATTCGTCCATCCGGTCCCGCGTGGTGGCAAGCCGGATATTGCTGACCGGGCGGAAGCCGATATCCTCGCCGCTTTCCTCCCCCAGACGGCGATAGAGATTGACCGAATATTTGTGAATCTGGCCCACGGAATAGCTCATATTGAACAGGGGCAACAGGCCCGCCGCGTGCCAGGTGGACCCGGATGTCAGCTCCTTGCGCTCGATCAGAGTCACGTCCGACCAGCCCTTCTGCGTCAGATGATACAGGGTGGAGACCCCCACAACACCGCCACCAATGACAACGACCCGTGCCGTCTCCGTCATGTCGTCTCTCCCATACTGTCGTGCGCGGCCCCGGCGGCGGACGCCCCCGGTGCGCGGGTTGGCCGGCCTTCGCCCCGAACATGGGCGCGAAGGGTCTCAAGCGGGGTGAACCATTCCAGGCGTGGTGTCATCGGTGCCCGGTCCACATTAGGGGCGCCGCGCCCGGCTTCATGATCAGGCAGCCGGAGCGTGCGGCAATCCAGGCTGAAGCGGCTGCACCCGTCCGGCACCACATGGCTGGCGTGCAGATGCGCGGCGGAAAAGGCCAGCAGCGTATCGGGCGGGATCAGAACCGGGCGGCCACCGCCGGGCGGCGGGCCGGTCAGGCTGGGCAGCAGGGGATAATCGCCCGTGGTGTCGGCGCGGAGCGCCTCGAACGACCAGTGTGCCGTATCGTTCGGCAGGGCCGTATCGAACAGGCCCGGCCAAAGCACCATGGTATTGCCTTCCCGCAGCGGATAAAGCGGCAGCCACCAGTTGACCTGCGCGTCCAGCCCCGCACCCCAACTGTCCCGGTGGGGCGGCAGGGGCAATGTGCGCCGCCCGCGCGCCGCAAGGCGGCTCGGCACCACCCTGAGCCGCAGACGGTCGCTCAGTGTTGTTTCACGATCATGGCCGAAGGCCGCCAGCACATCCAGCCACGCCCCCTGAACCGCGCTGTCTTCCGCCACGCGCTTGCGGGCCGCGGTGCTGGCTTTGCGGAAGACTGACGGGGCCATATGGGCCTCCGCCGCTTCAGGGTTGTCGCTGTTGAAGCAATCGCACAGGATCGCCCGCACCCGCGCACCCAGCCGCCGCAGGGCGGGCACCTCTGTCACATGCACCAGACTTCCGGCGAAAACGGCATCGGCCAGGGCGGTCGGCGTTGTCAGCGCTGCTCCCGACTGCAAAGACAGGCCCGTCATGGGTCAGGACAGTCCGACAATCCGGTTCCCCTCGTCCAGGCCGATGGTCAGGGCCGCCGGATAGCGCGGCAGGCCCGGCATGGTCATCAGGTCGCCGCAAACCACCACCACGAACCCGGCCCCGGCGGACAGGCGCGCTTCGCGCACAGGCAGGGTGAAGCCATCCGGCGCGCCCTTGGCGGTCGGATCGGCGGAAAAGCTGTACTGGGTCTTGGCGATGCAGACCGGGAAGTGGCCATAGCCCAGTTTCTCGAATTCCCGAAGCTGACGGGCCGCCGCGTCCGACACCGCGATATCGTCGGCGCGATACAGCTTTTGGGCCACGGTGCGCACCTTGTCTTCCAGCGTCATCTCGTCCGGGTAGGACAGCTTCAGGGATACGGGCGCGTCCCGGATCTGGTCACGCACCGCCTCAGCCAGCGCCGTCGTGCCCCGGCTGCCTTCGGCCCAGTGCTTCGCCACCACCACCCTGACGCCGATCCCGGCACAGGCCGCTTCCACCGCCGCCACTTCGGCGTCACTGTCATGAATGAAATGATTGAGCGCCACCACCGGCCTGATGCCGAACTGGCCCAAATTCTCCACATGGCGCTTCAGATTGACCGCACCGCGGCGGACGGCATCCGGGTCGTCCTGCCCCAGATCGTCGCGCCCCACGCCGCCATGCATTTTCAGGGCGCGGATCGTGGCCACCAGCACCACGCCGTCCGGGCTGAGGCCGGATTTGCGGCACTTGATGTCCAGAAACTTCTCCGCCCCCAGATCAGCGCCGAAGCCCGCTTCCGTCACCACCACGTCGTTAAGCGCCAGCGCCGCCTTGGTGGCCATGACCGAATTGCAACCATGGGCGATATTGGCAAACGGGCCGCCATGGATGAAGGCGGGATTGTGTTCCAGGCTCTGCACCAGATTGGGCGCCAGCGCATCCTTCAGCAGAACGGCCATGGCGCCGTCGGCGCCGATGTCGCGGGCGGTGACGGGGGTTTTGTCCCGGCGCCGGGCCACGATGATGTCCCCAAGACGCAATTGCAGGTCGGACAGGCTTTCCGACAGGCACAGAATGGCCATGATCTCCGAGGCCACGGTGATGTCGAACCCGTCTTCGCGCGGCACACCGTGCGCCGGGCCGCCCAGCCCGATGGTGATGTTTCTGAGCGCCCGGTCGTTCATGTCCACCACGCGGCGCCAGACCACGCGGCGGGTGTCGATATCCTGCTTGTTGCCCCAGTGCAGATGGTTGTCGATCATGGCCGACAACAGGTTATGCGCCGAGGTGATAGCGTGGAAGTCCCCGTTGAAGTGAAGATTGATGTCCTCCATCGGCACCGCCTGCGCCCGGCCACCGCCGGCGGCCCCGCCCTTCATGCCGAAACAGGGGCCGAGGGACGGTTCCCGAAGGCAGACGCTGGATTGCATCCCGATGGCATTGAGACCGTCATTGAGCCCCACGCTGGTGGTGGTCTTGCCCTCTCCCGCCGGGGTGGGGGTGATGGCGGTCACCAGAATCAGCTTTCCCCGTGGGCGATCCTTGAGGCTGTCTATATAATCCAGCGACAGTTTCGCCTTGTAATGGCCGAAGGGGATCAGGGCATCCGCCGGAATGCCCATGCGCTCCTCCGCCAGGGGCAGAATGGGCCGCATGGTGGCGGCGCGGGCGATCTCGATATCCGGGGCGCCCGGCTCCGGCAGGCTGTCAGGCGCCGACAGGCTGTCGGGCGGTTGGGCGGCGGCAATGTCCTGAATGGTCGTCACGGTCTCTCTCCTGACAAGAAGGCAATCTCACTCCGCCCCGGCAAGGACGGTGCTTCCACCGGTTTCCGGCACTGTCACGGGCACGGATTCCTCGCCCGATCGCAAACGGTCCAGCCAGGTGGCCGCCACCCGCAGGCCGCCAAAGGGGAACACATGCATCCCCGCCAGATTGTGTTCCGGCCAGCGCGCCCGGTATCCGGCCAGCGCGCCCACCAGGTCATCCGGCGTCCAGCGGGAAAACAGACGGCCCACCATGTCGGGACGTTTGGCCAGCATACGCGCGGACTGGCCCACACCGCAGGCCATGGCCATGCGGATCAGGGTCTTCAGCCGGGTCGGCCCCGGTACGCCCACACGCACCGGCAGGTCCAGCCCTGAAACGGCCAGCCGGTCCAACCAGTGAAACAGTGGCTCGGACGTGAAGATGAACTGGGTCACGATCCACATTTCGGTCCCTGTTTCCCGCGCATAGGCCCGCTTTTCCAGCAGCGCGCGGAACAGGGTATCGTCATCCGCCACGGGGTGGCCTTCAGGGTGACCGGCCACGCCCATCATGCGGAAGCCGTGGCGCACCGGCAGCCCGGTTTCCAGCAGGTCCAGCGTGCTGGCAAAGGGCCCGCGCGGGGTCGATGTGTCCCCGGCGATAAGCAGCATCCGATCCGCCCCCGCTTCCCTGAGACGGGCCAGAAAATCATCCAGCGCCGCGCGGGACGGCATGGTGCGCGCGGGAACATGCGGAACGGGCACCAACCCCCTGGCCCGCACCTGTGCCGACGCCCGGATCACCGGCTCCACGCTGCCACCGGGCAGGAAGGGGATATAAACGCTGCTGCCGGATGGCAAAAGCGCCGCCATGTCCGCTTCCCCGTCGATCTGGGCCGGGGTCGCCTCCACCGTCACATCCTGCAACAATGCCCTGAGCGGCGGCAGGTCTTGCGCCGTGTCGGGCAAACGGGGCGCCGTCTCAGGCGCGGGGGGTGCGGTATCCTTCGGGGCCATGGCATGTCTCCTTCGGCGGGGGCATCGGCGGGGCGCCAGGGTAACGGGGCGAAAGGGCATCACGCCCATCCGCCCCGGCACCTCAATAGGCGTAGTCGCGGCCTTTATATTTCGCCACTTCCCGCGCATTCGGGTTCACCGAGGGCCGGAACGGCACGTCCACCACCTCGGCGGCCACGCTGGGGCCGGGGTGGCCCACGCGGTATTCCTCCGGCAGGTGAACATGCAGCTTGGTGCCCACTGCCGTATCGTTTATGGGCACATAGGCCAGAGCAATGTTGATCTGAAGCTCCGGCGAGTACCAGGGCGAGGTCACATAGCCGATGGGCTCGCTGTCTTCCTCGCGGGAGATCAGCCAGAAATCCGGCGCGTAATCATCCACCGGCAGCCCGCCAAAGGTGATCCCCACCATCTTGGTTTTGAAGGGCGGGTTGCCCGCCTCGATCTGGGCGCGCACCTCTTCCAGGCGGGCCTTGCCGATATAGTCGGCGGTCTTCTTGCGCGGCACCTGATAGGCCAGATTGCATTGGAAAGGCAGCGTTTCCTGATCGATGTCCTGCCCCCAGGACAGGATGCCCGCCGCGATGCGCCGATGGTGCGCCGGGGCGATGACCGTCAGATTGTGCTTCCGGCCCGCATCCAGCACGGTGTTCCACATGGCCTCCGCATGGATTGTGGCGTCATAGAGATAGATCTCGTACCCCTTTTCGCCGGTGAAGCCGGTCTGGGAAATGATCACGTCCCGGCCCGCCACTTGCCCGGCCATCAGGCCGTAATAGGGGATGTCGCTGACGGCCTCGCCGAACAGGTCCGTCATCAGGGCTTCGGACTTGGGCCCCTGAATCTGCACCGGCGCCACGTCGATCTCGGCGATGGTTACATCATAACCCTTGCCCAGATTGACTCCGCGCAGCCACATTTCCAGATCGCTGTCGGAAATGGAGAACCAGAATTCATCCTCGCTGATGCGCAGCAGGACCGGATCGTTCAGAATGCCGCCCTCTTCATTGCACAGGATCACATATTTGCCGTGCATGGGCTTGATCCGGGTGGCATCCCGCGTGATCACGTAATTGACAAAGGCTTCCGCATCCGGGCCCTTCACCTGAATCTGGCGCTCCACCGCCACATTCCACATGGTCACATGATTGATCAGGGCGTCATATTCCACCATGGCACCACCGTCTTCGGGGCGCACATAGCCGCGCGGGTGATAGATGCGGTTGTAAACGGTGGCCCGCCAGCACCCTTCCCGGTGCGACAGGTGCCAGTATGGCGACTTGCGGACCCGCGTGGAAATCAGCATTTCCACCGGTGTGCGGCCGCTCTGGCGCAGATTGATGGGAACGCGCCGATCGCTCTGATCCACGCTTTGGGGCTGATAGGCGGTTTCGAGGTCCGCCGCGCCGAGTTCAGGGGTGAATGTATCGTCCATAACGGGCTTCCTTTGCCAAAGGGACACCAAATTTCGTGTCCCAGCATAGGCCCGCCATCGCCGCGTCACTTCACCACAACGGACAAATTTCATACCAAACAGGACAAAAGCATCCGATTACGGAAATTTTACCACCATTTTTCTGCATGGCACCATACCTATACCGCAGCGCACAAAGTATTCACGGGATCACAACTTGGTGATTACACCTGACAAACCACATGATAAGCCACGCTGACGGTTCGCAAGGGGCGCCCCTACCCCCGACGATCAGCCACAGCCGCGAACCAATCGTGCATATGGGCGGCGAAAGAGGTGCGCACCCAGACCTCGCCCCCCTCCAGCCCGGTGCCGCACAGGATCAGGGCCCGCGCCTTGTCCAGCAGGGTCATCACGGCCACCGGGCCATCCCCGTTCTGCCCACCCCCTTCCCGCCCGACCAGATCAAGGCTGCATCCACGCGCCAGCAGATCGGCGGCCCCCGCCCCGCTCAGGCGGAAGCCGAACAGCGTATCCGACACATCCACCGCCGAAACGGGCAGGTCCGTTTCCTGGCAGGCGGGGGCACCGGCGGCCTCCAGCCGGGCGGCGAGGTCAGGGGCGGCGCCATCCACAGTCATGATCAGCCATTCGTCCGGCCCGACCCGGAGCGCCCGCGTCTCCCCGTCGATCCGGCAGCCGGTCACGGCACGGGGCAGTGGCAGGCCCAGCGCCGTTTCCAGCGCCGCCAGACAGGCCGCATTATGCGCCGGCACCCGCAGGCTCACCAGGCCGGTGAAGCCAATGGGGAAGACCGTCACATCCCGGCCTGTCACCGGCGCCAGCGGGCCGGTGCCGGGCAGCAGAATGCCCGAAAATGCATCAGAGCCGCTCTGGGTCGCCATCGCGCCGCGCTCCTTCCCTGTCATAAAAAACCGGATCGGTGACCGTGACCGGCACCGGGCGGCCATCAAGCTCCGCCTCCAGCCGCTCGCCGTAGCGGGTGCGCCCGCCCCGGATCAGGGCCAGGGCGAAGCCACGGCCCAGCGCCGGGCTCCAATAGCTGGAGGTGACGAACCCTTCCATGGGGATCGGTGGCCGCCCGCCCGCCGCCCCGGCGGCGACGATCTGACTGCCTTCCGGCAGCACCATGGCACCATCTTCGGGCAACAGGCCCACAAGCTGCTTGCGGTCATCGCGCACACAGTCGGATCGAAGCAGAGAACGCCGACCGATAAAATCCTTCTTGCGCGAAACCGCCCAGCTCATGCCCAGGTCCAGCGGCGTCTGATTGCCGTCCGTCTCCTGCCCCACAATGATGAAGCCCTTTTCCGCGCGCAGCACATGCATGGTCTCGGTGCCATAAGGGGTGATGTCCAGGTCCGCGCCCGCCGCCATCACCGCATCCCACAAGGCGGGGCCATGGCGCCAGGCCACGTTGATCTCGTAGCTCAACTCGCCGGTGAAACTGATGCGGAAGATGCGGGCATCCAGCCCCGCCACGCGGGCTTCGCGCACACCCAGAAAGGGGAAACTTTCCGGGTCCAGCGGCAGGCCGGGGGCAAGGCGCCGCAAAACGGTGCCGCTGTCCGGCCCGGCGATGGAAACCACTGCATATTGTTCCGTCACGGATGTGAGCCGCACGCGCAGGTCCGGCCATTCGGTCTGCAAATAGTCTTCCAGATGGTCCAGCACCCGCGCGGCGCCGCTGGTGGTGGTGCTCATCAGATAGCTGTTTTCATCAAGCCGGGCGGTGGTGCCGTCGTCCATCACCATGCCGTCCTCGCCGCACATCAGGCCGTATCGGGCGCGCCCCACCTTCAGGGCGGACCAGGCATTGGTATAGACCCTGTTCAGGAAAGTGGCCGCATCCGGCCCCTGCACCAGTATCTTGCCCAGTGTGGAGGCATCCAGCACCCCCACGCCCGTGCGCACGGCCCGGCATTCCCGTGCCACGGCTTCCCGCATGGTCTCGTCCGCGCGAGGATAGTACCAGGGGCGCTTCCACTGCCCCACATCCTCGAACAGGGCACCCAGCGCCTGATGCCGGTCATGCATGGCCGTGCGCCGCACCGGATCGAACAGGTCGCCCCGGTCGTGCCCGGCCACCGCGCCAAAAGTGATCGCCGTATAGGGCGGGCGGAAAGTGGTAGTGCCCACCGCGCCCATGGGCCGATCCAGCAGGGCGGCGAGTATGGCCAGCCCGTTGATGTTGGATGTCTTGCCCTGATCCGTGCCGTACCCGGTCAGCGTATAGCGCTTCATATGCTCCACCGCGCGAAAACCTTCGCGCACGGCCAGGCCGATATCCCCGGCGGTGGTGTCGTTTTGCAGGTCCACGAAATGCTTGCTGGGCAGGCGCCGGGCCGCATCCCTGCCGCCCACGCACCATAGCGGCGCGGGCATGGCGGCGGGCTGTTCCGCCACCGTCGGCACGCCATCCACTGCCCCGTCCGACCCGGCGCCGCCATTGGCCCCGGCGCCGCTTCCCGCCAGGGCGGATTCCGCCAGCGCGTCCGCCAGATCGAATGTGCCATTGCAACCGCCCACGGGCACCTGCCCGGCCACGGGATCGCCGGGGCGGAAACAGGATGCGTCCGCGTCATAGCGCAGCTTGCCGCCCACATGGCTGTAGATATGCACCACCGGGCTGTAACCGCCCGACACCGCCAGCAGATCCACCTTCAGCCATCGGCCCCGCCCGGCGGGCCGGGCATCCGGCCCGTCCAGCGGCTGCACCCGCACCCGTTTCAGGGCCGTGCGCCCGCGGCTATCCGTGATCGCGCTGCCGGTGATCAGGTCGGCCCCCGCCTGCCGCGCCTGCGCCACCAGCGGCCCGTTCGGATCGGGGCGGCTGTCCACCACGGTCACACGCGCCCCTGCCGCGCACAGCGCATGGGCCGCTTCATAGGCGCGGTCATTATTGGTGAATAACACCGCCCGCCGCCCCGGCAATACGCCATAGCGGCGGATATAGGCCAGCACCGACGCCGCCAGCATGATGCCGGGCCGGTCATTGTTGGCGAACACCAGCGGGCGTTCATGCACGCCGGTGGCCAATATCACCCGCCCGGCCCGGATATGCCACAGCCGCTGCCGCGCACGGCCCACCGGTCGCTCTGCGGGCGCCAGATGATCGCTCAGCCGTTCCAGCGCCGTGTAGAAGCCCTGATCATAGCCGCCCGTGACCGTGGTGCGGGCCAAAAGGGTCACATTGGGGCAGTCTTCCAGGCGGGCGACCATGTCATCGGCCCAATCCGCCCCCGACCGCCCATCCAGCGTCACTGGCCGGTAAAGCGCGCTGCCGCCAAAGCGTTCATCCAGATCGCACAGCATCACCCGCGCGCCCGTGCGCGCCGCCCGCAACGCCGCCACCAGGCCGGACGGCCCGCCCCCCGCGATCAGCACATCGGTGCTGCGGTGCACATGATCATAAACCTCCGGGTCCGGTTCGCGCGGCGCGCGCCCCCACCCCGCGCCCCGGCGGATCACCGGTTCGAACAGGCGGTTCCACAGGAACGGCGCGGCGAAGAAGGTCTTGTAATAAAACCCCGTGGGCAGAAAGCGGGAAAACGCCCCGGTCACCGCCCCCACATCCCATGCCACGGACGGCCAGGCATTGACGCTGCGCGCCACCAGCCCGTCATAAAGGGCCACCTCGGTCGCTTTCAGATTGGGGATGGTACGGGCGCCCTCCTCCAACTGCACCATCACATTGGCGTCCTCCACCCCCGCCGCCATGATCCCGCGTGGCCGGTGATATTTGAAGCTGCGGGCGGCGGTGGTCACGCCATTGGCCAGCAGGGCCGCGGCGAGACTATCCCCCACATGGCCGGTCATGCGGCGACCATTGAAGGTGAAACGGATCACCCGCCCGCGATCCACCAGGCCGCCTTCGCTCAGCCGCGCGCCGCTCACGGCGTTTCCCCTTCCACCATGGGGGGATGGGCCGCGCCCATTTCATACACCGCGATCACCCGATGGTCCCGCGTGTCCCGCAGCACATTGAACCAGCGCCGACAGCCCGCCCAGTGCACCCAGCGCTCCGCGAAGGGGCCCTTGGGATTGTCCCGCATGAACAGATATTCCGCCCACCGGGCATCGCTGAGCGCGTCCGGGTCTTCCGGGCGGCTCAGATGAGCCTGACCGCCATAGTGGAACTCCACCTCGTCGCGCGATCCGCAATAGGGGCAATCCAGTTTCAGCATGGGTGCCTCCCCCTTTCTGTCAATGGGCCACGGCGGCGGCGCCGTGTTCGTCGATCAGGGCGCCGGTGGTGAAACGATCCAGCGCGAAGGGTGCGGCGACGGGGTGCGGCTCGTCCCGCGCCATGGTGTGGGCAAACACGAAGCCGGAGCCCGGCGTGGCCTTGAACCCGCCGGTGCCCCAGCCGGCGTTTATGTACAGCCCGTCCACCGGCGTTTTGCTCAGAATCGGGGAGGCATCCGGGCAGGTGTCCACAATACCGCCCCAGCTTCGCATCAGGCGCAGCCTGGAAAAGCGCGGGAAAAGCTGCATCATGGCACGCACCTGCTCTTCGATGATGTGGAAACTGCCGCGCTGGGCATAGGAATTGTACGAGTCGATCCCCGCGCCGATCACCAGTTCACCCTTGTCCGACTGGCTCACATACACATGCACCGCGCCGGACATGACCACCGTATCCAGCACCGGCTTGATGGGCTCGGACACCAGCGCCTGAAGGGGGTGGCTCTGGATCGGCAGGCGCAGACCCGCCATTTCCGCCAGCACGGAGCTGTGCCCCGCCACCACAAGGCCCACCTTCGGGCTGTCAATGGGGCCACGGCTGGTCTCCACCCCGATCACGCGCCCCCCGGATCGGCGGATGCCGGTGACTTCGCAGTGCTCGATGATGTCCACGCCCAGCCCGTCCGCCGCGCGGGCAAAGCCCCAGGCCACGGCGTCGTGCCGGGCGGTGCCGCCGCGCGGCTGGAAGGTGGAGCCCAGAACGGGATAGCGCGCATCCGGGGCCGTGTTCAGTTCCGGGCAGACCTTTTTGACGCCCGCGGCGTCCAGCCAGTGGGAATCGATGCCGTTCAGCCGGTTGGCCTCCGCCCGGCGGCGCCCGGCCCGCACGTCCCCCAGATTGTGCGCCAGGTTCAGCACGCCGCGCTGCGAGAACATCATGTTGTAATTCAGGTCTTTCGACAGCCCTTCCCACAGCTTCAGGGAGGTTTCGTAAAGGGCCGCGCTTTCATCCATCAGATAATTGGATCGCACAATGGTGGTGTTGCGGGCGATATTGCCACCGCCCAGCCAGCCCTTTTCCAGCACCGCCACATTGGTGATGCCGTGCTCCTTCGCCAGATAATAGGCGGTGGCCAGGCCATGCCCCCCGGCGCCCACAATGATCGCATCATAGGACCGCTTCGGTTCGGGGCTGCGCCACTGGCGGCGCCAGCCCTGATGCCCGCCGAGCGCCCGGCGGGCCAGCGATAGAACGGAATAGCGCTGCATGGGCGCCTCTCCCCGACTGGTGTGTGGCCAGCTTTCATGGTCGGGCAAACCGGCGCCGGGCCAAAGAACAAGCGCGACATGATCGTTTGTCTGTTTGCGACATGGCCCCGTGCGGTCCTTCTTGACTCGCGCCCCGGGCCGGTCGCATTCTCATTGGCGGAGAGGGGCCGGTGCCAGCCGGTTCGGGAGAAGGCCATGACCAGAGCCGCAAGGGGAACGCCGGGCATACGCCCAGGCGCGGCAGCCACCACGGCACCCGGCAGGACCGGCGCCGGGGAATCCGGCTGTGCCCTTTCCGTGGTCTTTGTGCCCCTGCCCAATTTCACCCTGACACCCTTTGCCAATTTCATCGACATGCTGCGGCTGGCCACCGATGACGGCGACAACAGCCGCCAGACCCGCTGCCGCTGGCATGTGGCCAGCGCCGATGGCAGCCCCGTGCGGGCAAGCTGTGGCACACAGGTGGGCGCCGACATCCGGCTGGACGCACTGGATACACAGGATGCATCGATGGATTATGTGGTTGTGGTGGGGGGCCTGCTACGCGACGACAGCAGGCCCGACCCCCACACGGATGCCTTTCTGCTGGATGCGGCGAACCGGGGCCGAACCATTGTGGGGTTATGCACAGCGGTCTTTACCCTGCTGCGCCTGGGATTGCTGTCCGGGCGGCGCTGCTGCGTTTCCTGGTTTCACCTGACCGACCTGAAAGACGCCTTTCCCGACATCACGCCCATCGCCGACCAGCTTTTCGTGGTGGATGGCCCGCGCATCACCTGCGCCGGGGGCACTGCCGCCATTGATCTTGCGGCCCATCTGCTTCGACGGCACCTTGACCACAGCGTGGCGGACAAGGCGCTACATATCCTTCTGGCTGATCGGGCCAGGCCGCCCCATGCCCCCCAGCCACACAGCGCGCCCGACCGCACCGCCCGCGATGCGCGGCTGAAAAAGGCGGTTCGCCTGATCGACGAAGCGCTGGCCCGGCAGGAAACCATGGGCGCGCTGGCGGAGCGGCTGGGCCTGTCCCGGCGCCAGATGGAGCGACTGTTTCGAATTGAACTGGGCACCACGCCCGCCGCCTTTCGCCTTGAGCGCCGCCTGCGGCAGGGGCACTGGCTGCTGACCCGTTCCGATCGCTCGGTGACGGACATCGCCCATGCCTGCGGGTTCGCGGACCTGTCGCATTTTTCCCGGCACATGCGCCGCGCCTTCGGGGCGTCGCCGCAGACCATCCGGGCAGCGACCCGGCAACCCCCGGCACTGACCGGTTAGGAGGCGGCCCATGTTCGGACCCCGGCCCCGCCACGCCCACAACAGGATGGTCAGCCGCAAGGTGGCCTTTCTGCTGGTGCCGAATTTTTCCATGATGGCTTTCGCCTCTTCCGTGGAACCCCTGCGCGCGGCCAACCGGCTGGCGGACAAAACCCTGTATGAATGGTGCACCATCAGCCTGGATGGCCGCCCGGTACAGGCCAGCAACGAGGTGTCCGTCACCCCGGCAAGCCGCCTGTCGGACATGAGCGCCGACTATATCCCCATTGTCTGTGCCGGGGTGCGGGCGCGCGACTATACGGACAGGCGCATACTCGACTGGCTGCGGGACATGGCGCGGCGGCGCCTGTCGCTGGGCGCCGTCTGCACCGGCACGCTGTTTCTGGCGCGGGCGGGCCTGCTGGATGGCTATCGCTGCACCATCCACTGGGAGAATGTGGAAGCACTGGCCGAGGAATTCCCCGACCTGAACATCACCGCCACCCTGTTCGAAACGGATCGGGACCGCTTCACCTGTTCCGGTGGCACAGCGCCGCTCGACATGATGACCTATGCCATCGCCGACCATCACGGCGCCGATCTGGCAAAGGCCGTATCGGAAGAAATGGTCCACGGCGTGCAGCGCCAGCCCACCAACCCCCAGCGCATGGACCTGGGATACCGAACCGGCCAGAGCCACCCGAAAATCCTGGCGGCCATCGCCTTCATGGAAGCCTATCTGGAAACGCCCCAGCCGATCAGCGCCGTCGCCGACCAGGTGGGCACCACGGAACGCACGCTGGCCCGCCTGTTCCGCGACCATCTGGGGATCAAGCCATCGCGCTATTATCTCAGCCTGCGCCTGCAACGGGCGCGGCAATTGCTGAGACAGACGGATATGTCGATCCTGCAAGTGGCGGTGGCCTGCGGCTTCACATCCAGCGCGCATTTCGCCCGATGTTACAAGGAACAGTTCGCCAACAGCCCGCGCGTGGACCGGGCACGCCCGCGCCCTTCCATCGGCGGCCCGGCGGCGCCGGACACCACCAGCGCCCCCACCGAGCCGGGCACTGCATGAGGGCGCGGCGTGACTATTCCGGCGATCAGGCGATCAGGCGATCATGATGAAATGCCAGATGCTCGTCCATGAAGCTGGCGATGAAATAATAGCTGTGATCATAGCCCGCCTGAAAACGCAGTTGAACCGGTATCTCCCGCGCCAGGGCCGCGGCCTCGAACCTTTGCGGCTGTAACTGGCTGTCCAGAAAGGTATCCGCCGTGCCCTGATCGATCAGAATGTCACTGTTCCAGCCGGTGGTCGCCAGCAGCCGGGTGGCGTCATAGGCGGCCCAGCGCTCCCGGTCCTCGCCCAGATAGCCGGTGAACGCCTTTTGGCCCCAGGGCACGTCCATCGGTGTCACGATCGGGGCAAAGGCGGACACCGCCCGGTAGCGGTCAGGATTGGCAAGCGCCGCCACGAGCGCCCCATGGCCGCCCATGGAATGGCCGGTGATGGATTGCCGCGCCGGATCAACGGGCAGGCCGCGGGCGAGCAGGTCCGGCAGCTCCGACGTGACATAGCTGTACATGCGGTAATGCCGGTCCCAGGGGGCCTCGGTGGCATCCAGATAAAAGCCCGCACCGGTGCCGAAATCATATGCCTCGTCCTCCCCCGCAATACCGGCACCGCGAGGGCTTGTATCCGGCGCGATCAGGGCGAGCCCCAGATTGGCCGCCTCCCTCTGGGCGCCGGCCTTGGTGACGAAATTTTCCCAGGTGCAGGTCAGGCCGGACAGAAAGGTCACCGCCGGAACCGGCCCTTCCGCCGCATGGGGCGGCAGGTAAACGGCCACTTCCATGGGCAGGCCGATGACCTTGCTGTCATGCCGGAACACCAGTTGCCGGCCACCAAAGCATTTATGCTCGGCCACCACTGTCAGACCGGCTTCCTGCCAGCGCTCTTGCTCCTCCATGGAACCCCCTTAATAGGTGATGACGGTGCGCACACCCTCGCCCGAATGCATCATGTGAAAGGCCCGGTTGATGTCTTCCAGCGGCAGGGTGGCGGTGATCATGCGGTCAATGTCGATCTGGCCTTCCATATACATATCGACGATCTTCGGCACGTCTGTCCGCCCCCGCGCGCCGCCAAAGGCAGTGCCGACCCAGCGCCGCCCGGTTACCAGTTGCACGGGGCGGGTGGCGATTTCCTCCCCCGCGCCGGCCACGCCGATAATGCAGCTCATGCCCCAGCCCTTGTGGGCGCTTTCCAGCGCCTGGCGCATCAGCCCGGTATGGCCGATGCATTCAAAGGTATAATCACCGCCGCCGCCGGTCAGTTCGATCAGGTGGCCCACAAGATCGCCCTTCACCGTGCCGGGATCGACGAAATCGGTCATGCCATAGGCTTCGGCCAGCGGCTTCTTGGCCGGGTTGATGTCCACGCCCACGATCTGGCGCGCGCCCACCAGCTTCAAGCCCTGGATCACATTCAGCCCGATGCCGCCAAGGCCGAACACGATGGCAGTGGCGCCGGGCTCCACCTTGCAGGTATTGACCACGGCCCCGACCCCGGTGGTTACGCCGCAGCCGATATAGCAAACCTTGTCGAACGGCGCATCCTTGCGGATTTTCGCCACGGCGATTTCCGGCAGAACCGTATAGTTGGAAAAGGTGCTGGTGCCCATGAAGTGATGGATCGGCTTGCCGTTCAACGAAAACCGGCTGGTGCCGTCCGGCATCACGCCGCGGCCCTGAGTATCCCGCACGGCCTGGCACAGATTGGTTTTCGGGTTCAGGCAGTATTCGCATTCCCGGCATTCCGGCACATACAGGGGGATCACATGATCGCCCACATCCACATCCCGCACGCCGGGGCCCTTGTCCACCACCACACCGGCCCCTTCATGGCCCAGAATGGCGGGGAAGTGCCCTTCCGGGTCCTTGCCGGACAGGGTATAGGCATCCGTATGGCACACGCCGGTGGCTTTCAGTTCCACCAGCACCTCGCCCGGTCCCGGCCCGTCCAGGTCCACCTCTTCCACGCTCAGCGGCTCGCCCGCGGCCCAGGCTATGGCTGCTCTGCTTTTCATGTGTCCCCCCTTGTCGGAACCGGTCCCAAAGCATGTAGCCTAAAAGCCCCAGCCCCCCGCCCGCAAGACAGGATCACGCATGAGCGAAGATTTCCCGCCCCGCCCGCGCGCCGCCCCGCGTTCGCGCCCGCCTTCCGCGTGTGACATTATGTGCTTTTGACGCCCAGTAAAACGATCGTTATATGCATGATCCCATGGACAAGCGAGACCACATTCTGACCGCCGCGGACGCCCTGTTTGAACGATCGGGCGCGGCAGCCGTTCCCATCGACCTGGTGATCCGGGACGCGGGCGTATCCCCCCGCACCCTGTACAAGCATTTCCCGTCCAAGACGGATCTGGTCGTGGCCGTGCTGCGGGCGCGGCACGACCGGTTCATTGCCGAGGTGGGCGGCGACGAGGACACCCTGCCACACCCCCGGCAATTGCTGACCCGGCTGGCGGCGTGGATGCGCAGTGTGCCCAACGCCAATGGCTGCCTGTTCCAGCGCCTGAGCGGAGAGATGAACCACCCGGCTGTGGACGCGGAAGCCAGCCGGTACAAGAATGCCTGGCGCGCCCTTGTGCTGTCCGCGTCGCGGCCCTTCGTGTCGGACACGGTTCAGGCGGACAGCATCTATCTGCTGCTGGAAGGGGTGATCGCGCTGGCCCCGTTCCACGGTCTGGACAATGCGGTGGCGGCAGCCGATCGCGGCATATCCATGCTGACCGGCCGGACCTGACGGGCGCCAGCATGTCCGCCCATGCGGCCAGGATGACGACACGCCCTCTCAAAGGCCCGCAATACTCACCAATCCGCACCATGGCAAAAGCGGCCCCGGACATGTAGGGTGTTGGCAACAGGGATTGCCTGCGCGTGTCTGCCGGCGCCAGATGTCCGAGTACTGCAAATCCCATCCACGCCCCCTGAGCAACAGGACGTGACATGAACCGGGAGCAGGACAGAACCACGCATTACCAGCAGGGCAGCCTGACCCTTCCGGGAACGGTGATGCTGGGCACCGGTGTCATGATTGGCGCCGGTATCTTCGCGCTCACCGGGCAGATGGCGCAGATGACGGGAGCCCTGTTCCCGCTGGCATTCCTTGCAGCCGCCGTGATTGTCGGCTTCAGTGCCTATTCATACATAAAGATTTCCAACGCGTTCCCCTCGGCGGGCGGCATCGGCATGTACCTGCACAAGGCCTATGGAAACCGGTTGCCAACGGCCTTCAACGCCCTGCTGATGTACTTTTCCATGGTCATTGCCCAAAGCTTTCTGGCCCGCACCTTCGGCGCCTACACGATGCAGCTTTTCGGGGGCGACGAAAGCGGGCGCATGGTGCCCCTTCTCGGTGTGTCTCTGATCCTGACGGCCTTTCTGATCAACCTGCTCGGAAACCGCATGATTCAGGGCGTGGCGTCCTTCATCGGACTTCTGAAAATCGGGGGCATACTGATTTTCGGCCTGGTGGGCATCTGGATTGCCGACAACCTGTCAATTGACTTCTCAAGCCCGGGCGAGGCCGGGACTGCCGGTAATTTCCTGGGGGCCACCGCGCTCGGCATTCTGGCCTTCAAAGGCTTCACGACCATCACCAACAGCGGCGCCGAGGTGCAGGACCCTCATCGAAACGTGGGGCGCGCCATCGTCATTTCCATTGCGGCCTGCGTGGTGATCTATGCCCTGGTCGGTTTCGCCGTTGCCAGCAATCTGTCATTGCCCGAAATCATCGCAACGCAGAATTATTCCCTGGCCGCCGCCGCGCGCCCGGCGCTGGGCGATTATGGTGTCTGGTTTACGGTTGCGATCGCTATAATGGCCACGGCTGGGGGTATCCTGGCCAGTATTTTCGCGGTTTCGCGCATGTTGGCCATGCTGACGGAAATGAAGCTGGTTCCCCATCGGCATTTCGGTATGCCGGGGAACATCCAGAAACACACACTGGTGTACACTGTGGTTCTGGGTTTGATCCTGACGGGCTTCTTCGACCTGTCCCGGATCGCCGCGCTGGGAATCGTGTTCTACCTGATCATGGACATAGCCATTCACTGGGGTGTGCTACGGTATCTGCGCAAGGCCGTGAATGCCGGCGCCTGGATACCGGCAACAGCCATATTGCTGGATGCGCTCGCCCTTGGTGGCTTTGTCTGGGTCAAATTGCACACCGACCCGTTCGTCATCGGCCTGGCAGTCTTCGCCATGCTTGTTATTGCGCTCGCCGAGTATGTTTTCCTGAAAAGGGTGCGGGAATCCGAACAATCGGGGCATGACACATCCCATGCCCGCCATCACTGACACGGCATACCCAACAAACGAAGGGAAACATCATGGGAAACAGCATGTTTGGCAGCTTCATGTGGGCGGGGCACTCGCTATGGATGCTGGTGGTCGCCGTTATCGTCGTCATCCCGGCCTGGCGCATCTGCCAGCGCATGGGATTTCCTGGCTGGTTCGGTGTTCTGATACTGGTTCCCGTCGTCAATATCCTGCTGCTGTATTTCATCGCGTTCAATGACTGGCCGGGTGGCGGGAGCAATGAAGGAGACCCCGATGAGCCGTAAGGACGGGCAGGCAGCGCAAGACTCACATGATCTCGAACTGATCGTGCCGGGAATGGGGTCGGACCACTGCGCCGGCATCATCCGCGAAACGATCGAGCGCCTGGACGGTATCGAGACGATCGAGACCAATATCGCCAGGCACCGGGTGAGCATCCGCACTGCCGCGTCCGGCCCCGATGGGGAGACCATCAAACACGCCGTGGAGGGGGCGGGCTACGACGTGGCCGCCGTCAGGGAAATCGGCGCCAGAACATTCAGGGTGACGGTTCCGGGCATGGGGTCGGATCACTGCGCCGGCATCATCAAGAGCACGCTTGCCCGGCACGGCGGGGTGCGCAAAACCGCGACCAATATCGCCAGTCATACGGTCAATGTAACGGTCGGCGCGGACGGCCCCACACAGCACGAACTGAAAGCGCTGATAGAAGGCGCCGGGTACGATGTGGCCGCGATCGCGCCGGAGGGCGATGATGATGGCGAAGGCGACTCGGCTGTTGAAGAGGCTTATCTGAAGCTGGCCGTGCGACGGCTGTTGATCGCCGCCATACCGACCACACTGATCATGCTTCTGATGATGCCGCACATGCTCTGGCAGCCCATTCCGGGCTATCTGGCCATCATTGCGCTGCTCGGCTTTCCCGTGGTGTTTCTGTATGGCGGGGCCGCCACCCACAAGGCGTCGTGGCGTTCGCTGAAGAACGGCACCTTCAACATGGACATTCTGATTTCCATGGGCAGCCTGCCCCCTTATCTGATCGGGCTGGTGGGCTTCATCTATCCCATGACCTCCTTCATCGAAATGGCGGCCACCATCATGACCTTTCACCTGCTTGGCCGGTATCTGGAAGCGAAGGCCAAGGGCAAGGCGTCGCAGGCGATCCGCAAGCTGCTTACCCTGGGCGCCAAGACCGCCCGCGTGGAGCGGAACGGGGAGGAGACGGAGATATCCGTCAAGGATCTGTCCCCCGGTGACATCATGGTCATCCGGCCCGGAGAAAAGGTGCCCACCGACGGCACGGTGGTGGACGGCGAAAGCCATCTGGATGAATCGATCGCCACCGGGGAATCCATCCCGGTCTTCAAAAGCGCGGGGGATAGCGTTATCGGCAGCACCATCAACAAGGAAGGCCGCCTGCGGATCAAGGCCACCCGCGTTGGCGGTGACACCTTCCTGGCCCAGGTGGTGAAGCTGATCGATGAGGCCCAGGGGTCCAGAGTGCCCATTCAGGAATTTTCAGACCGCATGACGGGCCGCTTCGTGCCCCTTGTGCTTGTGATTGCTGTGGCCAGTTTTGCCGCCTGGCTTCTGGCGGCGGATACGCTGCGCCCGATCCTGGAATGGGGCGCCGGTTTCCTGCCCTGGGTAAACCCCGATGCGGCCACGCCGGTGCTGGCCATTCTGGCGGCCATCGCGGTGCTAGTGATCGCCTGTCCGTGCGCATTGGGGCTGGCAACGCCCACCGCATTGATGGTGGGGTCCGGCGTGGGGGCCGAGCGGGGAATCCTCATCCGCTCCGGCGAAGCAATCCAGACCTTCAAGGATATCAGGGTGATGGTCCTGGATAAAACGGGCACCATCACGCGGGGCGAGCCGAAACTGACCGATGTGGTCGTGGCCGGCGGCGTCTCGGAAACGGAGGTGCTGACCCTCGCCGCCACGGTGGAAAATGCGTCCGAACACCCCATCGCCCGCGCCATTGTGGACGGCGCCCGTACTCGCGGCATCAAGCCCGGAAAGGTCACTGGCTTCCGGTCCACCGGCGCGCGGGGCGTGTCGGGCATGGTCGATGAAAAGACCGTACTGATTGGCAATCGGGTTCTGCTGGAAGAACACGGCGTGAAGGGGCTGGACGCCCTGAGCGAAGACCTGCGCGACCTTGAAAATCAGGGCAGAACCGCCGTCATCGTCGCCCGCGACGGCCAGGCCCGCGGCATTGTGGCGGTTGCCGATACGCTCAAGGATGAGTCGATCGCGGCCATTCATGCCATGCATGAACAGGGCCTGCACGTGGTGATGATTACCGGCGACAATGAACGCGCCGCCAACGCCGTGGCGCGCGCGGTGGGCATCGACGAGGTGCGCGCCGGTGTGCTCCCGGAAGGCAAGGTGGATGCCATACGGGAACTTCAGAAGCAATACGGCGACCATGTGGCCATGGTGGGGGACGGAATCAATGACGCCCCGGCCCTGAAACAGGCCAATGTGGGCATTGCCATCGGCGCCGGCGCAGATGTGGCGATAGAAGCCGCGGACGTAACCCTGGTGCGCGGGGAACTTTCCGGCGTGGTCGATGCCATGGTGCTGTCGCGCGCCACCTTCAGGAAAATCGTCCAGAACCTGCTCTGGGCCAGCGGCTACAACGCGGCAGCCATCCCCATAGCGGCCACCGGCCTGCTGCACCCCATGATCGGCGTGATCGCCATGACCGCCAGCTCGCTATCCGTCATCGGCAATTCACTCCTGCTGCGCCGCCGCTACAACAAAGAACCCCGCTGAACAGGCCCACGACCACACGAAATACCAGGCGCTAGCATACAGGGCGACCCTGCACCAAAATCCCGCCAGAGGTGTTATTTTTTGGTTGTAAAATGCATTCATAGATATGATGTTTGATTGAATTTCAAATATTGGCGATATGCTTATGGATGTATCTCAGGAAACTGGAAGCACGGCGCTGTTTCAAAGCCGGTTTCAGGCATTGACCGGCCATTCACCCTTCCGCTGGCAGGTGCGCCTGTTTCACGAATTTACCGGTAATTGCCGCCCTGATGCACTTGATCTGCCGACAGGGGCGGGTAAAACCTCTGTCATGGTCATCTGGTACCTTGCCAGAGAAGCTGGCGCGACGGATTTGCCGCGACGCCTTGTTTATGTTGTGGACCGACGCGCGGTGGTGGACCAGGCCACGGTAGAGGCGGAGAAAATCCGCACCTGGGCAGCCACGCAGGGAGGCGACCTGCCAATCTCCACCTTGCGCGGTCAATATGCCGATCGGGGAGACTGGCTCCGCGACCCGTCCGCGCCCGCAATTATTGTCGGAACGGTGGACATGATCGGGTCCCGACTGCTGTTCGGCGGATACGGGGTCAGCCGCCGAATGCGCCCCTATCATGCGGGCCTTTTGGGCATGGATTCTTTGATTGTATTGGATGAATCCCATCTTGTGCCACCTTTTGAAAGGCTGGTGGAACAGATCACCAAGCGGGCATCACGCCCTGAGGGAGAGGATTTCCGACAACTTGCGCCGCCTGTCGAACTGCTCACCCTGTCAGCCACGGGAAGGCGCGAAGGGGAGAGTGTCTTTCGACTCAATGAGGAGGAGAAAACAGAAGGTCCGGTAAGGGAACGCCTGACAGCCGATAAAAGCCTGCGTTTTGAAAGCATTGATACCAGCAGTCTGCCTCAAACCCTGGCCGAACGGGCCTGGGCGCTGACTGATGAAGGCAATCGACCCGGACGAATCCTCATTTACTGCAACAGGCGGGCCGATGCTGAAGAAACGCTGGCCGCCATCAGAAAACTGGCCAAATCGCTTAAGTTACCGGAAGAAAACACCCAGCTTCTTGTGGGCGCACGCCGTGTGCATGAGCGCGAGGAGGCCAGGCGTGCACTGGATCAGTTAGGTTTCTTCTCGGGCGGCGTGCAAAGCGATCTGCCCGCCTTTCTGGTGGCAACGTCAGCAGGCGAAGTGGGGGTCGATCTGGATGCGGACCATATGGTCATGGACCTGGTGCCGATTGAACGCATGGTGCAAAGGCTTGGGCGCGTCAATCGGCTGGGAAACAAGCAGTCGGATATTATCGTCCTGCACGGTGATGTCCCCAGCAGCGACAAGGACCATGATCACATTGCGGAAGCCACGCGAAAACTGCTGGGTCATCTTCCCGAACACACAGACGGCAGCCTGAACGCCAGCCCGCAATCCCTTATGGAATTGATGGATGAGCATTGGCGGGCAGTTGTGAATGCCTCCACCCCGGCGCCGCTTTACCCGGCCTTGAACCGTCCGCTTCTGGAAGCCTGGTCCATGACCAGCCTGAGAGACCATACAGGGCGGCCCGAAATCCAACCCTGGCTAAGGGGATGGGTGGATGAACAGGAACAGACCAGCCTTGTCTGGCGCCGCCACCTGCCCGTGCGCACGGATGGCGGTGTCGCCGAAGCGACAGAGATCGACACATTCTTCACAGCGGCGCCCCCTCATCTGGCGGAGCGCCTCGAAACACAGACCGACCATGTGTGCGACTGGCTTAAAAAGCGCGTACGCGCCGCGGCAAAACACACCGGCCCATGCCCGGCAGACATGCCCATACCGCTTTGGAAGCAGGGTGTGGTCGCCTTTGCCCTTGATCGTACCAACGACGTGGTGGGCCGTTTCTCCCTCGCGGAACTGTCTGAACTTCTCAGAACCAAGAAAAACGCCGTAACGAATTTATCCGGCAAAACCCTTGTGCTGGATGCCCGGATCGGCGGCCTTTCGAACGGACTGCTTGCCGATAAAACGCACGACCCGGCACCGTCCGCGGATGACGAAAACGGGTGGCTTTCGCCCCCAGACGATGCAAACGCCGCGCCGCGCGTGCCGGTGCGGGTGCTTCGATCATCAGCGTCAGTAAACCCGGACGCCGACAGCGAGGGCGATGCCGCAACCGAACCGGAAAACTGGCAGCCTGTCCATTCCTTCGTTACGGCCACCACAGAAGAAGGCGCGCCCACATCATGGCTTGTCGTGGAAAAATGGCACGGCGAGGACAGCAGCGAAGACGCGCGCGCCATCACGCGCAAAAGCCAGTCCCTTGAGGAACATCAGGGCTGGGTCGCAGAAGAAGCAAAAAGACTGGTCGCGGCCCTGGGGCTTACCCATAGCGCCCCGGAGATCGCAGACGCTGTCTGTCTCGCCGCGCGGTATCATGATGAAGGCAAGCGAAGCCGGGTGTGGCAAAACGCGTTCAACGCACCCAAAGCGGACGGCCCTTACGCCAAGACCAGGGGGCCGGTTCGCCCTTCCATCCTGCAAGGCTATCGCCACGAATTCGGCTCCGTTCTGGCCTTGGACGGGCACGATGCGCCCGAAGCCCTGCCGGAGACAATACGCGACCTGACCCTGCATCTGATCGCGGCCCACCATGGCCAGGCCCGGCCCACTTTATCCGTGAATGGCTGCGACTCCCTGCCACCATCCGCCCTGGCGGATAAGGCGCAGGAGGTGGCGCTGAGATTCGCCCGCCTGCAGGACCGGTTCGACCCATGGGGGCTTGCCTGGCTGGAAGCAGTGGTGCGCGCGGCGGATCAGCGCGCCTCCCGTCGGCTGGATCAAGCAGTATCTGAGTGGGAGGGCAACCATGGCTGATCATTCCATCCCCGTGGACCTGTTCAATCCGGGCCAGGTCTTTGCCTGTCTCGGCTTTCTGGAAGCGGCTGATGTTCTGCTGGGGGGCGCCAAAGGCGGATTCAACTGGCACGACGAGGCCGAACCGCGTTTTCACATCCACGCCGCAGGGGGTGAAAATCCGGTGGCGACAGTGCTGAATTTTCTGGCCCGTGCGGAGGTGAAATCCATTGCCCCGCAGGGGTCAAAAAATGATACCCGTAAATGGAAAATTCCCACAATACACGCGGCTCCGGAAGACCCCTTCCCTTTTCCCGATCCGTCAAGCCCCGCCACCTTGCCTGCCATTCTGCGCGACGGCGACCAAGCGATCACGCTCGATCATTGGGGGGATGCAACCACACGGGACAATGTGAAGTTCTGGGCCGGGTCCGGGGGCTATCCCGGCGCCGCCTTCACGCAAGACTCGCTGGCCCTGTTCAGGGATGCAGCAGACACCCTCACAGAAGACCCGTTCTCGTTCTCGGTAATACAGAGTAGCAGTTTCCGCTTCGACTGGCGCCGGGACTATATCCCCATAGATGCTGGCTTTTCCCCCAATGACCACCAGACCATCAGCATGACCGGCTATCCGGTGGTGGAACTTCTGGCGGCCATCGGCCTGACCCATGCCCGCCCGCAAAGACACACCAAGCTGGAATACCGATATGGCGTGGCAGGCACACAGCACGGCACGCTTCTGCCCGCACTGTTTCACCGCGCCGCGCTGGGCTGCGCCGCCCTTCCCTTTCCCCACCGTTCGTTCCGTATGCAACTCGGCTGGCCCGGCCAGGAAGGCCAGGCCCGCTGCATTCTTGACGTCACAGAGGAGCCAAAACCATGACCACGCTCACCCAGGACATGATCAATCAATGGGCCGACGATGAAAACGGCCCGGTCGCGCTGCACCTGAAGCAAAAGCTGATGCCGGTAGAAGGGGAAGGCGGCGTGATATTCCCGCCCACCTATGCAGACATCGGCTATAATATCGACGACCTGTCTGACGGCACCAGAGTTGCCACCATTGACAGCGTGGGCGCCCAGGCCAACCGTATGGAGCCGATTTTCAAACACAGCCCCCACGCCGACCTGATCCCGCAGATCGACATTCAGTACGGCAACGAAAAAACCGTTTCCATCCTTGATGCCGGCCACCGGCTGGGCGATGCTCTGATCCGCTGCGTTGAGCCCGATGACGCAAGCGGGTTCGACCTGAAAAGCGCCGCGCATGATGCGTTCCTTGCCCTGAAAGACCGGGAAGACGCCAGCGAAATCGCCAGGATCGCCCCTACTTCACTTGTTTTCGGCGCCTGGGATTCCCGCGATACACAAGCCAAGCTGCCCCGCATCGTGCAATCCGTCATCCGCGCCTGGAATGTGGAAGAATTACACCGGGCCGCCCAGTACAACCCGCCGATCGACTATGCGGAAACGGACGTATTCACCGAATCCGACAAGGAAAAACAGGAAGGCGACCCAAAAAGCCCGCTTGCAAAACGCGGCTATGTGCATGTGCCTTCAGGTAAAACCCATGGCGGCATCATTGCCAGAGACGGGATTGAACGCACCGTCACCCTGAATCTGGTCGCCCTGCGCCGTCTGGAAGGGGATAACGCCCCCGCCCTGCGCCGCTATGTGCTGGGGCTGTCGCTGGTGGCGGCCACCGCACCGCTGGACCCGTTCCTGCGCCAGGGCTGCCTGATCGTACCGGACCCGGACACCCCCGCCGAATGGTCCCTTGTGGGCCGGGACGGGGGCCGCAATCCCGTGCCGCTTGATGAAAGCACGGCGCTGGCATATGCGCAACAGGCCGCTTCCGGCTTTGGCGTGGGGTCGTCTTACCGCTTGAACTTCAACAAGCAGCAGGCCCGCGAGGACGCGAAAAAATCCAAGACCGCCAAAGCCTCCTGAGCGCTGTTATGACCCGCGCATTAATCATATCCGTCTGTTTTCATGATGGCCGCTATCATGGCACGGGGCCGTGGCCGCCCGCACCGGCACGGCTGTTTCAGGCGCTGGTGGCCGCAGCCGCCGAAGGGGGCGATGTGCCCGCGAATGCACAAGCGGCGCTCGCCTGGCTGGAAACACTGCCCCCGCCGGAAATCACCGCACCAATCGCCCGCGCCGGGCAGGGATATCGCAATTATGTGCCCAACAATGATCTGGATGCCAAGAACGGCGACCCGAAAAAGGTTGCAGATATCCGGACGCCCAAGCAGATACGGCCCTATCTGTTCAATGCCGCCAAGCCGCTACTTTATTGCTGGCGGTTTTCCGATGATCCCGAAAACCATGCCCGAACAATCGCCACCATCACGGACAGGCTCTACCAGCTTGGCCGCGGTGTGGATATGGCCTGGGCCAAGTGTGCGATATTCGGCAAGGATGAAGCGGACAAGCATATCCACGCGCACGGCGGCGCACACAGCCGCCCGGCGCCGGGAAATGGCAACCTGCTCCCCTGCCCCGCACCCGGCTCTCTGATCAGCCTGATCAACCGCCACAAGGCATTGGAAAAGCGCCTGACCACATCAAAAAAGGGCCGCTCGATGAAGACTGCCTTCACACAGCCCCCAAAGCCGCGGTTCCAGGATGTGGCGTATGACAGCCCGCCCACGCGGCTGCTGTTCGATATACGGAACCTCGCCACCCGCCGGGCGGATTTCCACCCGACCGCGCTCACTGATGTTGCAAAACTGGTGGAGACTGTGCGCGACAAGGTGGCGGATCGGTTAAAAAAGGCCCTGCCCGACCAGGGCACGGAGATCGACCGGGTTTTTGGCCGCGTCAAGGCCATGGGCAACGCGGACAAGGCCCAGCGCATTCGCATCATTCCCCTGCCATCTGTTGGCCACCCCCATGCGGAATCATCCATCCGGCGAATTCTGGTGGATGTTCCGCCCCATTGCCCACTCCCTTCCGGGGATATCCACTGGGCATTTGCCGGTGTCACCCTGTCAGAGCAGACAAACCCCCACACCGGCGAAATCGTGCAAGACATCCAGTTGACCGATACAGACAACCCGCGCATGACCCGCCATTACGGCCTGAATCGCGGCGCCCGCATCTGGCGCACCATCACCCCCGCCGCCCTGCCGGAAAAGGCGGCACGCCGCCGCATCGACCCGTCCGAAACCCGCAACAAGCCCAAGGGCGGTGGGGAGCGTGGGCAGGAAGAAAGCCGCGCCGCCCATGCCGTGCGCCAGGCATTGCGCCATGCCGGGATCGATACGGCGACCGCGCAAATCCATGTCCAGCGGGAACCCTTCCACGCAAAAGGGGCGCGGGCAGAAGGTTTCGCCGCCCGCACCCGCTTCTCAAAGCACCAGCTCTGGCATGTGGAAATCGCCTTTGAGGCCCCCGTCAAAGGGCCGCTCATTCTGGGCAACGGGCGCTATCTGGGGCTGGGTCTGATGGCGCCTATGCCGGATGCCCGCCGCAGGGTCGCGGCCTTTGCCATTGAAGGCAGCCCCCCACCCGCCAAAAGCCACGGCCCGATCATCCACGCCCTGCGCCGGGCGCTGATGGCACTGGACCGCGATGTGACCGGCGCTTTATCGCCCCTGTTCTCCGGGCACAAGCCCGATGGCCGACCTGCGGGCAATGGTGGGCACGAACATGTGTTTCTCACCGCCGACCACGACGAGGACACGGGCACCCTTTCCCGCCTTTATGTCATCCGGCCCGACATGGCGGACCCGCAGACAAAACTGGATCATGGCGATAAAGATCGCTTCGAACAGGTAACAAACGCCCTTGAATCCGTCCGCGCCGGGCACTGCGGCGTGCTGGCCCTGCGCCCGCTGCCTGATCCTGAAAATGAAAGCCGCCTGTTCGGGCAGGGGCGGGTCTGGGTCAGCAATACCCCCTATCGCGCCACGCGCCATCCCAAGCGCCGGGATGACCGGCGCGCCTTCATGGAACAGGACGTGCGCCGGGAACTGCACCGCCGGGGCCTGCCGGAACCGGCTGACGTCACCATCCTGTCTTGCGGGGTTGAACCGGAAACGGGGCCTTATGCCCGCATACGCCTGCGTTTTGCCGTGGCGGTCAGCGGCCCGCTGCTGCTGGGCAAGGGGGCACACAGGGGGGACGGAACCTTTATCCGCGCCGAATGATCCATGCCCAGGCACCCGCACCAGCATACACTTCCCCTGCCCGCGCCGCCCGCGCCGCAGGATACGCCGCTGGTGCCAGTCAGAATGGTCAACGAATGGGTCTATTGCCCAAGACTGGCATGGCTTGAATGGGTGGAAGGGGAATGGGCCGACAGCGGTGACACCGCCGAGGGTCGCCGGGTCCACACACGGGTGGACAGGCAGGAAGGCGCTCTGCCCCAGGCACAGGATCTAACCCCGGAAGACGGCCTGAAAACACGGGCTCTCACCCTGTCTTCCGAAAAACTGGGTATCATCGCCAGAATCGACTTGTTGGAAGCGAAAGACGGGCGGGTCACGCCTGTGGACTACAAGAAAGGCAAGCGCCCCCATGTGGAAAAAGGCGCATATGAACCGGAACGGGTGCAGGTGTGCGCACAGGCCCTGATACTGGAAGACAGCGGCTACACCGTAACCGAAGGCGCCCTGTGGTTTGCCGGATCCCGCGAGAGAGTGCCCGTCCATCTCGATGAAGACCTGCGAACCCGCACCCTCACCGCCATTTCAGACCTGCGCCTGGCCGCTGCGGCGGGGCGCAGACCGCCGCCGCTCGAAGCCAGCCGGAAATGCGTGTCATGCTCTCTCGCCGGCATATGCATGCCGGACGAAACCAATTTTTTCCGACGCAATCATGTGCCGCGGCCCCTGAACCCGTCAGACGATCCCGCCCTGCCTCTGTATGTGCAGACACCGGGTGCCCGCATACGCAAGGATGGCGAAACCCTGCTGATCACCACCGATGACACCAAGACCCGCGCCCCCATCATCGGCATTTCGGAACTGGTGCTGATGGGCCCCGTTTCCCTGACCACCCCCACACTGCACGCCCTGCTAAGGCAGGATATTCCGGTCACCTGGGCATCCGGGGGTGGCTGGGTTCTGGGCCATACGGTCAACACCGGATCAAAAAATGTGGACCTGCGCACCAATCAGTACAAAGCCAGTTTCGATGATCGGCGCTGTCTGGCCATCGCCCGCGGCCTTGTTGCCGCCAAGATACAGAACAGCCGCACCCAATTGCGGCGAAACTGGAAGGACAAGACAAGGCGAAACGATCGGGATCATGCCCTTGATCGTTTGAAACGGCTGGTGGATCGCAGCCACCACGCCCCCGAAACAGCCACGCTTCTTGGGCTGGAAGGGGAAGCAGCCGCCATCTATTTTCAACATTTCGAACAGATGCTCGCACCCGGCAAATCGGGCTTTCCGGCCTTTGCCTTCCATAAGCGCAACCGCCGCCCGCCCGCCGATCCAATGAATGCCCTGCTGTCTTTTGCCTATGCCCTGCTGACCCGCACCTGGCACACAACCCTGTCCGCTGTGGGCTTTGACCCCTATCGTGGCTTTTATCATCGCCCGCGCCATGGCCGCCCGGCTCTGGCGCTGGACATGATGGAACCGTTCAGGCCGATCCTGTCCGATTCCGTTGTGATACAGGCAATCAACAATGGCGAGATACAGCCCGATGGCTTCACGATCCGGGGCACCGGATGCACCATGAAACCAGCCACGAAAAAAGCCCTGATTGCCGCTTATGAACGCAGGCTGTCACAGGAAACCACGCACCCGGTATTCGGCTATCGCCTGTCCATGCGGCGCCTGATCGAAGTGCAGGCACGGCTTCTGGGTCGGTATCTGGATGGCGAATTGTCCCAATATCCCCACTATCTGCCGAGATAAAGCATGGCCGAAGAACGCCTATATATCGTCGCCTACGATATCGCCGATCGCAAACGCTGGCGGCGTGTCTTCAAGACCTGCCAGGGATACGGCACATGGTTGCAGCTTTCGATTTTCCAATGCCGCCTCACAGCACGCCGCCGCGCCGATCTGGCCGCCCGCCTGGAGGCCCTGATCCATCACGATGAAGACCACGTGATGCTGATGGACATGGGACCAGCAGAAACCGTGGACCCGAAGGTGGAAAGTCTGGGCAAGACCTTTACGGCGCAGAAACGGGAAGTCATAATCATATAAGATAAGACAGGCCCACGAGCCCGGTTGCCGCCCTGTGTGCGAGGGCTTTGATGCTCGCTCAAACCCCCGCAGCGCACGCAAGGCAACAAAGCCTTGTTTTTCTTGCGTTCTTTGATATAGTGAAGACGATAAACGGATGTGGTTCCGGGCTTTGTTACCATGCGCCAACACAGCCCTCGCACAGACCGGAAAATCACGAGCCCTTTTCAAGACTTGGAAACAGGCTCACTTCCGCGGCCCACCGCCGCGGCCTCATTGAAGCAAGAGAATGTCTCCTTCATCCCGAAAGTTCTGCTCCACCACTTCCGCGGCCCACCGCCGCGGCCTCATTGAAGCCATGCGATGGCTGGTGTGTGCCGTTCTACCATCGCGCCACACTTCCGCGGCCCACCGCCGCGGCCTCATTGAAGCTCGGAACTCCCGCTGTTAAAAGCCGCGACTGTTTGCACACTTCCGCGGCCCACCGCCGCGGCCTCATTGAAGCGGTCACGAACGCGCCCAGCGGGGCGCCCTCTCCATCAGTCACTTCCGCGGCCCACCGCCGCGGCCTCATTGAAGCATGTCTTCCGGGTGCGGCTGATAGACCGTGATGGCGTAGGGCACTTCCGCGGCCCACCGCCGCGGCCTCATTGAAGCGCTGGTGTGCGGGGATGCTCGCGCGGCGGCGGTTCAGCACTTCCGCGGCCCACCGCCGCGGCCTCATTGAAGCGCCGCGAGCTGGACGTGGCACAGCAGGGTGCTCATGCCACTTCCGCGGCCCACCGCCGCGGCCTCATTGAAGCGCAAGGCTATTAGCGCCGCTGGCGCTGACGGCGAAATCCACTTCCGCGGCCCACCGCCGCGGCCTCATTGAAGCAATCGTCTCAGTCATTGGTCGGTCTCCCAATCATTTCACTTCCGCGGCCCACCGCCGCGGCCTCATTGAAGCGGGTCCAGATAAAGCCGCTCTGCTTGCGGTGAGACTTCACTTCCGCGGCCCACCGCCGCGGCCTCATTGAAGCTGCTCGAAGTATGCAGCGACACGGTACGCTTTGTTGGCACTTCCGCGGCCCACCGCCGCGGCCTCATTGAAGCTTGGATCAGGCCCGTTTTCTAGCCGCGATGCAAGCGCTCACTTCCGCGGCCCACCGCCGCGGCCTCATTGAAGCCTGGAGAGGTTTATGAACGACCAATTTTTCCACTGCAATAACCACTTCCGCGGCCCACCGCCGCGGCCTCATTGAAGCGTGTGCCCAGATGTTGAGAAGCGTGGTATAATCAGTCCACTTCCGCGGCCCACCGCCGCGGCCTCATTGAAGCTATTTGCACTTGCCGCAATCGTGACAAGCGTAGCGGCCACTTCCGCGGCCCACCGCCGCGGCCTCATTGAAGCTCGAGGGTGCCCCCGTGCTTGTCCAGTTTTTCGCGGACCACTTCCGCGGCCCACCGCCGCGGCCTCATTGAAGCGTTAGCAGCCATATTATATCTCCTTAGTGTGTTGTGTCACTTCCGCGGCCCACCGCCGCGGCCTCATTGAAGCGCTCTTTCGTAGGGAGGCAAGACCCGCTCCACCACGTCGCCACTTCCGCGGCCCACCGCCGCGGCCTCATTGAAGCAATGCGGTTTCGCTGTCGGGGTGCGCAGCCGTGATTCCACTTCCGCGGCCCACCGCCGCGGCCTCATTGAAGCCCGCCCATCGTCTAGGCTCCACTCCATCGAAAACTCGGTCACTTCCGCGGCCCACCGCCGCGGCCTCATTGAAGCGAAAGTGAGGGGTGTGTTGTAGGTGAAATGTGGGGGTCCACTTCCGCGGCCCACCGCCGCGGCCTCATTGAAGCCCGGGATGTGTCAAACGGCCTAAAAAGCGCTCATGATCACTTCCGCGGCCCACCGCCGCGGCCTCATTGAAGCCAGACCGGGTTGGGCTATGTGATCCCGCACGAGCGGCTGCACTTCCGCGGCCCACCGCCGCGGCCTCATTGAAGCAGTGAAGCGCCGCGACCATGTCATCATCCAGTTCTGTCACTTCCGCGGCCCACCGCCGCGGCCTCATTGAAGCGCCCATCAGCCCGGCTTTGGTGGGCGTCACAAGCGCACTTCCGCGGCCCACCGCCGCGGCCTCATTGAAGCCTAAGGTAGCTGCCCTATTGTGCCCTATCATAAAAGAGAGCACTTCCGCGGCCCACCGCCGCGGCCTCATTGAAGCGAGCGCCTCAATGCCAGCCTGTTCGGTGGCCGCTTGCCCCACTTCCGCGGCCCACCGCCGCGGCCTCATTGAAGCGCGCGTATCTGCGGATTGCGGTTCCAGCAAATCGCTAACACTTCCGCGGCCCACCGCCGCGGCCTCATTGAAGCCTCTTGAAATTGTTTTTTTGGGTCATCGTTTATCTCCCACTTCCGCGGCCCACCGCCGCGGCCTCATTGAAGCAACATAACCGCCCCCGACAGGGCCGGCGCTTCCAGCACACTTCCGCGGCCCACCGCCGCGGCCTCATTGAAGCCGTCTAATACACGATGTGCTGTAGATAGCATCTGAGCACTTCCGCGGCCCACCGCCGCGGCCTCATTGAAGCGTTGCAAAGAGGGGCGGACGGCCCGCACCTGCGGCGCTATCACTTCCGCGGCCCACCGCCGCGGCCTCATTGAAGCCGCTTCTACCTCAGCAGCAACGCCTGCTTCCTTGTTAAGCTGCACTTCCGCGGCCCACCGCCGCGGCCTCATTGAAGCGTGGGCACCCACGTGGATTATCTCCGCGACCGCATAACACTTCCGCGGCCCACCGCCGCGGCCTCATTGAAGCGGGTGCCACGCGCGGCGATTTTGCAGACAATGTCGCGCCCACTTCCGCGGCCCACCGCCGCGGCCTCATTGAAGCGTTGGTGATATTGCCGTTCAGATTGTCCCGCGCGAAGACACTTCCGCGGCCCACCGCCGCGGCCTCATTGAAGCTCCCTCACTGCGATTTCCTGAGCGCGAGTCACAATCCACTTCCGCGGCCCACCGCCGCGGCCTCATTGAAGCCGGAATAAGTTGGATTGGGATTCACTGAATCTGTTATTCCACTTCCGCGGCCCACCGCCGCGGCCTCATTGAAGCTGAGAGCAGGGCCACCGAATATTCCCGCGGGGGGACGGCCCACTTCCGCGGCCCACCGCCGCGGCCTCATTGAAGCGTCCACGATAATTACGTCCCATGGGAGTCGTCTGTCCGCACTTCCGCGGCCCACCGCCGCGGCCTCATTGAAGCGTGGCTTCGGCGATCAACGTCTTGTTGCCGCTGACGCACTTCCGCGGCCCACCGCCGCGGCCTCATTGAAGCCCGAAAATATCCGAGAGCGCGTGGCGATGATCGTCACCCACTTCCGCGGCCCACCGCCGCGGCCTCATTGAAGCACCCACCTTTCCCTGATCGGGATGAGCGCATAACGCCACTTCCGCGGCCCACCGCCGCGGCCTCATTGAAGCAGCGCCGATCAGGCGGCCAAACTGCAATTTACTACCGGCCACTTCCGCGGCCCACCGCCGCGGCCTCATTGAAGCAAAACCGTCGCCTTAAGCGTGGCGAGAAATTTTCCCCCACTTCCGCGGCCCACCGCCGCGGCCTCATTGAAGCCGCGACCAGCTCCCCACAGATACATTGGGACCGATCCCACTTCCGCGGCCCACCGCCGCGGCCTCATTGAAGCTGTTATATCAACGGGAAGAATCCCATAGTGCGGTCTGGCGCACTTCCGCGGCCCACCGCCGCGGCCTCATTGAAGCATGTGATCAGGCAATGCATCGTATTCTTCCCGTGCGGCCCACTTCCGCGGCCCACCGCCGCGGCCTCATTGAAGCACGTCGCGGGAGGGCACGATCTACGTTGAGTTTGACGCCACTTCCGCGGCCCACCGCCGCGGCCTCATTGAAGCGGTGTAAGGATCAAACTGGCGGCGATAAGGATGCCACCACTTCCGCGGCCCACCGCCGCGGCCTCATTGAAGCTGGCGCTGAAATTTGGCGCCCCGGCAAGCACCCTAGTTCACTTCCGCGGCCCACCGCCGCGGCCTCAATGGCGTTCTGAACATGTCAGGGTGTGCAGATGGGTCTTTGTGCAATCACACGGATCACCGGGCGAAAATGTGCACAACACAACGCCGCCCACCCGCACGGCCCAGCGCCACGCCGGACAGGGGCGGGGCGGCAAAATCGCGCTAGGTGGTCCGGCTGTACCGAACCAATCGGTCAGGCTGATTTAATAAGCTCTGGAAATAAATGGTGGGCGCGGCTGGGATTGAACCAGCGACCCCTACGATGTCAACGTAGTGCTCTACCACTGAGCTACGCGCCCCTGGGGGTGTGCCGGTGGTGTTTTTCCCACCGAACCGGGGCGGTTTTAGCCGTTGGCGCCGAGGGCTGCAAGAGCAAATTTTTGCGCCATTCCGGTGTGGCTTTCGCATCCGGGCTTGCCAGCGCCTTTCCGGGGCGCCTATCCTGCGGGGGTCATTCATTCCTGCAATCAGTGATCCGGTCATGCCCAGCACCGACCCGCCCCCGTTTTTGGAATTCGGCCCCGCCGCCTTGCACGGAGGGCGGGAAACGCGCTCCGGCTGCGAGGTGGTCTTTGCCGTGCCCCACAGCGGACGGCATTATCCGGCGGGCTTTGTGGATGCCAGCCCGCAAACGCTGGATCATATGCGCCAGGGTGAAGATGCCTATGTGGATCATCTGATCCGCGGCAGGCTTATGGCGGGCCAAGGCGGCGCCGTTCTGCCGGAGCGGGCGCATATTCTGGTGGCCACCCATGGCCGCGCCTATCTGGACCTGAACCGCGCGCGGGACGAACTGGACCCCGCCATGTTCCAGCCATCACTGCCGCTTTCCTCCGTTACACCCAGCGACCGCGTGGCTGCCGGGCTGGGTGTGCTGCCCCATCGGCTGGCGCCGGGTCGGCCCCTTTATCCCGGCCCCCTGCACCCGAAAGAGGCCACGCGACGGCTCGATGCCCTGCACCGCCCCTATCACGCGCGGCTCACCAGCCTTCTGGACGATGCCGCCCGCCGGTTCGGCCAGGCCGTGATGGTGGACTGTCATTCCATGCCCTCCCCCCGGCGCACGCGCCGGGAATCGAAGGCGAGTCGCGCGGCGTCAATGCGCCCCCCGTTTCGCCCGGTCAGGCTGGACGACGGGCCGGATATCATATTGGGCGACCGATGGGGCCGCAGCGCGAGCAGCGCCCTGATGGCCCTGATGGAATCCTGTCTGCGCGGAGAGGGGCTGTCGGTTCGGCGCAACCACCCCTATGCGGGCGGTTACTGCACCAGTTATTACGGCCAGCCCGTGGCCGGGCGCCATGCCATTCAGGTGGAGATCAACCGCGCCCTGTACATGAATGAAGACACCTGCCGGAAGAGCGCCGGATTCGACCCCCTGTGCCGGGCATTGCAACGGGCCTTTCTGGCGTTTCTGGACGAGGTTCCAGCCACCCTGCCATCCATACCGGGCATGGGCCAGGCGGCGGAATAAAAGCGTCGCCGATCCGGGGCCCCACCGCACCCACCACAAAAAAAGGAGCCACGCACACCGCGGTGCGTGGCCCAGGCTCAGGGAGGAAACGCCCACAGGGGGGCTACGGCGTGTCGCCGTATCCAAAATGTAATCATGGAAGCGTTAACTTCAAGTGAACAGCATACCGAAATCCTGTTCATTTTCGACAAGGGACGGCCCGGGGGCAGCTCAACAAAACTGTCATAGTGCAGACACGCCGCTGTCATGGTCCGCCCGCACACAGGCCACAGTGACGGCCCTGGTTCAACATGTAGTGGCGTCACATCCTGGAGGGCACCATGGCTGATCTGCCGCGCATCGACGCTCAGCTTGACGATCCCCCGCTGAAGGCGGACATCTCCCCGCGGGAGGAGAACAGCTTGCCACCCCGCATCGACAAGCAGGCAGGCAAATGGTTGAAGAAGCAGTCCGGCAAACGTCATTACCGGGCTGTTTTCATATCGGACACCCATCTGGGCACGCGAACGGCCCGTGCGGATCTGCTGCTCAATTTCCTGAAAACGGTCAGTTGCGATCAGCTTTATCTGGTGGGCGACATCGTGGATGGCTGGCGGCTGAAGAAAAGCTGGTATTGGGACACCACCCATAATGATGTCATCCGCCGCATCCTGAAAATCGCCAGTCAGGGCACCGAGGTGATCTATATTCCCGGCAATCACGATGAAGGATTGCGCGGCTTTCTCGGTAACAACATGGCCGGGGTCCGGCTGGAGCGGGACGCCATCCATGTGGGCGCCACCGGCAAGCGTTACTGGGTGCTGCACGGCGACGAATTCGACGGCGTGGTGAAATATGCCAAATGGCTCGCCCATGTGGGGGATCATGCATACGGCCTGCTGCTGCGGCTCAACATGGCCTTCAACGCGGTGCGCCGACGATTTGGCTATAGTTACTGGTCCCTGTCCGCCTGGCTGAAGCACAAGGTGAAGAACGCCGTGGAATATATCGGCAAGTTCGAAGAGGCCGTGGCCTTCGAAGCCCGTCGCCGCCGCGTGGACGGTGTGATCTGCGGCCATATTCATCATGCGGAAAAACGCATGATCAACGGCATTGAATATCTCAATGACGGTGACTGGGTGGAAAGCTGCACCGCCCTGGCGGAAGACGACAGCGGCCAGTGGACGATCATCAACTGGGCAGAGGAAGTGGCCGCCCGCATGGCCGCCGCGAAGGACCGCCGAACCCCGAAACCGGCCAAAGGGCGCCTGTCCGCGCGCAAAGTCCGCCGCGCCCGGCCCGCCTTTGGCCGACGGCGGGGCGTGGCCGCCGGAACGGACAGGGTGGCCGCCGAATGACCGGCCTCAATATCCTGCTGGTCAGCGATGCCTGGACACCGCAGGTCAATGGCGTGGTGCGCACACTGCAAACGCTGCGCCGCCACCTTCAGGCGCGAGGGCACCGGGTGACGATCATCGCACCACGGCTTTTCCACACCGTGGCCTGCCCCACCTACCCGGAAATCCGGCTGGCTGTGGGTGCCAGACCGCTTATGCGCCGCCTGATGAACCGCCGCCGCGTAGATGCGGTCCATATCGCCACGGAAGGCCCGCTCGGCTGGGCCGCGCGCGCGATCTGCACACAGCGGGGCTGGCCGTTCACCACCGCCTATCATACCGCCTTTCCCGACTATATTGCCGCCCGCACCGGATTGCCGGCAGGCTGGTTCCATCCGCTGTTCCGGCGTTTTCATGCGGCGGGTTCGGGTATGCTGGTGGCCACGCCCAGCGTTCGGGCCGCCCTGCGCGCCAGGGGCTATAGCAACATCAGGAGTTGGACCCGCGGCGTGGACACCGCCTGTTTCCATCCGGGACCGCGCACCGGGCTGAACCCTTTTCTGCCCGAAGAAGCCCAGCGTCCGATCCAGCTTTATGTGGGCCGCGTGGCGGTGGAAAAAAATCTGGAAGCCTTCCTGAAAAGCACCGTTCCCGGCACCAGGGTGGTGGTGGGCGATGGCCCTGCCCGCGCCCGTCTGGAAGCGACCTATCCAGACACGGTGTTCACCGGCGCCTTGTTCGGGGCGGAACTGGCGGCGGCCTACAGAGCGGCGGATGTGTTTGTCTTTCCCAGCAGAACCGACACATTCGGCCTTGTGATGATCGAGGCGCTGGCCTGTGGCACACCGGTGGCCGCCTATCCCGTGCAGGGACCGCTGGACGTGCTGGGCGCCGACGGCACCGGCCCCTTCGCGCACTGGCACCAGCCCGTGGCGGCGCTGAACGACGACCTGGACACCGCCATCACCCAGGCCCTCGAACATGACCGGGCCGCCTGTGCCGACTTTGCCCGGCTGTATGACTGGGACCGGGTGGCCGACCAGTTCCTGAATGCGATCACGCCAATCGCCCCGTGGGGCCGCGCAAACGGCGGGGCTGCATCCGACGCGGCGCTATCAACGCGGGCCGAGGGCGGCCTCGACCGGTGAGAAGCGCAGATATTCAGCGGGCAGAACGCGGGCCAGCGCGGCCATGTCGCCCGGCGTGCCGGTAGTAAGCTGGCGCACCTGCCCGCGCCCCGGCGGGTCCATATCCGGGTGCCGGACCAGATAACGACCCAGCGCATGGGCGACGATATCCGGCTGGGAATAGATCGGCACATCCGGCCCCAGGGCCTTGCGGAAACTGTCCCCCGCCAGCGGGAAATGGGTGCACCCCAGCAGCACCGCATCCGGGCGGAGCACGCCGAGCCCGGACAGGCTGTCCAGCGCCTCGGCCACATAGCCCGCCACCAGCCCGTCCACCGGCCGCGACCCGGCCCCGCCTTCCAGCGCATCCACCAGCCCCGGACAGGCTTTCTGCACCAGCCGGATGCCGGGGGCGCGCTTGGCCACCTCCTCGGAATAGGCGCCACTTTCCACCGTTTTGCGGGTTGCGAACAGCACAATGGTCTGCTCGCCGCCCCGCTGCCGGGGCGCCTCTTCCTGCCAGTCCAGCCCTGTCACCTGCTCCACCGTCGGCACCAGCACACCAAGGATGCGGTTGCCGGGCCAGGCATGGTCCAGCCATGTCTGTTGCAGGGTGCGCAGCGCCACCGCCGCCGCCGTGTTGCAGGCCAGGATCACCAGCGTACATCCCGCCTGCATCAGCCGGTCCACCCCCGACCGGGTCATGGCAACGATCTGCTCATTGCTGCGGTGGCCCATGGGGGCATTGGCATGATCCCCCAGATAGAGGAAATCACGGTCGGGAAATGTGCGCCTCAGGGCCTGAAGGATGGTCAACCCGCCAGAGCCGGAATCGAATACGCCGATCATGATGCCTCCCCGCCGCCCCCGGCGGCCAGATGCTCCAACCCGTATCGGGCCACCTTGCGATACAGGGTGGATCGGCCAATATCAAGGCGGCGGGCCGCTTCGCTCATGCGGCCCTCATAGCGGATCAGGGCGGCCCGAATGGCCCGCGCCTCTATGTCCGCCAGGCGGCAAACATGCCCGGCATCATCGAAAAAGCCACCCTCCCGGATCGGTGTGGTCAGCGGTGCCGCATCCGCCCCCTTCAGGGCCGGGGAACGGGCGGGCACATGGCCATCGGCCTCGGCGGGCGTTGCATCCTCCGGCCTTGGGATATGGGGGAAATCGGCGGGCTCCAGCCGGTCACCGCCGGACAGGATCACGGCGCGGAAAAGCACATTCTGCAACTGCCGGATATTGCCCGGCCAGTCATACCCTTCCAGCAGGGCGAGCGCCGCCGAGGACAGGCGCTTCAGCGGCAGATCCTCCACCTCTGATATGCGGGACAGCAGCGCATGGGTAAGCGCCGGGATGTCCTCCCGCCGCTCCCGCAGCGGGGGCAGGGTCACCGGGAACACGTTCAGCCGGTAATAAAGGTCCTCGCGGAAGCCGCCCTCATCCACCAACCCGGCCAGATCGCGGTTGGTGGCGGAAATCACCCGGATATCCACCGGCACGGATGCCCGCGCGCCCAACGGGTCCACCCGCTTTTCCTGCAAGGCGCGCAACAGCTTTACCTGAACATCCAGTGGCAGTTCCCCCACCTCGTCCAGAAACAGCGTGCCCCCGCTGGCTTCCTGAAAGCGCCCGATCCGGCGCTCGGTGGCGCCGGTAAAGGCCCCTTTTTCATGGCCGAACAAAATGCTTTCCACTAGGTTTTCCGGGATCGCACCACAGTTCACGGCGACGAACGGCCCGGCGGCGCGGCGGCCCGCCTCATGGATGGCCTTGGCGAACACCTCCTTGCCCACGCCGGATTCGCCGTCCAGCAAAACGGGGATGCTGCTGGCGGCGGCCTTTCTGGCCATGGCCTTGGCCCGGCGCATGGGCGGGCTGTCCCCCACCAGACCGTCAAAGCCATGGGGGCTGTCTTCCGGCACCATGGGGGCGATGTCCCCCATCAGGGTTTCGGTTTCCAGCGCCGCGCGCAGGGCGCCCCGGATACGCTCCGCACTGGCGGGCTTGACGATGAAATCGCTGGCCCCCGCGCGCATGGCGTCCACCACCGTGGCCACCGACGACCGGGCCGTCAGCATCACCACCGGCAGCCGGGCCAGATGAGGCTGAATCGACTTCAGCACGGCGATGCCATCCATTCCCGGCATCACCAGATCCAGCAGCATCACATCCACCTGCGGGCTGTGCGCATCGTTCAGGCGGTCAATGGCGGCGGCACCGTCGGGGACCGTTTCGGCCAGATAGCCCGCTTTTTCCACCACCGCGGTCAGCAGGGTGCGCTGGGTGGCTTCATCCTCCACAATCAAGACACGGCGCTGAGACATGGCATGGTCACTCCTGAGCTGTCACGCCTTCAGCGGCGCCATCCTGAATCACATTGTGCCATTTCAGGACAACACGCCCGTGAATGCAAGCCGGGACATCAAACCCGCAAAACCATGGCTAGCGCACACCGGTCACCACTTTCAGGCGCAGCATGGCAAGGCTGCCGAACAAGGGCCCCAGGGCCAGCAGCGCCAGCGTGCCGCGCCAGCCAATCGCGGCGGCGACGCTGGGGGCCAGTTGAACCGTGCCCACGGTGAGCAGAAAGCCCAGCGCTGTTTGCAGGCTGAGCAGACTGCCCACCCGATCCGCCGGGGCCATGTCCGCGATCAGGGCCGAGAATTGCGGACTGTCGGGAATCACACTTGCCCCCCAGACGAGCGCCGCCAGCGCCACAAGCCAGACCGGGCCGCCAAGGGCCGCCGCCGTGGCCAGCGCCGACAGGCCGCTGATCGCCATGAAAAGCAGGGTCACATTGGCCTTGCCCACCCGATCCGCCAGCCGCCCGCCGATCAGGCAGAACACCGCGCCCGCGCCCACCGCGGCAAAGGTGACAATCTGGCCCATGCGCGCCGCCGGGCCCGCGCCCAGCGCATCCGCATAAGTGGTGCCCAGCGCCAGCGCCAGCCATGCCCAGAAGGCGTACAGCTCCCACATATGGCCCAGATAGCCCAGCGTGGCATAGCGCAGGCCCGGATGATGCCAAAGCGTGCCAAGGGCGCCGGGATCGAGCCGGGCGGCGCGGGCATGATGGGGGCCCAGCGCCGTGGCCATGGTTGGCAGACTGCCCAGCGCCGCCACGCCCGCCGCCACCATCAGCGCCAGCCGCCAGTCCGCGCCGCCCAGAAAGCCGATCAGATAGGGCGTGGCCGAACCCAGCGTGAGCGCGCCCACCAGAAGACCCACCAGCCAGCCGCGATCCCGCACGCCCCAGGCCACCGCCAGCCGCATTCCCACCGGATACACACCGGCCAGCATCACGCCGGTGAAAAAGCGCAGCCCCACCGAAACGGCCCCGCCCGGCGGCAACAGTGCCAGCGCCAGCGTAGCGGCGGCGGCCAGAAGACCGCTAAGTGTGAACACGCGGCGCGGGTCCAGCCGATCCGGCAGCGACAGGGCCGCCGAGCCCAGCGCCCCCACCACGAACCCGGCCTGTACACTGCTGGCCAACAGGGCCTGCATGACCGGCGACAGGTCCACGCTTTGCAGCATGTCCGGCAATACGGCGCTGGCGATGAACCACAGCCCCATGGCGGCGGTCTGCCCGATCAGAAGGAAGGCAAGCGCCGCGCGGCGCGACTGAAAAAGGGGTGGCACGCTGTCAAACTCCCTTGGCCGGGGTGCATGGTCGGTGGCCGATGTCACGCCCGGCCCGCCCTTCAGGGCTTGGCCGCCCGCGGCCCCGCCGTCAAGCCCCCACGCGGTTGGCGACTGCCTTTTACAGGGCTTGTGCCGCAGCGCACAAACGCGTATAAGGCGCCGCAAATGGTCCGGTAAGATATCCGGTGCCCGGCTTGCCACATGAACGGCACCGGGCCTTTTTTCTTTTGCAGCGTTAAGGGTTCATCCATGGCCGCCGAACAATCCAAGTCCCTGAGAAACATTGCCATCATCGCCCACGTGGATCATGGCAAGACAACCCTGGTGGACAATCTGTTCCGCCAAAGCGGCGAAGTGCGGGAAAACCAGCGCTTCGACGAGCGCGCCATGGACCGCGGCGATCTGGAAAAGGAACGCGGCATCACCATTCTGGCCAAGTGCACCAGCGTGATGTGGCAGGATACCCGCATCAACATTGTGGATACCCCCGGCCACGCCGATTTCGGCGGCGAGGTGGAGCGCATCCTGTCCATGGTGGACGGCGTGGTGCTGCTGGTGGATGCCGCCGAAGGCCCCATGCCACAGACCAAGTTCGTCACCCAGAAGGCACTGGCGCTGGGCCTGAAGCCCATCGTGGTGGTCAACAAGGTGGACAAGCCCGATGCCGCCCCGGATGACGCCACCGACGCCTGCTTTGACCTGTTCGTGGCGCTGGAAGCGGAAGACGACCAACTGGATTTCCCGATCCTGTATGCCTCTGGCCGCGATGGCTGGGCCACGGACGATCTGGAAGGCGGCGCGCGGGAGAATCTGCACCCGCTGTTCAACACCATTGTGGAGCATGTGCCCGAACCGCGCCCGATCCGCGAGGAGCGGCGGGAGGAGCCTTTCTCCATGCTGATCTCGCTGCTGGAGCGGGACAGCTTCCTTGGCCGCATCCTGACGGGCCGGGTGCAGTCCGGCCAGATCCGCGTGGGCGACACCATGCACGCGCTCTCTCGCAAGGGGGACGTGGTGGAAACGGGCCGCATCACCAAGCTGCTGGCCTTCCGGGGCCTGGAGCGCGTGACGGTGGAGGAAGCCAGCGCCGGGGACATCGTTGCCATTGCCGGCCTGCAAGTGGCCACCGTGGCCGACACGCTGGCCGACCGCAGCATTTCCGAGCCCATCCCCTCCCTGCCGGTGGACCCGCCGACGCTGGCCATGACCTTTTCGGTCAATGACAGCCCGCTGGCGGGCCGGGAAGGCGATTATGTCACCTCCCGCGTGCTTCGGGACCGGCTGATGAAGGAAGCCGAAGGCAATGTGGCCATCGAGGTGCGCGAAACCGAAAGCAAGGAATCCTTCGAAGTGGCGGGCCGCGGCGAACTGCAACTGGGCGTGCTGATCGAAACCATGCGCCGGGAAGGCTATGAAATGGCCATTTCCCGCCCCCGCGTGCTGGAGCGCACGGACGACAATGGCCGCCTGCAAGAGCCCTATGAAACCGTGCAGGTAGACGTGGACGAAGCCTATCAGGGCGACGTGGTGGAAAAACTGTCCCAGCGCAAGGCGGAGCTGAAAGGCATGGTGCCGTCCGGCGCGGGCAAGGTGCGGCTGACCTTCGATGCCCCCGCGCGCGGTCTGATCGGCTATCATGGCGAATTTCTGACCGACACGCGCGGCACCGGCATCATGCACCGCACCTTTGACCGCTATGACGCGCACAAGGGCCCCATTGCCGGGCGCAAGGCGGGCGTGCTGGTGGCCACCGCGCCGGGCAAGGCGGTGCCCTATGCCCTGTTCAATCTGGAAGGCCGCGGCGTCATCATGGTGGACCCCGGCGTGGACGTTTACGAAGGCATGATCATCGGCGAGCACAGCCGGGAAAACGACCTGGATGTGAATGTTCAAAAAGCCAAGCAGCTCACCAATGTGCGCGCTGCGGGCAAGGACGACGCCGTGAAACTGACACCGCCGCGCAAGCTGCCGCTTGAAGAGGCGCTGTCCTATATCAATGACGACGAGCTGGTGGAAGTGACGCCGCAGAATATCCGTCTGCGCAAGGTGTTCCTGAAGCCGCACGAGCGCAAGAAAGCCGCCAAGGCAAGCTGATCACCGCCGCCAATGGTGCTTGTGGCGCGTGTCGCGGCCCGTTACAGTTCAGGCCATGAACACCCTTATCGATGCCCTTGCGCATCAGGCCGATTGGGCCGACCGGCTCGGCTCCCCCTTCGTGGCGCGGCTCTGCCGGGTCACGGCGGCGCATGGCATGACCGATCCGGTGCTTGCCCGGCTTGTGGCCCCGTGGGCCAGGGGGCGGCGCGATCCGGTGGCGGATGCGCTGCCGCTCAGGCTGGCGGGGGCATTGCATCATCTGGTACTGGCAGGCACCGATGACGACCTGGCCGCGCTGTTCCCGCCCAATGACCCGCCGGACGGGGACGCCGCCTTCTGGTTGACGGTGCGAACGGCGCTGTCCACCCATGAAGACGCCATCGCCAATCTGCTGGACCACCCACCCCAGACCAATGAAGTACAGCGCAGCGCCGTGCTGCTGCCGGGCCTGCTTACCGTCGCCGACCGCTGCAAGCTGCCGATCCGGCTGCTGGAGCCGGGCGCCAGCGCCGGGCTCAACCTGCTCTGTGACCGCTTCTTCTATCGCTTTTTGCGAAGCGGCGACGACCCGCCCGCCGAATGGGGCCAGCCCCGGTCGGAAACCGTCATCACGCCAGAATGGTCCGGCCCCCTGCCGCCGCTATCGGCCAGGCTGGACATCCGGGAACGACGCGGCGTGGACCTTCATCCGCTGGACCTGCGCCGGGAGGCACACCGGCTGACCCTGATGGCCTATATCTGGCCGGACCAGATCGCCCGGCTGCGCCGCGTAAAGGCCGCCATGGACACCGCCCGCGCCCGGCCCGTGGCGCTGGATACGGGGGCGGCAGCGCCCTGGCTCGCCAGCCGATTGGGGGAGAACCCCGCAGGCTGGGCCACGGTGGTGATGCATTCGATCTTCTGGCCCTATCTGTCCGACCGGGAACGCATGGCGATCGAGGACAGCCTGGAACAGGCGGGCGAAAAGGCCGGGCCGCGCAGCCCCCTGGCCTGGCTCCGCTTCGAGCCGGAGCGGGACGGAGAAACCCATGCCCTGAGCCTGACCCTGTGGCGCGGCGACGGCGACGACGGCGTGCGAAAGCGCCTGGCCGTGGCCGACCCCCATTGCAATGCGGTCCAGTGGCTGGCCTGACCACCATCAGAGCCTGACCGCCCTCAGGGCACCAGACCGCGCCGCCCCTGCCGGTTTGCGCACCCGGTCCATGACAAACTGCCGCACCCGGCGATGACCAGGGGCGCTTCATTGCCCCCCAACTGGCGGATTTTTGCGCTTTTCAGGGTTCAATCAGGGGTTCAGATTAGTTCCGCTAATTGAAACGGCGTTCTTGAACAAGTAAAACTAAATCCATATGTAACAGACAACGCATCATGCAGGGCACCCCGAAGCCCGGCAACCACCGCCCGATCGCCCAGCCAAGGAGGAAACCATGCCGGACACGAACACCGCCGGGTTCAACACCGTAAAACCCGATGTGACCGCCTTTTTCGACGAGGACACGTTCACCGTGTCCTATGTGGTCAAGGACCCGGCAAGCCACCATGCGGCCATCATCGATTCGGTGCTGGACTATGACCCCGCCGCGGGCCGCACATCCACCGCGTCCGCCGACCGGCTGATCGACCATGTGATCCGAAACGGCCTGAGTGTGGACGCCATCATGGAAACCCATGTGCACGCGGACCACCTGTCCGCCGCGCCCTATCTACAGGAAAAGCTGGGGGCGCCGGTGCTGATCGGCGCCAATGTGACCACCGTGCAGGACGTGTTCGGCAAGATGTTCAATGCGGGCACCGCGTTCGAGCGGGATGGCAGCCAGTTCGACCGGCTGTTGCAGGATGGCGACCGGTTCACCATTGGCGGCATGACCGGCACGGCCCTGCACACCCCCGGCCACACCCCCGCCTGCATGACCTATCTGATCGGCGACGCCGCCTTTGTGGGCGATACCATCTTCATGCCGGATTATGGCACCGCCCGCTGCGATTTTCCCGGCGGCGATGCCCGCACGCTCTATGAATCCATCCAGAAAATCTTCGCCATGCCGGATGAGACCCGGATCTTCCTGTGCCACGACTACAAGGCACCGGGCCGGGACGAATATCAGTGGCAGACCACGGTGGGGGAGGAAAAAGCCCGCAACATCCATGTGCATACGGACATCGACATGGACAGCTTCGTGAAAATGCGCACCGAGCGGGACAGCACACTGGGCGCCCCGCGCCTGTTGCTGCCCAGCGTGCAGGTGAACATGCGCGCGGGGCACCTGCCACCGGCGGAAGACAACGGCACCCGCTATATCAAGATTCCGCTCAATGTGATCTGATAACGCGCACTGGCCGCACCGGCCCGACAAGACCGCCGCCATCGCACAAAGGCACCCCCAGCGCACAAGGCACCCAATGTCCGGCCAGTCTTTCATGCTCAAAGCCCTGCCCGCCCTGCGGTGGATGAAACGCTATAACAAGGCCACCCTCGGCGCGGACCTGATGGCGGCGGTGATCGTTACCATCATGCTGATCCCGCAATCGCTGGCCTATGCCATGCTGGCGGGTCTGCCGCCGCAGGTGGGCCTGTATGCCAGCATGGTGCCGATCGTGCTCTACGGGCTGTTGGGCACCAGTTCCGCGCTGGCGGTGGGGCCGGTGGCGGTGGTCTCGCTGCTCACAGCCGCCGCCGTATCCCGCGTGGCGCCGCAGGGCGGCGACATGTATCTCATGGCCGCCATGACACTGGCCCTGCTCAGCGGGCTTTTCCTGCTGCTGCTGGGCGTTCTCAGGCTGGGTTTTCTGGCCAACTTCCTCTCCCACCCGGTGATTTCCGGCTTCATCACCGCATCCGGCGTGATCATCGCCGCCAGTCAGGTCCGGCACATTATGGGCGTGGAGGCGGACGGGCACACCCTGGTGGATGTGCTCACCGCGCTGGCGGGCAAGCTGGATCAGGCCCACCTGCCCACCCTGCTGATCGGGCTGGGCAGCGTGGCCTTTCTGTTCTTCGTGCGCGGGCCGCTGAAGGGGCTGCTGATCCGGGCCGGCATCAGGCCCGCCGCGGCGGCCACGCTGGTCAAGGCCGGGCCCGTGGCGGCGGTGGCCCTCGCCATCACCATCGTCACCGCCCTGGGGCTCGACAGCAAGGGCGTGGCGGTGGTGGGCGCCATCCCCTCCGGCCTGCCCCCGCTCAGGGTGCCGGATTTCCACATGGCGCTGTGGCGGGACCTGATCGGCGCGGCGGTGCTGATTTCCGTCATCGGCTTTGTGGAAAGCGTGTCCGTGGCGCAGACGCTCGCCGCCCGGCGGCGCCAGCGTATCGACCCCAATCAGGAGCTGGTGGCCCTGGGGGCGGCCAATCTGGGCGCCGGGGTCAGCGGCGGCTATCCGGTCACCGGCGGGTTCGCCCGCTCGGTGGTCAATTTCGATGCCGGGGCCGAAACCCCGGCGGCGGGCATCTTCACCGCCGCGGGCATCGCGCTCGCCACCCTGTTTTTGACCCCGCTTCTGACCAATCTTCCCAATGCGGTGCTGGCCGCCACCATCATCGTGGCGGTGCTCAGCCTGGTGGACTTTCGCACGCTGGCCACCACCTGGGCCTATAGCCGCAGTGACTTCGCCGCCATGGCGGGCACCATCATCGTCACCTGGACCGTGGGCGTGGAAGCGGGGGTGGTCACCGGCGTGGCCCTGTCCATCGCGCTGTATCTGTGGCGCACCAGCCGCCCGCACACGGCCATTGTGGGCCGGGTGCCCGGCACCGAACATTATCGCAACATCAACCGGCACGATGTGGTCACCCATCCGCATGTACTGACCCTGCGCGTGGACGAAGGGCTGTATTTCGCCAATGCACGCTATCTGGAAGACCTGATCCAGGACCTGGTGGCGGATAATCCAGAGGTCCGGCACGTGGTCCTGATGTGCCCGGCGGTGAACCATATCGACGCCAGCGCGCTGGAAAGCCTGGAAGCGATCAATGAACGGCTGGATGAAGCGGGCATCCGCTTTCACCTGTCCGAAGTGAAAGGCCCCGTCATGGACCGGCTGCAAAAAACCGATTTCCTGACGCATCTGAGCGGCAATGTGTTCCTGAGCCAGTATCAGGCCATGGACCATCTGGGCGATCGCCCGAAATCCCCACCGGGGGATGGAGCCGCCCCGCCAACCGGCGGGGGCGCCGCGCAATGAATGCGCCCGCCGCGCCCTTGCGCATTTTAATGGCGGAAGGAAAAGGAATGACGCTATAAGTGATTTGCGCCCGATTGGCGGCGCTTGATACGCTGAAATACCATGCACGGACACACGACCACCAAAAAAACATTCAAGTCGCTGCCCTGGGGGGCACCGGCGCCGCATTTCAATGCGCCCACCCCCACGCGCAACCGCTTTGCCTTTTCCAGCCTTGGCGGACGGTTCATCGCCCTTGCCTTTGTGGAAAACCCGGCGGACCCGGCAACGGCCCGACTGCTGGACAATCTGATCGCCCGCGATATTCCGGTGAACGATGCCCAGTACTGCCTGTTCGCCGTGGTGCCCGATGCCGCTGCGGCGGACAATCCCCGGCTGCGCCGGGCCTTCATCCGCGACCGGGTGTTCATCGACACGGATCGCGCCATCGCGCGGGCTTATGGCGCCCATGACCCGGCCAGCGGCGAGGTGTTCGAACACTGGCTGATCATCGACCCGGACATGCGGATCATGGCGGCGGGGCGACTGAACGTGCTTCACCGCATAGCGGACGAACTTCAGGCCACGCCCCCGGCGGAAACCCATGCGGGCTGTACCCGCCCGGCACCCATCCTGGTGATGCCCCGCATCCTGGAACCTGATTTCTGCGACCATCTGGTACAGCTTTACCGCGCCGGACAGCCCCGCCAGTCCGGCACCATGGTGGAACGCGGCGGGCGCACGGTGGGCGAGGTGGACCCCGGCTTCAAACGCCGGTACGACTATCATATTGATGATCCCCGCGTTCGCGCCGCCTTCAACTGGCGGCTGCGCAGGCGGCTTTTCCCGCAGATCGAAAAAGCCTTCAATTTCCGCCCCACCCATATCGAGCGCTATATCGTGGCCTGCTACCGGTCCCAGGATACGGGTTTTTTCAAGCCGCACCGGGACAACACGACCAAAGGCACGGCCCACCGGCGATTCGCGGTTACCATCCATCTGAATGACGATTTCGAGGGGGGCGGATTGTGCTTTCCCGAATTCGGCCAGCAAATCTACAATCCGCCGAAGGGCGGCGCCGTGGTCTTTGGCTGTTCCCTTTTGCATGAGGCCCGGCCCGTCATCCGGGGGGAGCGGTTCTGCACCCTGCCCTTCCTGTATGATGATACCGGCGCTGCCATCCGCCGGGAAAACGCGGCCTTTCTGGGCGAAGAGCCCGGAGGCGCCTATCGCCCGCCGCTTGGCGCCGGGCCGGAAAGGGCCGAGCGGGTGGACTGACCATCCTGATGAAAGTATGGCATGTATCCTGCCATGTCACCGTGTATCCGGCGGAAAATGCCGTCCCTTTATCGCCATCACCCCCTTGTGACGGGCCGTGACCCGGCGCATGATGGGGGTCTTGAATCACGCCCATGAAGGATGAAACGATTGCGCCTTGTCAGGCAGATATCAAGGTGGGGTCGCACCGGGGTGCGGCATCTGGCCAGACTTGCGGCATGTGCCCCACCGGGGGCGCTCCTTATAGGGCTCCTGTTTCTGACCGATGCGGCGAGAGGCGCGCTGTTTGCCGCCACCGCGACGGACCTGACCCTGCTGACGGAACAGAACCCGCCGCACAATTATCAACACCCGGAAACGGGCAGGCTGACAGGCACCGGCACCAGGGTGGTACAAGAACTGATGCAGCTTACCGGCATCGCGCACACCATCACCCTGCTGCCATGGCAGCGCGCTTTCCAGAAAACGCTGAGCGCGCCGGACCATTGCCTGTTTTCCATGAACCGCACAGCGGCACGGGAAGATCGCTTTGCCTGGGTGGGGCCGCTGATCACCGGCAAATGGCAATTTTACAGCCGCCAGCAGGATCACCTGACCCTTGAAAGCGTCGAGGACGCCCATGATCTCGTGGTCGTGGGCCTGCGGGGCAGCGCCAATCTGGCCAGTTACCGCGCCACCGGGGGCAAGCGCATCATCGCCGTGGATGAAGATGCCATGGCCGCTGATCTTCTGATGCACGGCCGGGCACGCCTGTGGCTGACGGGGAAGCGGGACGCGCACCATGTGATGGAACGCGACCCCCGCGTAAAGGCCCGGCTGGCCCTGACCTTCCGCGACGTGCGCCTGTCCCTGGGCTGCCATCCCGATACCGACCCCACCCTGATGGACAGAATGCGCACCGCCCTGCCCCGCGCCCGGCGGGCGGCGCGGCAGGATCAATAGCCCATACGGCGGCGGAAATCCGTTTCCCTGAGCGCTTCCTGGCGGCGTTCGGCCTCTTCGTCGAGCGCCAGCATGGTTTCGCTCATTTCATGCTGGAAGCGGCGCGCCATGGCCTGATCACCCAATTCCTTATAGGCATCCCGCAGAACAAGATAGGCGGTCTGGCGCGCGGGGCCCACCGGCGCACCCTCGGTCTGGCGCAGCAGCGCACGGGCATGAACGATCGCTTCGCTGACCCGCCCGGCCCGCAGCAGCCCCACCGCTATGGCGCTGCGCAGGTCCATCACGTTTCGTCCCAGCGCGGTCACATCCCCTTCCCGCACCAGCGCCCGCGCATCCCGCACGGCGGCTTCCGGCTCACCATGATAGAGTTGCCGGATCAGCAGCTCCGCCCGCACACCGGCAGCAATGGCGCGATACCCCGCCGTTTCGCAGGCATCCAGTGCGCGGCGCACCATCGGCCCCGCCGGGTCAAGCCCGCGACGCAGCAGAATGAGCCGCGCCTCCTGCGCCCGGCCCGCGCATTCAAGAAGCGGCGAACGCATCAGGCGCCCCAGCCGGCGCATGGCATCGGCGAAAACATGGGCTTCGGCGAACTTCCGGGCTTCCAGAAGATATTGGGACGCCGCCATATTGATCAGTGCATAGGTAAAGGGCACGGACGCACGATTGAGCAGCTCAGCCGCCTGAATCACATATTCCAGCGATGCTTCATACGCGCCGCGCCGGTCTTTCAATGTCGCCATGTAATACAGCGCCCGAATGCGCGTGACGGTGGCGGCGCCATCCAGCGCAAGAGCGTTTTCCAGAACCGCGCTCGCCGCATCATGGTCGCCCAGAATCAGATGGGAATGACCCAGCGCCACCAGCAGACGGCCCTGGTCCTCGGTGGAAAGGTCACGTTCCCGGATCGCGGACAATTGACGGATCGCCCGTTCGGGATCTTCAAGGCGCATACGAATGGCGGCATCCAGATTGCCCACGGACCCGGCCTGGTTCAGAGCGCGCGTCTCGACCAGAGTGGGTTGCCCAAGCGTACCCGCCAGAGGCGCGGACAGCCCGCAGATCACAAGGCCCATCAGACGCAGGGGGCGCTTCATACGCCCCGTCAAGGTCACTGTATCAGGCCGCGCACGCACCACGCGCCTCCCCTGTTCGGCATCTGTCTGCCAGCAGGTCGCAACAGACTTTTTCACTAATATGGGCAAAAAAGGTTAAAAGTCCGGTAGCCGGGCCCTCCTAGGGAATCACAGAATTGTGATATTTACAATCCGCTTATCCCGGTATCGCTTGTGCGTCCAGTGAAACATGCTAACTTCTGGCCATGGTTAGCGGGGATATATCCAGAATTCGCCATCAGGTTCTGACCCTGTCGGGGGACGACACGCGCTGGCGCGAAACCGAACAGACGCTGGAACACCCGGCCCTGCAGGCCCTGCTGGACTATTATGAAGCGCTGCGCCCGGCGCCGGATGCATTGCCGCCCATCGGCGCCTTCCGGGCCATGGACCTGCCCGAACATCTGCCCTATGTGGCACTGATCGCGCTGAACCATGAGGGACGCACGGGCCTTGCAGGGCATTATTACCGGGTTTTCGGCAGTGCGCTGACCCGATTGATGGATATGGAACTGACCGGCCTGAGCATGGCGGATGTGCATTCCGCCTTTCCCGAACGGACGCAGCGATCCTATGCCATGCACTGCCATGTGGCCGAACGCGCCCGGCCCATGCGCATTACGGGGCCACAAAAAGGCACCGCCAAGGATTTCATCCGGGTGGAGGCCCTGTTGCTCCCCTTTGCCGAGGATGGCAAAACTGCGGACCATCTGATCACGGAACTCAGATTCTAGGCACGGCGTCCCATACCATCCGGCCATCACGATCCGGCAGGAAAGGAACCGGCAAGACCATGACCCACACCCTCAATCCCAGCGGGATACGCGCCAAAGCGCCGCGCCGCCCCGACGGCAGCTTTGCCAAAATGATGCTGGACCAGTGCGCGCCCCTGCCACCCCTGAGCGTGGCCGTGGCCCACCCCGTCCATGCCAATGCCATACAGGCAGCCCTTGACGGGGCGGAGGCGGACCTTCTGGTGCCGACCCTGGTGGGGCCGGAAGCGAAGATACGCGCTGCCGCGGATGCGGCGGGCCTGGACATCAGCCCTTTCGACCTGGTGAACAGCGAACACAGCCACGACGCCGCCGCCACCGCCTGCAAAATGGCGGCGGAGGGCCGGGTTCAGGCGGTCATGAAAGGCGCCCTTCATTCGGATGAAATTCTGAGCGCGGTGATCCGCAGCCGCGCGCTCAGGACCGAACGGCGGATCAGCCATGTCTATGCCATGGACGTGAAAACCTATCACAAACCCTTCCTGCTGACGGACGCGGCCATTTCCATCGCGCCGGATCTGTCGGCCAAGGTGGATATCCTGCAAAACGCCATCCATCTGTGGCACGCCCTGTTCGCGTCGCAGAACCGCCTGCCCAAGGCCGCCCTGCTGGCGGCGGTGGAAACGGTGAACCCGTCCATGCAGGTCACGCTGGATGCGGCGGCACTGTGCAAAATGGCGGATCGGGGCCAGATCACCGACGCGCTGCTGGATGGGCCGCTGGCCTTCGACAATGCCATCAGCCGGGCCGCGGCGGAGGAAAAAGGCATCCGATCCGAGGTGGCGGGCGACGCCGATATCCTGCTGGCCCCCGATCTGGAAGCGGGAAACATCATGGGCAAGCAGATGACCTTTTTCGCCGAAGCGGAGGCCGCCGGGCTGGTGCTGGGCGCCCGCGTGCCGGTCATCCTGACCAGCAGGGCCGACAGCCGCCAGACGCGCCTTTTGTCCGCCGCGCTGGCCGTGCTCTACGGCGATGCCCGATCACGGGGCATGTTCACCTGACCCAGCCACGCCCCGCCCCACCGGCAGCCGCATGATACAGGCGGGCCAATGACCGGAAGCACCCCGATGTCAGATGCGATCCTCACCATCAATGCGGGTTCCAGCAGCCTGAAATGCCGCCTGGTGCGGGCGGATGCCCCGGCTGAAAACCTCGGCGATCTGCGTGTCACCGGGCTGGGCGAAGCGCCCGTGCTAAGCGTGGCTGGCAAGGACACCGCGCTCGACCCGAACATGGATCACCGGGCCGCGCTTCATCATGTGCTGCAAAGGGTGGATGTCATGCCGGGCCTGAAACTGACCGCCGTGGGCCACCGTATCGTGCATGGCGGGCCCGACCATGTGCAGCCGGAACGCATCACCCCCGCCCTTCTGGACACGCTGGACAGGCTGACACCGCTGGCCCCCCTGCACATGCCGCACAATCTGGCCCCAGCCCGCGCCCTGATGGCCGATCGCCCGGACCTGCCGCAGGTTGCCTGCTTCGACACCGCCTTTCATGCCACCATGCCTGCCCTTGCCACGCATTTCGCCCTGCCGGAACACTTTTATCAGGAAGGCGTGCGGCGCTATGGTTTTCACGGCCTGTCCTATGAATGGGTGGCGCAGGATCTGGCGCAGAACCATCCCGATCTGTCCCATGGCCGGGTGGTGGTGGCCCATTTGGGCAATGGCGCCAGTGCCTGCGCGCTGAAAGCGGGCAAAAGCGTGGATACCAGCATGGGCATGACAGCGCTGGACGGCCTGATGATGGGCACCCGATCCGGCAGCATAGACCCCGGCGTGGTGCTGTATCTGATCCGCCAGAAAGGCATGACGGCGGACGCGGTGGACCGGCTGCTTTCCACCGGCGCCGGGCTCAAGGGCGTGTCCGGGCGCAGCCATGATGTGCGCCGCCTGCGCGAGAGCCACGACACCGCCGCCGCCTTCGCGCTGGACATGTTCGCCGACCGGGCAGCCAAATGGATCGCGGCACTCACCATATCGCTGGGCGGGCTTGACGGCCTCGTCTTCACCGGCGGCATCGGCGAAAACGACACCGAAATGCGCGCCGCCATCACTGACCGCCTGGCCCATCTGGCCCCGTTCCGGGCGCTGACCATCCCCACCAATGAGGAAGCCATGATCGCGCACCACACGGCGGGGATGCTTTGATTTCGCTCACGCAAGCGTGCTTTGCACGCGCTCCGCGGGGGCGCGGCACTTGCCGCGGGCCACGGTCGTGGCCTCCGCTCATCCCGCGCAGTGGCGGGATGGCGGTAGAGGATAGGTTGGTGCGGGTGGGAAGCTGTCTTTTTGCGCTCACGCAAGCGTGCTTTGCACGCGCTCCGCGCGGGCGCGGCACTTGCCGCGGGCCACGCTTGTGGCCTCCGCTCATCCCGCCTTGGCCGCTTGCGCGGCCCGGCTTTGTTTCCGCTCACGCCTGAGCGCTGCGCGCTGCGGCTCCGCGGGGGCGCGGCACTTGCCGCGGGCCACGGTCGTGGCCTCCGCTCATCCCGCAAATGCGGGATGGCGGTAGAAGCGGCGCCGGTGCGGGCGGGGTGTGGTTTGTGCTGAGCATGTGGGATGGGGTGCTTCAGGTTGGGGGCTGATCATCCGAAACCGGGAGTATGGCGGGCACATGGGATGGGGCGCCGAGGCGGATCAGGGTGCCTGCCGGATCGCTTAAAAGGTCGGCCAGAAGCGTGTGCGCCACCCGGCGATTATATCGGGCGCGCAGGGAGAGCGCCAGATGGTGCAGGCGCCACAACACAGGCACACGCGCCAGGTGGCGGGTCACGGAAAGGGGCCAATGCCTGCCGTCCGCATGAAACAGGGGCCTGCGCGACATGGCACCCAGATGGAACAGCACATCCCCGTACAGCCCGCCCACAAGGGGGTGCACATTCCGCCTGTTGCTGCGATACAACGGCTGCCAGCGCAGCCCCGCCCGGTGCGCGGCATGGGCATAACCGATCCCGGTATCGGGCCGCTGGCCCACCTGTGACAGCCAGTTCGCATAGGCATCGGATCGGGTCGTGGCCTCATCCGGCCAGAAGGTGGGGCCAGCATCCTCGAAAAAGCGCCGGGTGATGACACAGCCGGATGGATGCGGCAGCACCGTGTCGCCATTCTCCCGGCGCAGAATGGCCGTAAAGGGCGCCGCGCCGGACAGCCGCTCCGCCCAGTCCGGCACGATGGGGAAGCTGTCCGTATCCAGTGTCAGCACGCGGTCGGCCCCCTCGGCGAAAGCGCGCGCCACCAGCCGGTCCAGCAACAGGCCATGTTCCCGATTGGGGTTGCGTGTTTCCGCGCCTTCCGCCATCAGCACCGCACGCGGCCAGTGGGCAAGGCGGACTTTTTCCGCCTGCGTCAGCCGGGGTATGGCGCAATAAACCGGCATGTCCGGGCCTGGGGCCGTGGCCTCGATGAAGCGACGCTGAAGGGTCAGCATGGCGGGCGGCCCCGTGCCCACAAAGCTCACCGTGGCGATGGCCCAGCGCAAGGCTGTCATTCCGCCGCGCGGGGCGGTGCGGCCCCGCCCTGCTGACGCCACAGCCGGGCATAAAGCCCGTCCCGCGCGATCAGGTCGTCATGGGTGCCGCTTTCCACCACCCGGCCCGCATCCAGTACGATGATGCGATCCGCGCCCGCCAGCGTGGACAGGCGGTGGGCCACGGCAATGGTGGTGCGCCCCCGCGCCGCACGGCCAATGGCTGCCTGCACCTGCGATTCGGTGCCGCTGTCCAGCGCCGACGTGGCCTCGTCCAGCACCAGAATCGCCGGGTCGGACAAAATGGCGCGCGCCACCCCAACCCGCTGTTTCTCGCCGCCGGACAGCTTCAGGCCCCGTTCGCCCACCAGTGTTTCCAACCCATCCGGCAGGCTGCGAATGAAATCGCCCAGATTGGCCTGTTCCGCCGCCGCCATCACCCGCGCTTCATCGGCGCCCGCCGCACCATAAGCGATATTGTAGCGCAGCGTGTCGTTGAACAGCACCACATCCTGCGGCACCAGCGCCATGGCGCCGCGCAGGTCCTTCTGGCGCACGTCACGCACATCCTGCCCGCCAATGGTGATGCGCCCCGCATCCACATCGTGAAAGCGGAACAGCAGCTTCAATATGGTGGATTTGCCCGCCCCGCTCGGCCCCACAATGCCCAGGCTTTCACCGCCTTTCAGGGTGAAGGACACATCATCCAGCCCGCCCGCGCGGCCCGCATGGATGAAGCTGACCCGATCGAACAGGATATCGCCGCCCGGATGGCTGAGTGGCCCGGCGTCTTCCCTGTCCGCCACATCCGGGCGCACGTCCATCAGGGCGAACAGCTTTTCCATGTCCACCATGCCCTGCCTGATCTCCCGCCAGGCAAAGCCCAGAATATTGAGCGGGCGATAAATGTTCATCAGGATCAGCACCACGGCGGTCACGTCCCCCGCCTGCATGGTCCCCTCAAGCGCGCCGAAGCCCGCCAGCAGCGCCACCGCCAGCAGGCCGCCATTCATGATCAGTTCCTGGCCCGCATTCAGCCCGGACAGCGAGCGCATCAGCCGCACATAAAGCCGATTGAAGCGGCGGCGTGCGCTGTCATAGCGGTCGCGCTCCCGGTCCTCGGCGGCGAACGCCTTGACCACTTCAAAATTGGTCAGCGAATCCATGGCCCGCGCCCGCAGGTCCGTATCCACCTCGTTCAGCACGCGCCGCTGCCGGGTGCGGAATTCGGTCACCACGATCGTGAAAAGGCCGTAAGCCGCCACCGTGGCCACGGCGGCCAGCGCGAACCAGCCGCCAAAGGTCGCTTGCAGCACCACCGCCGCCAGCACCAGTTCAATCAGAGTGGGGGCGATATTGAAGGCGAGAAAGCGCAGCAGATATTCCATGCTGGCCGCGCCCCGCTCGATCACCCGGTTGAGCGCCCCGGCCCGCCGCGACAGGTGAAACCCCAGCGACAGATTCTGCGCATGGCCATACGCCTCCACCGCCACGATCCGGCTGGCATCCTGTGTCACCTTGACAAAAAAGGCATCGCGCAATTGCGGCAGCGCCTGCGCCAAAAAGCGCGCCCCGGCATAGGCGGCAAAGAACCAGATGAAGCTTTGTGTGGCGCCGCCCGCGGGAATCAGGTCCGCCAGAAAGGCTTTCAGGCCATGGGTCGGCGCCTCGGCGCCCTCGTCGGCGGCCAGGCGGTTGATCCCTTCCCCGATCATCAGGGGGGCCGCCACGGAAATCATCTTGGCCAGCACGGTCAGCGTGAAGGCGGCCACGATGGCCGGTCGCCAGCGCCTGAGGTCGTGGCGGAAAAAGGTGGTAAACAGGCGCGCAAGGGTGCGGCCCAACGTGGCACGATGGGCGGCCAGATCCTCGAAACGCTGACTGTTGGGCACGGCGGACGGATCATCCATCGGCGGTTCGCCCGTGGCGCGATAGCCTCTCATGAGTGTGCACAATAGGGCGAACGGGGGCATTCGGCCAGTCTCCCCGGCCGGGTCGCCTCAAAAAAGGCGCACCAGTCGGCCAAGGGGCGGGGATCGCCGACCGGCGGTCAGGGCCAGGAACAGTTCCGCCGCGCCCAGCGCATCGGCCAATGCTTCATGCGCCTGAAGCCGGGGCAGGTGGAAGCGGGCGCGCAGACTGCCCAGTTTCAGATCCCCCGGCCCCAGTGTTTCCGGGTCGATGCGGGGATGGCGGCGCGCCAGCGTCAGCGTATCCAGTGCTGCCATCGGGGGAGTCAGGCCCCACAAATGCTGTGCCATACACTGTAGAAAGCGCACCTCCAGGTCCGCATGATGGGCCAGCAGAATCCGCCCGCTGAGCGCGGTGAACAGACGGGTCAGCGCGAGCGTCGGCTCGATGCCCTCGGCGACCACGCTGTCGGTCAGGCCGTGGATCGCCACATTCACCCCGTCCAGCGCCCTGTGCGGGCGCACATAGAAGCGCGCCGCCCCGCCAAGGGTGATCATCCGCCCGTCCAGCGGCACATGACCCACGCTGAGCAGGCTGTCACGCTTCGGGTCCAATCCGGTGGTTTCCATGTCCAGCGCCAGCGCGGCAAGCCTGTTCGCCGGGCACGCCAGATCGGGCGGGCCGGCATCGGCATAGGCGGCCACGGCGCCGCCCAGCGGGGCCGCTTCCGCCTTGAAACGGGACCAGCGGGCATGGAACACCCGGCGCCGGATCAGCCCCGCCACCGCCTAGACCATCCCGCCCGCATAAGCGCGGTTCAGGCCGTCCTGATGGCCGCGCACGATGCGAAAGGCATCGCGCAGATGCTCCCGTTCCAGCGTGGACAGGCGATCCGGCGCGATCAGATTGCCGGGGGCGCGATGCGCCGCCACCTGCGCCGCCTGATGGGCCATGCGCACGTCGGCCATGAAGGTCCAGGCATCGATCAGTTCCCGCCCGTCCGAGGGGGTCAGGGCCCCGGCGGCCATGGCCGCTTCCAGCCGCGCCACCACCCCCACCTCGGCCAGGCCATGCGCCAGCGCGTGCAGGCGGGCGATATCCTGAACAGGCGCCATGCCCTGCTTCTTGATATCCAGAACATCGCCTTCCTCGCTGTCGCTGATCAGGACGAAACGCCGGAAAAAGCCGATCGGGGGCCGGGACGCCATGGCATTTTCCACCATATGCGCCAGAAAGATTCCATTGCCCCGCGCCATGGCCAGCACATCCCGCTGCAACCGGGCCGCCATGTGCTCCGCGCCCGCCACCGGGGCCATGTCGAAAAAGATCGTGGCGTGCATCAGGGCCTTTGGTTCCGGCGTGTCGATCCAGCGGGCGAAGATTTCCCGCCAGCCGGAAAGCGTCTGGCGCCAGGCCGGATTGCTGGCCATGATGCCACCGCCGCAATGGGCGAAGCCCGCCGCGTTCAACCCGTCGCAGAGGCGCTCTGCCAACGCCGCGAAATAGGCGCCGTGGGCGTCGGCGTCATAGCTGTCGTCCAGGATCAGGCCATTGTCCTGATCGCTCACCGTGGTCTGATCCCGCCGCGCGAGGGAACCGAACACCATCAGGCACCACGGGATCGGCGCGGGGCCCAGTTCGGCTTCGGCAAGCGCGGCCATGCGCTGATGCGCGGCACGGGAAACGGCGCTGATCAGCGCCATGATGCGCGGCCCCTGCAATCCGGCGCGGGACAGGCTGTGCGCCATGGCCGGAATATGGGCGGTGACGGCGGCCACCGCCGCCACATTGTCGGCGCGCTCCAGCGCCTTGATCAGATGCACGGCGCTGGTGCTCAGCACATTGAGAATATCACTGGCACTGACCAGCCCCTTCAGCACCCCGCCTGCCCGGCCCCCGCGACCCTGTTCCACCACCGGCAGGTGCTGGAAGCCGCGCTCCACCATCAGGGTGATGGCTTCCAGAACCCCCGCATCGGGCGGGCGGTGCACCGGGTCCGGGGTCATGACCGCCGCAAGCGGCACGTCGCCGCCGAGCCCTTCGGCCAGCACACGGTTGCGCAGATCGCCGTCGCTGACGATTCCGGCAAGCGTGTCGTCATCCCCGGCGTCCACCACCATCAGGGTCGAGACACCCGCCGCCCGCATTTGCCGTGCCGCCGCCCGCACCGTCATATTGGCAGGGGCGGTCACGGGCGGGCGCCGGATCAGGTCTTTCAGCACAAGGGCGGCCAGCGCGCCGTCTCCGGCAAAGGTGCCCTCCCCGGTCTGGCGGTCCAGCGCGGCGCGCAGGCGGTCGGCCTCCGCCAAAGTGAAAAAACGCGCCACCGGGGGGTGCCGGTCCAGCAAAGCCAGAAAGGCATCCGCCGGAATACGATACAGCAGGCAGTCTTCCAGCGCGCGGGCGCCGTGGCGCGTGGTGCCGCCGCGCAGAACGCTGGGATAGGCGAAAAAGCCGCCCTCCCCCAGCTTGGCGGCAAGCACCCGATCCCCCAGCAACAGCGATATGGCGCCGCTGCGCACCAGATAGACATGATGGTTTTCTGCCCCGGCGGGAAAGATATTCTCCCCCCGTGGGTGGTAGATGATCTCCATGGCCGTGGCGAGGCGGGACAGCGCCTCTTCGGGCACGCTGTCCAGCGGCGGCGTGGCCGCCAGGAAAGCCGTGATATCCGCGATTTCCGCCACGCGCAAACCCCCTTGCATCCCCGTCGCGCTCCGGCGACGAGGGTACAAGGGGCTGTGCCGTTTTCACAAGAAAAAGCATGGGCGGGCGCCCCGGTTCCGACATATGTGGCCCGCACATAGGTCAGGGCGTCAGGGGCCGGGTATCGGGGCGTTATCCCGCCAGCACCGCCTTGAAGCTCGCCACGATATGATCGATATTGCCGCGGTTGACGCCGGTGACATTGATGCGGCTGGTATCGGTCATGTAAATGCTGCCCTCGGCGCGAATGGCGCGCACCTGATCCTTTGTCAGCCCAAGGAAGGAAAACATGCCCTTGTGGGACTTCACAAAGCTGAAGTCCTGCGGCACGCCCGCCGCCTTCATGCTGTCCGCGAACATGTCCCGAAGCCCCTGAATCCGCTCCCGCATGGTGTTCAGCTCGTCCAGCCAGTCGGCCCGGAGCGCCTCGTCGTTCAAAATGGTGCTGGCGATGGTGGCGCCGTGGGCGGGCGGCATGGAATAGATGCCCCGCGCGATGGACAGCGCATGGCTGACCGCGATGTCCGTGCGGGCCTTGGTCTCCCCGATCACGATCAGGCTGCCCACCCGTTCCCGGTACAGGCCGAAATTCTTGGAACCGGATACCGTCACCAGCAGTTCCGGCACGCTTTCCGCCATCAGGCGCACGCCGAATGCGTCCGCATCCACGCCGCGGCCAAAGCCCTGATAGGCCAGGTCGATAAAGGGCACCAGGCCCTTTTCGTTCATCAGATCGGCCAGTTGGCGCCATTGATCGTCCGTCAGGTCGGCGCCGGTGGGGTTGTGACAGCAGCCATGCAACAGCACCAGATCACCCGTGCGGGTTTCCGACTTCAGGGTCTCCATCATGGCATCAAAGCGCACGGTGCAACTGTCATAATCGAAATAGGGATAATCCCGGATCGGCACGCCCGCATTCTTCAGCAAAGGCCGATGATTGGCCCAGGTGGGATCGGACACCCACACGGTGGCGTCCTTGTGCGCCGCCATGATCAGGCGCGCCGCCACATGCAGCGCGCCGCAGCCGCCGGGGTTCTGGATCGCGGTGGCCCTGCCATCCTCGATCGCGCTGTGGCCGTTACCCAGCACCAGCGACAGGATGCCCGCCCCGAAGCCGTCCACGCCGATGGGCGGGGCATACGCCTTGGTGGTCTGGGTTTCCACGATGGTGCGCTCCGCCGCCTTGACGGCGCGCATGATCGGGGTCTCATTATCGTCATTCTTGAAGACGCCCACACCCAGATCCACCTTTTTCGGGCTGTCATCCGCCTTGAAAGCGGTGGTCAGGCCAAGGATGGGATCGGGCGGCAATGCGTTCAGCGTCTCGAACATGAGGTCTCTCCACGGATGGATTTTAGGCGGCCACGGAAACGGGCCGCACGGAAAAATACAGGCGGATTATCAGGGCCGGTCCCCGGAATGTCCACCGCCCGGCGGGAAAAGTTTCAGGCATCCCCAGCGGGCGCCGCCGGGGTCATCAATCCGCATCCGTATCCGCGATCCGGTCGCGCAGGGCTTGCACCTGCCGCCAGGCGTGGTCGGTGCCCTTGGACGTGTCGCGCCGGGGATAGGCTTTCAGCGCCTTTTTCCACTTTTTTGCGAATTTGGGGCCGTTGACGGTCTGGAACCGTTTGAAGCGGCTTTCCTCCGCCACGTCCCGGCCATTGGAAATGCCCTCATGGTGGACGATCACCGCATCCGGCGCATAAACCACCCGATATCCCGCCGCGCGAATCCTGAAGGACAGGTCCGTATCCTCGAAATAGGCGGGGGCGAAATCGTCACTCAGCCCGCCCACCTCGGCCCAGACAGCCTTCGGCACCAGGGTTGCCGCGCCGCAGGCATAGTCCACATCCCGCGCGCGATCGAACAAGGGGTCGAAGGCGTCCTCGAACCGCCCGGCATTCTGCGGGCTGCCGTCCTTCCAGACAATGCCGCCCGCATCCTGAAGGATGCCGTGGGGATAGATCAGCCGGGCCGCCACCTGCCCGATGGCATCCGGGTCCGCCAATACCGGTGCCAGAAGATGATCCAGCCAATAGGGGCCGGGCTCCGTGTCATTGTTCAACAGCACGATATGCGCGCCCCGCGCCCGCGCCGCCCCGGCATTGCAGGCGCCCACGAAACCCTGCGCCGTATCATGCCGCACAAGGGTGATGCCGCTGACCCAATCAGCCAGGGTCTGCACCGCGTCGGTGGAACCGTCATCCACCACGATCACTTCGAACGATGTGTGCGTGGGCGCCAACAGAAGCGCGGCAAGGCAGCTATATGTAAGGTTGAAGCCATTGTGCACCGGCACCACCACGCTGACCTCCGGCGCCGCCCGGTGCGGAAAGGCAAGGGCACGATCCGGCGCGATATAGGGATAGCCCCGCACCAGCGCCCGGTGTCCCGCCACCAGATCACCCAGATCGCCCGGTGCCAGCTCCCCGCCGGCCACCCGGCGCAACTGGCCGAGCAGCGCTTCATGCCGCAGCCGGGCCGTGGGCGCCAGGCCCGCATCGTGCGGCGGCGTGGTATGCTTGAGCACATCAAACCAGCCTGTATCCACCCCCGTCACCAGCCGCGTGCCACCGCACAGCGTGCGCCCGGCCCGATCCGACAGGACCAGATGGTGGGGCGCGCCGTCCCGCCAGTGGGGCGGCAGGGGCAATCGCGCCTCGGTCGGGCGGGTCGCCCCGGCGCAGTCCAGATGGCAGACGCCGGTGTAATGGCCGTCCACCCAGCCGGTGAGCGTGTGGAACCGCCCGTCCCGTTTTTCCTGAAGGTCCAGATGGGCCTGAATCAGCGCATCGTCGAACTGGCGGAACACCAAGGGGCGGTAGGGTGCGGGCCGCCAGTCCTGCGGGCTGTCCATGATGGCGGCGCCCTGCGCGTCCGTGACACGGAGCGCCTTCGGCTTTTTCGCCGCCTTGCCCGGCAGCGCGATCACGCCGATATGGCCACCGGCGGCGCGTACCCGCGCGGCCACGTCCGCCGCGCGGTCAAAAGGGGCCCAGCCGGACAGCGACCAGTGCGGCAAATCCAGCGCAAGAAACGGACGGGCCACCAGCAGAACCGATGCATCCGTCACGCCGCCCGGTACCGGCGCGCCATCCTCAAGCGCGAACCAGACCTGGGCGAAAGCGGCCCCGTCCGGCGCGGTGGCGGTCATCCATTCCGCCTGATAATCGCCCATTCCGGCCCCGCCAAGGGCGCGGTGGGGCACATCCAGCACCTGTTCCGCCACCGGCTTTCCCGCTTCATCCAGAAAGATGACGCCCATCACCGCCGCGCGGCCATGCAGCCCCAGCAAAGCGGACAGCCGGTAACGATCCCCCGGCACCACGGGGGGCAGGCCCTGGCTGGTTGTGGGCACGCTCATCAGCCGGGCACCGGATGCGCCCGGCTTCTGGCGGATATAGGCCGTATGGGCCCCGGCGAGGGACCAGCCTTTGGCATCCAGCCCGGCGCTGTCACCGTCGCCGCCCCGCAGGGTCCAGTTGGTCAACCCGTCCCCGAAATCGGCATTGGGCAGCAGATTGCGGCCATGCACCAAGGGGGCAAGATCCGTCACCGGCGACAATTCCAGCGCGGCGGCGGCGAAATGAACCGACAGGCCGTCCAGCCCGCCTTGCGGCGCGGCGACAAAGGCATGACGATCCGAAACAATATACAAGCGGGCCATGGGGTATCCCTGATCGGTGCGGGCAGGATGAACAGGGTGAAGCATAGACGCCCGACACGCCCCGGCACAATGGCAGACCATCATGGGGCGCAACAGCGGCGCAACCGGAATGCGCGATTTGTGATTCTGCGCGTCTTTGTCATTTTACGATTCAGGGAAACCGCAAAGTGCATTAGCCTGCCAGGCCGTTATATGGCTTTCATGTTCTGGAGGGAGGGGCGCCATGGCCGAAAATGAGACGGACACACCGCCGGACGCGGGCGGACGCGCGGGATACTGGAAAGCGAACCTGAAACTGCTGGCCACGCTGCTGGCAATCTGGTTCACCGTATCCTTCGGCTTCGGCATTCTGCTGCACGAACCGCTCAACGCCATTGAGGTTTTCGGCTTCAAGCTGGGCTTCTGGTTCGCCCAGCAGGGGTCCATCTATACATTCGTGGTGCTGATCTTCGTCTATGCTCGGATGATGCGCAAAATCGATGCCCGCTTCGGGCTTGGCGACTGAGGGGGCGGACATGGACGCGCAGACACTCACCTATATTTTCGTCGGCATTTCCTTTTCCATCTATATCGGCATCGCCATCTGGTCGCGGGTGGGCTCCACCCGTGAATTCTATGTGGCGGGCGGCGGCGTGCATCCGGTGGTCAATGGCATGGCCACGGCGGCGGACTGGATGTCGGCGGCTTCCTTCATATCCATGGCCGGGCTGATCGCCTTTCTGGGCTATGACGGGTCCGTCTATCTGATGGGCTGGACCGGCGGCTATGTGCTGCTGGCCCTGCTGCTGGCCCCCTATTTGCGCAAGTTCGGCAAGTTCACCGTGCCGGATTTCATCGGCGATCGCTATTACAGCAATGCCGCCCGGCTGGTGGCCGTGGTGTGCCTGATCTTCATTTCCTTCACCTATGTGGCGGGACAGATGCGCGGCACCGGCATCGTGTTTTCCCGCTTTCTGGAAGTGGACATCAACACCGGTGTGATCATCGGCATGGCGATCGTGTTCCTGTATGCGGTTCTGGGCGGCATGAAGGGCATCACCTATACCCAGGTGGCGCAATATTGCGTGCTGATCTTCGCCTTCACCGTGCCCGCCATTTTCATGTCGCTGATCATCACCGGCAATCCGGTGCCGCAGTTCGGCCTGGGCGCCACCGTGATCGACGGATCAGGGCTGAGCGTGCTGGAAAAGCTGGACCGAACCCTGATCGACCTGGGCTTCAATGCCTATACGGACGGCTCCAAATCGCTCATCGACATTTTCGCCATCACCGCCGCGCTTATGCTGGGCACGGCGGGCCTGCCCCATGTGATCGTGCGCTTCTTCACCGTGCCCAAGGCGTCGGACGCGCGGCGCTCGGCGGGCTGGGCGCTGGTGTTCATCGCCATTCTCTATTCCACCGCCCCCGCCGTGGGGGCCTTTGCCCGGATCAATTTCATCAATGAAGTGAACGAGACCGACTATGCCGCCACCCCCGACTGGTTCAAAAACTGGGAGGAGCTGGGCCTGATCGGCTGGCGGGACAAAAACGGCGACGGCGCCATCCAGTACCGCGCGGGCGCCCCGTTCGAGGGCAAGCCCGACTATCGGGGCGCCACCGGCCAGCACGGTCAGCGCCTGCTGGAAAACCCGCCCACCGACACCCCGAACGAGGTCTATGTGGACCGGGACATCATGGTGCTGGCCAACCCGGAAATCGCCCGGCTTCCAGACTGGGTATTCGCCCTGGTGGCGGCGGGCAGTCTGGCGGCGGCGCTGTCCACGGCGGCGGGGCTTCTGCTCGTGATTTCATCAAGCGTCAGCCACGATCTGCTGAAAAAGACCCTGATGCCGCACATCACGGATCGGCAGGAGTTGCTGTTCGCCCGGCTGGCGGCGGCCACGGCCATCGTAGTGGCGGGCTATCTGGGCATCAACCCGCCGGGCTTCGTGGCGCAGGTGGTGGCCTTCGCCTTCGGGCTGGCGGCGGCCAGCCTGTTCCCCGCCATCGTCATGGGCATCTTCTTCAAGCGCATGAACAAGGCGGGCGCCATAGCGGGAATGCTGACCGGCCTGCTGTTCACCTTCGGCTATATCGTGTTCTTCAAGTTCATGATGCCGGGCCTGAACACGGCGGAACACTGGCTGTTCGGCGTCTCGCCAGAGGGCATCGGCTTTGTGGGCAGCCTGCTGAACGTCGCGGTGGCCGTGACCGTAGCACTGCGCACCAGCGCGCCGCCGCAATCGGTTCAGGACATGGTGGAAGACATCCGCGTGCCATCCGGCACCGGGTCGGCCCACGCGCACTGACACCGCCGAGCATCGATCCGGTATGGGGCGGGCCTGCGGGGCCGCCCTTTTCCATATGAGAGCCCCCGCGAGGGAGGCCGTGCCGGTCAGGCGTGCGCCCGGCGCTGCCGGTGGGTGGCCACCTTGGTGCGGTTGCCGCACAGCCGCATACTGCACCACTGCCGCCCGCGACCACGCCCCGGATTCAGGAAAAGCCAGCTACAGCGCCCGCACTGGCGCACTTTGTCCAGCGGGCCGGTGGTGAGAAACCGGTGCAGGTCGATAAGGATGGCATCATGCAGCATGGCAGGCCCCGGCACCGCCTGCCACTGAACCCCCTGCGGCCCGGAAACCATGCGGGCGCGGGCCAGCACCTGCTGGAAAGCCCGTGTCAGGTCTTGCGGCAGCGGCGCGGGGGGTGCGCCGTCCCGCCGTGCCAGCAACAGATGATACACCGCTTCCCGCACCTGATGGAGCGCCGTCAGTTGCTGCCCGGCATCATCGGGCACCTCGGCGGCGGGGGGCGCGGGCAGGTCCAGATCGGCCATGCGGGTCCAGCCCACCAGCCGTTCCCAGTCGGTCAGGCGCGTGCGCACACGGGTTTTCAGATCATCACTGACGGTATTGATGAAATCCAGCGCCGGATCACCGCCCAGAAAGGCCGTTTCCGTCCATTTTCCATCCACGAGATCAGTCACGATCCCTCCTTGCCAATTCGGGCATTCTGATGTAACCGTAAAAAACGTTAAAAAGGGTTAGTGTTGTGGACAAGAGTAACGCCATGCTCAGGCTGGACCAACGATTCATTTTCAACAGTCATCATATAGCCTGGGGAATGATGGGCGACGGGCCGCCGCTGGTCCTGATTCACGGCACCCCTTTTTCCGCCCAGGTGTGGCGCCGGATCGCCCCGCACCTGGCCGCGCACCGGCGGGTCTATTTCTATGACCTGCTGGGCTATGGCCAGTCCTACAAGGCGCCGCCCCACAAGACGCAGGATGTCTCCCTTGGCATTCAGAACCGCATTCTTATGGAACTGATCGACCATTGGGGCCTGGATGCGCCGGACGTGATCGCCCATGATTTTGGCGGCACCACCGCCCTGCGCGCCCACCTTCTGGACAAGGCGGACTTCAACCGGATGATTCTGATGGATGCCGTGGTGTTTGCCCCGTGGGGCACGCCGTTCGTCCAGCATGTCAGAAAGCACCACGGCGCCTTTGCCGACATGCCGTCGGCGCTTCATGAAGGACTGCTGAACACCTATATCGACAGCGCCAGCCATCGCGGACTGTCCCGCGAAGCGCTGGAGGTGTACACCGCGCCCTGGCGTGGGGATGTGGGACAGGCCGCCTTTTACCGCCAGATCGCCCAGATGGACGACGCCTATACCGAAGAGATCGTGCCCGCGCTGGATACGGTTCGCTGCCCCGTCTCGGTGCTGTGGGGGCGACAGGATGGCTGGCTGCCGCCGGAACAGGCATGTCGTCTTGCCGAAACAACAGCCGACGGCACGCCTGAGTGGATCGAAAGCGGCGGCCATCTGGTGCAGGACGACGCACCGGAAGCGGTACTGGCCCATGTATTGCCGCTGCTGAACCGGTCCTCTCGCGCCGCCTGACCGCTTTCCATCACGGCGTCAACGGGGATGCCCGGCCCGGTGCACCAGCCCCGCGCATTACCAGGCGCTTGGCTCCCCGGTGTTGCCGCCTGGTGGCAGGCTGAAGGCGGTGCCATAGGTATCATTGTAAAACTGCACCAGCGCCGCGCGATCCACATGGCGCCACCAGCGCAGATGAATGGCCAGAAAGATGTGCTCCCGCGACAGGGTGCGAATGGCCCGATCAAAAGCCGCGACCAGCCGACGCCCCGTGTCCGTCCTGGAACACAGGATATAGCCGGGGATGAAAGCCGGGCTTTCTTCCAGCTTGAGCGGCAGAATACGGGCGAGTTCGGCGGGGCTGCTATAGAAGCGGAACTGGTTTTCATATTCCAGCAGGCCATCAAAGCGGCCCTTGTGCAGCAGGCTGACCACGCTGTCATTGATATCCGGCGTGCGCACCCGCCAGACCTGCCCCGGATGCGGCGGGTCCGCCAGCAGGCGATCCAGTGGCCGACCGTAAAAGCGCCCTTCCGGCACGCCCAGCGTCAGGCCCGGATGGGCGCGCAACAGGGCGTCAAGGCGCACGGTTTCGGTGGCCTCGGGCCGTGATGCGTCCATGGCCGATACAGCATCCCGGCGCAGAAACAGCCTGAGACCCGGCGCCACCAGTTGCGGCAGGGTGGTGCCCACCGTATAGCGCGCCCGCACCGCATTTTTCAGCCGGTTTCCCACGCACACATTCGGGCGTTGTTCAAGCATGGCGCGCGTGCGGGCCGGTGTGGCGCCGGAAACCCGAAAGGTCACGTCATCCATTTCACCGGCCAGCAGGCGGAAAAGCTCCAGCGACAACCGCATGTGCCGGGGCGCGTTTTCCGCATCCTCGGCAAGGTCGTGCGGTTCCAGCCATATGGCCTTGCCGGGCGCCTGATCTCCTTCCGGTCCTACAGGATCAGCGGCCACCGCGCCCGACGCGATCAATGCCGCCATGCCCGCCAACAAGGATGCCAGCAGAATACCAAAAGACCCGCTTTTCAGTGACAAAAGAGTGCTCCTGACATATCCCACCTGAAGGGATTGTGTCAGGAAATCATCATTCTGACAATATGATCAGAAAAGCCGCAGGTCTTCAGCCCGCCAGCCGTGCCAGCCGATACGGCGACACCCGATCAGCCGGATCGGGAGACCGTGCGCCGCCCACGAAACAGCTTTTCCACCGCCACATAGAACATGGGCACGAAAAAGATCGCCAGGAAGGTGGCCGCCAGCATACCGCCCATCACGGCGATGCCGATGGCGTTCTGGCTGGCCGCGCCGGCACTGTCCGCAAGAGCGAGCGGCGTAACCCCCAGCACAAAGGCCAGAGAGGTCATCAGAATGGGGCGGAAACGCTGCCGGGCCGCGATGGCCGTGGCCTTGAGGAGCGGCGTGCCGTCGTCCACCATTTCCTTGGCGAATTCCACGATCAGAATGGCGTTCTTGGACGCCAGCCCCACCGTGGTCAGCAAGGCCACCTGGAAATAGACATCATTGGACAGGCCGAACAGATAGGCCGCCACCACCGCGCCCAGCACACCGATCGGCGCCACCAGCAGCACGGCCAGCGGCACCGCCCAGCTTTCATAAAGCGCGGCCAGGAACAGGAAAACCACCAGCACGGACAGCGCATAGAGCAGCGGTGCCTGCGCCCCGCTCGCCCGTTCTTCATAGGATATGCCGGACCAGGCCACATCCAGCCCGTCGGGCAGATGCTCCCGCACGATATCGGCCATTTCATCCATCGCCACCCCGGAACTGACCCCCGGCGCAGGGCCACCCTGAATGTTCAGCGAACTGACACCGTTGAAGCGTTCCAGCTTGGGCGACCCAAAGCCCCACTGACCGGTGGCGAAGCTGTCGAAAGAGACCATCTCGCCCGCCTCGTTGCGCACATGCCAGACGCTCAGATCGTCCGGCATCATGCGGAAAGGCGCGTCCGCCTGCACATAGACCCGCTTGATTCGCCCGTCATCCAGGAAATCGTTCACATAGGAAGACCCCCAGGCAATCTGGAGCGTACGGTTGATCGCTTGCAGGGAAACGCCGTGCGCCGCCGCCTTGGTGGAATCGATATGGATGTCATAACGGGGCACATCATCCAGCCCGTTCGGGCGCACACCGGACAGCAGGGGGTTCTGCCGGGCCCGCCGCAAAAGATCATCCCGCGCCGCCATCAGCGCCTCGTGCCCCAGCCCGGCGCGGTCCACCAACTGCATGTCGAAGCCCGTGGCATTGCCCAGCGCCCGGATCGGCGGCGGCACAAAGGCGAACACGTCCGCATCCTGAATGCCCGACAGGCTGCGGAAGGCATCCTGTTGCAGCGCGAATATGCTCTGCCCTTCGCCCTGACGCTCGGACCAGTCCTTCAGGCTGGTAAAACCGATCGCCGCATTCTGCGCGGAGCCCGCAAAGGAAAAGCCCACCACGGTGAACAGATGCTGCACCACGTCCGCGCGCTCATCCAGCAGGAAATCCTCCACCTTCTTGACCGATTCGAGCGTACGCTGCGCGGTCGCGCCCGGCGGGGTCTTGATGGTCAGGAACATGCTGCCCTGATCCTCGTCCGGCAGAAAGGCGGTGGGCAGGCGCAGAAAGATCACCGCCATGCCCGCCACCAGCAGCAGATAGATGCCGAAATAGCGGCCAAAACGCCCGGCAATGTGCCCGGCGCTTTTCTGATAGCCGTCCCGCGCGCGATTGAAATGCCGGTTGAACCAGCCGAAAAAGCCGGTCTCCTTTCGGCGGCCACCGTCTTTGGCCTCCTTGAGCAGGGTGGCGCAGAGTGTGGGCGACAATATGAGCGCCACCAGGACGGACAGCGTCATGGCCGAAACGATGGTGATGGAAAACTGCCGGTAAATGGCCCCGGCGGAACCACTGAAAAACGCCATCGGAATAAAGACGGTGGACAGCACCACGGCGATGCCCACCAGCGCGCCCGTGATCTGCTTCATGGATTTTCGCGTCGCTTCACGCGGGGACAGCCCTTCTTCGGACATGACCCGCTCCACATTCTCCACCACCACGATGGCGTCATCCACCAGCAGGCCGATGGCCAGCACCATGGCGAACATGGTCAGCATGTTGATGGTGAACCCGAAGGCGTAAAGAACCGCAAAGGTGCCCAGCAGAACCACCGGCACGGCAATAGTGGGAATCAGGGTGGCGCGCAGATTCTGCAGGAACAGCAGCATCACCAGAAAGACCAGGCCCACCGCCTCGATCAGGGTCTGCACCACCGCTTCGATGGACAGTTCGATAAAGGGCGTGGTGTCGAAGGGGAAGGTGTATTCCAGCCCGGCGGGCATGAATTCGGCCAGTTCCGCCACGCGGGCCTTCACCTCCTCGGCGGTTTGCAGCGCATTGGCGCCGGTGGACAGGCTCACCGCCATGCCCGCGGCGGGCTGTCGTCGATAGCGCACGATCCGGTTGTAACTTTCCTGCCCCAGCTCCACCCGCGCCACGTCGGACAGGCGCAGGCGCGATCCATCCGGGTTCACCCGAAGCACCAGGTCGCGGAAATCCTGCTCGGTCTGCAACAGCGACCGGGCCGTTACCGTGGCATTGAGCGCCTGCCCTTCCACGGCAGGGCGCGCGCCCAGTTCACCGGCGGTCACATCGGTGTTCTGCGCCTCGATCGCCTCCACCACATCGATGGGGGTGAAGCGATAAGTGTTCATCCGATCCGGGTTCAGCCATATCCGCATGGCGTGCTGGGCGCCGAAAACAGTCACGCTGCCCACGCCATTGATGCGCGACAGCGGCTCCCGGAAGCGGGACACCAGCATGTCGCTGATTTCCCCCTGGGGCACGCTGCTGTCCGGCGAATACACCCCCACCACCAGCAGGAAGGTATCGTTGGACTTGGTGACCGTCACGCCCTGCTGCTGCACCGCCTGCGGCAGTTGCGACAAGGCGCCCTGCACCTTGTTCTGGGTCTGCACCTGGGCGATGTCCGGGTCCGCCTCCGGCTCGAAGGTCAGGGTGATGGTGGCGCTGCCGTCGGAACTGCTGGCGGTGAAATAGCGCAGATAGTCGATGCCGGTCAGCCGCTGTTCGATCACCTGGGTCACGGCGTTTTCCACCGTCTTGGCCGACGCGCCGGGATAGGTGGCATTGACCGCCACGGTGGGCGGCGCCACGGATGGATACTGCTCCACCGGCAGGCCGCGAATGGCCAGCACGCCCGCCAGCATGATGATGATGGCGATGACCCAGGCGAAAACCGGGCGCTCAATGAAAAAGCGTGCCATGGTCTAGCCCTGCTCCCCGCCCGATTTGCCGGGTGCCGCGTCAGTGGCGGATGGGCGCACCTTCATGCCGGGGCGGAGCGCCTGATAGCCTTCCAGCACATAGCGGGTGCCCGCGCTCAGGCCCTCTTCGATGATCCAGTGGCCGTCATGGCTGCCCGAATCCCGAAGCAGCACGGGCGTGGCGGTATTGTCATCCCCCACCACCCAGAGCCGGAGCCGCCCTTCCGGGTCGCGCACCGTGGCGCGCTGCGGGATCAGGAACACGCCGGATCGTTCGCCCAGCGATACCACCCCGCGCAGGAACAGGCCCGGCAGCAGAACACCATCCGGGTTGGCCACGCGACTGCGCAGCACCACGGCGCCGGTGGCGGGCTCCACGCGCACCTCGCCGAACAGCACCTCGCCCTGTTGGTCAAAGGATGTGCCGCTGTCATCGGCAAAACTGTAGCTGACGGATCGACCCGCCGGATCGCCCACCAGCCGCTTGACGCGCAAAGCCTGTGCCGCAGTCTGTTGCAGGTCCACCAGAACGGGATCGGTGCGGGTGATCACGGTCAGCGGCTGTTCCTGCCCGGCGGAGACAAGATTGCCCACCTGTATGCGCGTGCGTCCCACCCTGCCGGATACCGGCGCCTTGACCGTGGCGAATTCCAGGTCCAGCCGGGCCTGGCGGCGGGTCGCCTTGGCGGCGGCCACGTCCGCCTGTGCGCCCGCCAGCGCGGCCACGGCCTCTTCCACCTGGCTGGGGCTGGTATTATCTTGCGCCAAAAGAGCTTTCTGCCGCGCCACGCGGGCCTTCAGCATGGTCACCTGCGCCTCGGCACGGTCCAATTCCGCCCGTGCCTGATCCAGCGCCACTTCAAAGGGCCGGGGGTCGATCTGATACAGGCTGTCGCCCTTTTCCACCCGCGCGCCTTCCGTGAAATGGCGCTTCACGATCAGGCCATTCACCCGCGGGCGCACCACGGATTCCGCCTCGGCCACCACACGACCCGGCAGGCTGACACTGAGCGGCACGGTGGCGGGTTCGGCCACCGCCGTGGTCACGGCGGGGGGCGGGCCATTCTGCGGCGCCTGCGCGCGCACGGGCTCTCGGCCCGCCGCCATCAGCAGCGCCGTCAAAACAACTCCGAAACCGAAACGACCAAGCCCGCCCAACGGCATGGACATGCCTCCCTCGCTGTATCGACCCACGCCAGACCGCGCGGTCAGGTAACGGTCTCTTAACGGACTCTCCGGGGATTGCCTAGGGGGTATGAACCCGAATTCGGAACCGGATCGGACACAATGCCCACGCAAAACCGGCGGCCCGGCGCGGGTGGCGGCGGATCAGCGCCCGTCGCCACGCCTGATCAGAATGGCATCACATTTGTGTTAAACGCCGCGCCGACAGTGCCCGACAGCGCCACAGGCCCACAAGAAAGGGGTGGTAGCGGAGGAGGGACTTGAACCCCCGACACCGGGATTATGATTCCCGTGCTCTAACCAGCTGAGCTACTCCGCCCCGAAAGGCACGGCCCCGCAGCGATGCGGCAAGGCCGGGCGGGGATGCCACCCCGCTTGGACGGCGGCTATATAGGCGAAGCGCCACAAGCCCGTCAAGCAAAAATCGCCGTGTTGGGTGCGCCGTGGGACGCAGGTGATCCCCGCGCCCCTGCCCGCTTTCGGCCAGACCCTTATCAGGCTGCGCGCAGGCGCCTGTCCACGCTCTCGGTGCCGTCGATCCAGCCGCCGCCGAGCACCCGGTCCCCATCATAGAAGACCGCCGCCTGACCGGCGGAGACACCGGCTTCCGGTGTATCCAGAACCACGCGGGCGCGGGCGCCGTCTTCCAGCGTGACACGGGCGGGCACGCCGGGCCGGGTGGATCGGATCTTCACTGATACCGGCAGGCCCCCGTCGGGAATGGGGCCGCCGATCCAGTTCACTTCCTTGATCCGAAGCGCCGCCACATCCAGCGCCGCCTTCGGCCCCACCACCACACGGCGCTTTTCCGGCTGTAGCTGCACCACATAGACGGGCTCAAGGAAACCGCCAATACCGAGCCCCCGGCGCTGCCCGATGGTATAGCCCACAATGCCCTTGTGATGGCCCAGCACATTGCCATCCAGATCGACGATCTCGCCCGGTTCCATGGCGCCGGGGCGCAGGCGTTCGATCACGTCCACATAGCGGCCATTCGGCACGAAGCAGATATCCTGGCTGTCCGGCTTGTCGGCCACGGACAGGCCGAAACGCTCCGCCAGGGCGCGCACTTCCGGCTTTTCCAGATCGCCCAGCGGAAACCGCAGGAAATCAAGCTGTTCCTGCGTTGTGGCGAACAGGAAATAGCTCTGATCCCGGTTATCATCCACGCCGCCCAGAAGATGCGCGGTGCCATCCGCCCCCACCACACGGCGCACATAATGCCCGGTGGCCATGCAGTCGGCGCCCAGATCCCTGGCCGTTTCCAGAAGATCGCGGAACTTGACTGTCTGATTGCAGCGCACGCAGGGGATCGGCGTTTCCCCCTTGATATAGCTGTCGGCGAATTCCTCCATCACGGAATCCCGGAAACGGCTTTCATAATCCAGAACATAATGGGGAATGCCCAGCCCTTCCGCCACGCGGCGGGCGTCGTGAATATCCTGCCCGGCGCAGCAGGCGCCCTTTTTCTGCACCGCCACGCCGTGATCATAAAGCTGAAGCGTGATGCCCACCACGTCATAGCCCTGTTCATGCAGCAGGGCAGCGGTGGCGGAACTGTCCACCCCACCGGACATGGCCACCACCACCCGCGTTTCAGCAGGGGGGCGGGCAAAGCCCAGGGAATTGAGACCGCCTTGCGCGCCACCATCCTGACCGGGGCCGCCATGGGCGGGGTCGGGCGCGTGGGTGGTGATGTGCGTGTCCATATCCGTCATTGCGCTTCTCCGCCCGGTTGGCGGGCCATACGTCTGCCGTGCCCGGCGCGGTGCCGGGGATCAATGCAGACCAAAACTATCAGATTTAGAGGGCTGCATATAGGAAAAGCCGCCCCGATGACAAGAGACAAGATGAACCGGGGCACATCACCCCACCCCGGCAGTGTTTGCCCGGTTCACCCCTTCACCCCCTGATGGCACGGGCATCACCCCCCTGTCCCTTGGCCCGGAATGGCGGCATTGCACAGCCTGGGGCAAACTGGCCCGCGCCTTGCTTCCCCGAAAGCGCCGGAAAAACTCTCCGCGTCCAGGCGTTCAGAATGAAGCCGCAACAAAGACGCTCATGGACGGAAGGGTCAGATGAACAGTTTGGACAATTTCTTTCAGCTACTCGCCAGCGCCCCTGCACAGGGCCTGACCGGCGCCGCCACAAAGGCCGCGGGGCAGGCATCCGCACAGGACAGGGCGCAAGATGCGCCCGGCTTTGGCGCCCTGTTGCACAGCGGCGAAGGCGGTGCGCTGGACGGCCTGAAGCTGGTGTCGCTGGACGGCGTGCCGGACGGCGCCCTTGAGGCCGCCATTGACAGCCTGCCCGAAGACAGCTTCAAGGGAAAATTACAGGAAAACGGCACCCATCTGGCCCTGATGAGCGATGCTGGCGCCGCCGCATTGGTCAATGACGGGCTGGTCAAGGCCGATGCGGTCAGCGAATTCGGCCTGCTGCCGGGCACGATGCCCGAAGGCGCCCCCGCCCTGCCCGGCCTGAAGGCTGGTGGCACCGATATGGCCAGCGAGACTGCCGTGTCCGGCGCCCTGTCGCTGGCTGGCAAAGTCAGCGGCCACCTGCTTGCCGCCCGGCATGGCGGCCAACAGGACGGCGCCGATGCGCCTGCCGCCGGTCAGGACAACGGCGTTCTCACCGCCCGGGTGACGCTGCTCAGGCTCAATGAAACAGATGGCGCTCTCAGCCTGCGGGGCAGCGACCAACCGCTTCCCCAGGGGCTGGCACACAGCGCCAATGCCAGTGCCCATGCCGATGACCCCATGGCGACACTGACCCGCTTCCTGCAAACCGGCACACTTGCGCCCGGTGCTGGCCAGGGCGGCACTGGCGAGCAACCGGCCCGCCACGGCGCCACACAAAGCGCGCCCGAAGGCGGCCCGCAAACGGCCCGAACCGGCGCGGAAGGCACGGCCTCTGGCGACAGCGCACCATCGGGTCAGGGGTCAGCGCGTGACGGCGCGAGCATGGCCGCATCCGGGGCGCACCCCGAAGCGGCGCAAGGCACCCAAACGCAGGCACACACTACACAGACACAGGCCACACAGGCACAGGCCACACAGGCACAGGCCGCGCAAGAACACGCGACGCAGGCGGGGACCACACCGGTACGGACGGCTCAAGGCCAGGCTGGGCAGGATCAGGCAACCCCGGATCAGGCAGCCCTTGATGCGGATATGGACGGCGACCCCGATGCAACGGGCGCCGACGGGAAGGCACTGAACGGGGCCGGATCAAACGAGTCGGGAACCAACGATCCCCTTAATGATCCGCGCGCTCAGGCCATGGCGGAGGCGGACCCCCGCGCCGCCGCGCACCAGTCCGATCAGGCTGCCCCCGGCACGCAAGCCAACCAGGCCGCCGCCATACAAACACCGGGCGGCGCCCAGGACGCGGCCACCACCGCCGCCGCCAGCGGCGCGGCCCCCTTCGGCGCGGGACAAACCGCAGCCGGACAGCCGACCCCTGGGCAATCCGGGGCCACCGCCGCCAGCGGCACCGGCCAATCGGCTGCGCCCGTCACGGGTGGTCTTGACCCGCGCGCCATGACCGCGGGCAATCACGGCACCGGCGACCGGGGCGCGGGCAATCAGGGGTCGGGACAGCAGAACACCCCCCAGGCCGCCCGACTGGCCGCCGGTCAGTCCGGGGCGGAAAGCACCGTGCCGCGCCAGACTGGCGGTGACGGCGGGGCCTTTTCCCGGATGCTGGACAGCGGCTCCTTCTGGCGGCCCAGCAGCGAAGCCGGTGGCCTGTTCGCAAGGCCAAGCGGCATGACCATCACGCCGGAATCCCTGACCGGCATGAATGACCGGGCCGGCATGACCGGTATTGCCGCCGGGCTGGCAAGCCTTTCCGGGCAGCCCAACCCCGCCCGCGCGGCGGGGGGACAGGCGCTCGGCGGCCAGCCACGGGGCCAGACCGCCAAGCAGGCCGCCCACGATCTGGGCCTGAAGGTATCCAGCGCTGCCGACAAGGGGGAAAAACAGTTCACCATGCGCATGGACCCGCCGGAACTGGGCCGGGTGCTGGTGCAGCTTCAATTCACCGATCGCGGCCTGGTGCGCGCCCAGGTGCGCACCGAAAAGCCGGAAACGCTGGACATGCTGCAAAAGGATCGCGGCACGCTGGAACGGGCCATCGAAGCCGGTGGGCACAAGCTGGACCCCAAGGGGCTGGCCTTCACGCTGGACGACCCCACGGGGGAAGAAAGTGCCGGACGGGCCATGGCCGAAGCGGCCCTTGCGGACAAACACCGCGAGGAAGCGGCCCTGGCCGCCGCCCAGCGCGGCGCGGATGAAGGCGCGGACTCTGGCCCGGATATTGCAAATCAATCCACAACCGCCCCCGATGACGGGGAAGACGTGGACCTGGATGCCATACTCGGTCACGTGAACGCGGATACCGGGCTGGACATCAGGATCTAAAGGAAAGGCTGAGGCTATGGAACTCGACGGCATCACAGGCGCAGCGGCAAATGACGGAAGCAAGGCCGCAGGCAGCGCCGCCAGGCTGGCGGACGACTTCGACCAGTTCCTGACCCTGCTGACCACCCAGTTGCAGAATCAGGACCCGCTGGAGCCGATGAAATCCAAGGAATTCACCCAGCAACTGGTGCAGTTCTCCGGCGTGGAGCAACAGATTCAGACCAACCAGAATCTGGAAACCATCGCCAAGTCGCTCAGCAAGAATGACGCCTCGGTCGCCGCCGGTTTCCTGGGCAATACGGCCCGGGTGGAAGCGGACACGGTCGAAAGTGACGGCACCGGCGCCGACTGGATCTACCAGCTTGATGGCCCGGCCCGTGATGTGGAATTGCAGGTCAAGGACGAAAACGGCTTCACCGTCTTCCAGGCCAAGGGCAACACCAGCCAGGGCGAGCATGTTCTGAACTGGGACGGCACCAATCAGGGCGGGTTCCAGACCGGCCCCGGCACCTACACCCTGTCGGTTCGCGCAACGGACGGGCTGGGCGATCCGGTGGACAATTCGGTGTTCGTGGAAGACCGCATCACCGCCGTGGACACATCCAACAGTGGCGAGCCGCTGTTCAGGATTGGCGGCAGCAATGTGAAACAGGACAGCATTCTGCGTCTGATCGCTGAAGGAAGCTGATCGACGCGGCATGAAACCGGGTGGCCGCAGTATGGGGCCACCCTGGTCAAAGGGCAGAATGCCAGAACAGCATGACGACGTGAGCATTCAAGGAGACAAGACATGGCATTCACGGCGCTTTCCACCGGTGTATCCGGGCTTCAGGCCTTCGGCGAAGGCATCGGTGTCATCAGTGACAACATCACCAACGTCAACACGGTGGGCTACAAGGAGACGCGCACCAACTTCTCCACCCTCGTGACCGAAACGGAAGCCCTGCAAAGCTTCTCGCCGGGCGGGGTGCGGGCATCGTCCACCACACTGGTGAGCGGCCAGGGCCTGCTGGAGCCGTCCGCCTCCACCACCGATCTGGCCATTGACGGCGCCGGTTTCTTCGTGGTGCGCAACGCGGTGGACCCGGAAGACAAGACGGGCGAGACCCTGTTCACCCGCGCCGGCTCCTTCACGCAGGACAACAAGGGCTTCCTGGTCAACACCGCCGGGCAGAACCTGCTGGGCTGGCCGCTGGATAACCAGGGCAACATTCTGGATACGCAGGGCAACATCACCAATAACCGCCAGGACCTGCGCAATCTGGAGCCCATCAATATCGACAATCTGAACGGCATTGCCGAGGCCACGGATGAGGTATCCATCCGGGCGAACCTGCAAAGCTCCACCCAGCCGCTGACGACCAATCTCAGCAATGGCGCACCGCTGACGGACCCCAGTAATATCGGCGCCCTTACCGCCAACGGCACGGCCACCGGCGGCCGCACCGTCACCGCCGATTTCGAGACCAATGTGACGGTGTTCGACAGCCTGGGTCAGGCGCACACCGTGGTCAGCGCCTTCAAGAAAACCGCATCCAATGCCTGGACCTTCGAGGTCTATGCGGACAATCCGTCGGAACTGAACGGCGCCCATGGCAGCAACGGCCTGATCGGGCGCGGCACGCTGACCTTCAACCCGGATGGCAGCATCGATCTTGGCAACAGCAATCTGCGCAATGTGGTACACAGCCCGTTGCCCAGCGACCTGAGCGCCGGGGATGTGACCGACCCCAGCACCGATGCCGATGGCGACGGCCTGGCGGACGAAAACGTGCTGAACAACCAGAACAGCGGCCTGATGATCGACTGGAATGACGGCATTTCCAACGCCGCCACCAGCCAGATCGATTACGAAGCCGGTACGGATACGGAAACCAACGGCTTCACCCACTTCGACAGCCAGTCCACGGTGATCTCCACCGCGGTGGACGGTGCCCAGTTCGACAATGTGAACGGCATCCAGATCACCGAGAACGGCGACGTGAACGCGCTGTTCAAGAACGGTCTGGCCAAGACCGTGTTCCGCCTGCCGGTGGCCACCTTCTCCAACCCCGAAGGGTTGAACCGGCGGCAGGGCAACGCCTTTGGCGCGTCCGACAGTTCCGGCAACTTCACCCTGAACAACCCCAATGAAGGGGGCGCGGGCAAGGTTTCGCCCAACTCGCTGGAGCTTTCCACGGTGGATCTGGCCAATGAGTTCGCCGACCTGATCAAGATGCAGCGGGCGTTTTCCGCATCCACGCGGATCATCACCACGTCCGACGAGATTCTGACGGAACTGACCCAGTTGGTCTGATGCCATCAGGGCTCCCGGTTCGGGGCCAGGCGCCCCGCGCCATCGTCATGCTGCCATCGGGTCGCCCCAAAAAGGGGCGGCCCGATGCTTTTTCCGCCCCTTATTCCTGCCTGGTTATCCGCCGATCACAGAAACACACCCCCTGGTAGCAGGATTGTGATCAGAATAGGTCAATTTTTAACTTTCAATTCACACCTTGCCCCCATCATCCTGCGCCATCCTTCGATGCCGGTGGGTTGGCATCGGCCTTGTTCAAAGTGGCAGCGAAACGCCGCATCCGGTTCACGGGTGTCCGGCGGTTCAAGACGAGGCATGGATGCGCCGCCAGTGTATCGGCGTGAGTTGCGTGAGTAGTAAATGGGTGCCACATGGAACAACAGAATGAGGATGGAAACCGGCCCGAATCCGTTATGGGGCCGGACCAGACGGCAATGACCCGCGAGGATCTGCCGGATACCAACACCAAACGATGGGTGATCCGCCGCAAGGCGCAGGTGGTCATGGCCGTGCGTGGCGGCCTGCTGACCCTGGATGAAGCCTGCCGCATGTATGCCCTGTCCATAGAGGAATTCCTCGCCTGGCAGGAAGCCATTGACCGCAACGGTCTGGCGGGGCTTCGGGTCACCCGCGCCCAGCAATACCGCCGCCAGCAGGGCTGACGATCCGCGAACCCCGCTTCAAGGTTGCCGCCCACCCTTCAGGCCGAAATCAGCGCTTGAGGTTAGGCAATATTTGCCTATTTTAACCTCGTCTTTACTCTCCCTGATCCAGTATGCCGGGGAGACGGCCCGAACAAACGGCCCAAAGAACAGCATTGTGTGGGCGACTCCGCCCCTGCTAGAGTGCGGACGAAACGGGCGGACAGGCGGTTGACGGGCCAAATTCCCCAGAAGGGTCAAGGCCCTGCGCCGCCGAAGCCCGCCCGGCGAGAGTGGCCCGGCTTTTGCTGGCCGTAAACAGGCGGGGGCCGGTTTGGAAACAGGTGCCCCGGCCCGGCGACGGAATGAACCAGACCGGCCATGAGCCGGTGGAAGAGCGGGACTGCAATTGGAAGCGCTGCGGCAATTCGTACAGAATCTCGGCACCACGCGCCTGATCATCATTGGCGTCGTGGGGGCCGTCACCATCGGCTTTTTCGGCCTGATCATCGGCCAGTTGCAATCGTCGCCGATGACGGTGCTCTACAGCGATCTGCAACCGGCCGCCGCGTCCGATATAGCCCAGCGTCTGGATGCCCAGAACATCCCCTATGAAACCGATGCGGGCGGCACCATCATCAAGGTGCCCGAAGGGGAAGTGGACCGCCTGCGCCTGTCGCTCGCCGGCGAGGGGCTGGCCGGCAATGTGGTGGGCATGGAACTGTTCGACGAGGACAGTTCCTTTGGCCGCACCAGTTTCGAGCTCAATGTGAATTATGTGCGCGCGGTGGAAGGGGAACTGTCGCGCACCATCAGCTTCATCCAGTCCGTGCAGGAAGCCCGCGTTCATATCGTGATGCCCGAACGGCGCCCGTTCCAGCGGGATGCGGACGAACCTTCCGCCGCCATCGTGATCAAGCCGCGCGGCATGGGCGTTACCGAAGCCCACGCCCAGTCGATTCAGGCCCTGGTGGCCAGCGCCATACCCGGCCTCTCGCCGGGGCGCGTCACCATCACGGACACCAGCGGGCGCTTGTTGTCCAAAGGTAGCGGCGGCGAGGGAATGGGCAGTTTCTCATCGCTGGAAGAAGCCCGCATGGCGATGGAGCAACGCTATCGCAACAAGGTGGAAAGCCTGCTGGCCAGCCGCGTTGGCCGGGGCAATGTGCGCGCTGAAGTATCGGTTGAGATGAACATGAGCCGCACCACCCGCTCCGAAACCCGCTTCGACCCGGCGGGGCAGGTGGTGGCCGCCCAGACCGTGATCGAGGAGCAGAGCTCCGAGCGGGAGGAGAGCGGCTCCGTCACCGTGGGCAACAACCTGCCCGACGCGGACAACAACGCCTCCAGCGGCCCCGGCAGCAGCGAGGAACGGGTGGAGGAACGCACCGATTTCCAGAACAGCCGCACCGAAACCGTGGTGGTCAGCGAACCGGGCACGGTGGATCGGGTGCGCGTGGCGGTGCTGGTGGATGGCATCCGGGAAAAGAACGATCAGGGCGAGACCACCAATTATCAGGACCGCACGGAAGATGAAATCGACGCGCTCAGGGAACTGGTGCTGACAGCCATTCCCTATAATGCGGAACGCGGTGACGCCGTGACGGTGCAGGCCATGCGCTTTGCCGATCCGCCCCCCATGCTGGACCAGCAGACCCAGATCAACATCATGGGCTTCGAAAAGCAGGACATCTTCCAGCTCTTGCAGGTGGGCGGTCTCATACTGGTGGCCACGCTGGTTCTGTTGACCGTGATTCGCCCCCTGGTCTCCCGTATTCTGGAGGCGATCCCCGATGCCCAGATGATGAAGGAAGCCCAGCAACAGGAACAGGCCCGCCTCGCCGCCGAAATGGAACAGGATCGGGAGCAACTGGCCTTGCAGGCCCCTGACGACGGCTCCATCACGCCGGAAATGCTGTCGGCGGCGGCGCGGGGCGATGATCGGGCCAGGGCCCTGATCCGGCAGGCCCAGCAGAAAGGCGAATTCAACCTGGACGACCTGAACACCGAAAGCCGGATCGATGTGGCCCAGGTGGAAGGGCGCATTCAGGAATCCGCCATCAAGAAGGTGGCCGATATCATCCAGGCCAACCCGGATGATTCCGTGGCCATTGTGCGACAGTGGCTGTACGCGGATAGTTGAGGCAAGGCGCACACCGCCCCCATGATGTGCGGGACATGAGTGCGGATATGAGTGACGGGAAAGGGACCGACCATGGCTGAAGAAGGCAAGATGACCGACCTGACCAAGATGTCGGGCCCGCAAAAGGCGGCATCCTTCATGCTGGCCATTGGCGAGGAACATGGCCGGGTCATCTGGGAATCGCTCAGCTCTGACGAGGTGAAGGAACTGTCCCAGCACATTTCCGCCCTGGGCCAGATCGAGGCCCGCGTGGTGGAGGAACTGTTTGTGGACTTCGCCTCCCAGGTCTCCACCGTGGGCAATCTGAACGGCTCCTTCGACAGCACCGAACGGCTGCTCAAAAAGATCATGCCGGAAGACCAGGTGGGCCAGATCATGGACGAGATCCGCGGCCCCGCCGGGCGCACCATGTGGGACAAGCTGGGCAATGTGAACGAAGTGGTGCTGGCCAGTTATCTCAAGAACGAATATCCGCAGACCGTTGCGGTGGTGTTGCAGAAGATCAAGCCGGAACATGCGGCGCGCGTTCTGTCCGTACTGCCGGAAGACTTTTCGATGGAAGTGGTCATGCGGATGCTGCGCATGGAAGCGGTCCAGAAGGACATTCTGGACAAGGTGGAGCAGACCCTGCGGGTGGAATTCATGAACAATCTGGCGCGCACCAGCCAGCGTGACAGCCACGAGACCATCGCCGAAATCTTCAACTATCTGGATCGCGCCTCGGAAAGCCGCTTCCTGTCCGCGCTGGAAGACCGCAACCGCGATTCCGCCGAACGCATCCGGGCGCTGATGTTCACCTTCGAGGATCTGGCCAATCTGGACCCGCAAGGCGTACAGACGCTGCTACGCAATGTGGACAAGGACAAGCTGGCCGTCGCCATGAAGGGCGCCAGCGACACGCTCCGGGATCTGTTTTTCTCCAACATGTCGGAGCGCGCGGCCAAGATCCTGCGCGAGGACATGGAGGCCATGGGGCCGGTGCGCCTGCGGGACGTGGACGAGGCGCAGATGGAAATGGTCAACAAGGCCAAGGACCTGGCGGAAGCCGGCGAAGTCCTGCTGTCGGACAACAAGGGCGAAGACGAGCTGGTTTACTGATGATCGGCACACAAGGGGCGATAACGGCATGACCAAGGCGGTCAAATTCCAGTTCGACCGAAACTTCGAAAGCCAGGGGCATTCCCAGCTCGAAGCGGAAGTGGCACGGCTGCGCCAGGAGGTGGAGACCACCCGGCAGCAGGCCTTTCAGGACGGCCTTTCTCAGGGGGTGGAACAGGGCCGGCAGGAAGCCCTTGCCAGCATAGAGAAAGCCACCGAGGAGGCGCTGGGCCACCTGTCCGGGGTGACGCGGCAACTGTTCGACGAGCGCGCGGCACTGGTGGACAGCCTGAAACGGGACATGGTGAGCCTGACCCGCGCCATCATCAACAAGATGGCCCCGTCGCTCGCCAATACCAACGCCACCGACGATATCGAGCAGCTGGTGTCGGACTGTCTGGAAACCGCACTGGCGGCGCCGCGCATCACCGTGCGGCTGAACGAGCAGGTGAAGGAACAGATCGAACCCCGGCTGCATCAACAGGCCGAGCGACTGGATTTCGGCGGCGAACTGGCGGTGACCACGGACCCGTCCCTGTCGCCACAGGACATGAGCGTCCAATGGCCGGACGGCAGCCTGGTTCGGGACATGGACGCCATCCATCAGGGCATTTCCAACGCGCTCGAATCCTTTCTGGGAGAGGAAGACCCGCTCGCCGATCTGGAAAACCGGGCGACACCGGAAGAAACCTCCACAACCGGGGGCGAGAACCGGAGCGAGGCCGAGGGCGACGGCGAGAGCGACACCACGGGCGAGAGCGAAGCCGAGGGCGAGAGCGACACCCGAAGCGATGGCGACAACAAGCAATGACCAACCCGGCCAGGGCAACAGGATGAAGGGCAGCATCTATGGCTGAAGACGAACAGGATCAGGGGGACGGCAATGGCGGCGCAGGCATGGGGCTCGACGATGTGAGCTCCAGCGACGACCGCGCGCCGGACCTGGCCAAGAAGGCGGATCAGGAACAGCGCGCCGCGTCGGACCTGGAGCCGGTCTATGACGTGCCGGTACGGGTTCAGGCGGTGCTTGGCAAATCGAAGCTGGAAATCAGCCAGCTTCTGAAGCTGGCGCCCGGCGCCGTGGTGGAGCTGGACCGAAAGGTGGGTGAGGCCATCGACATTTATGTGAACAACCGGCTGGTGGCGCGCGGCGAGGTGGTGCTCGTGGAAGAGCATCTGGGCGTCACCATGACGGAAATCATCAAGCTGGACGACAACTGATGCTGACCGGGCCGCGCCTCGTAAACGCCCGGCGCATCCCCGTGGTGGGGGGCGCTTCATGAGTACCGTGATTGGCATGTTCGTGGCCTTTGCCCTGGTTGTCACCGCCATCTGGATCGGCGGTGACCCGCTGGCCTTTCTCAATGTTCAGGGCGGGCTGATCGTCGTGCTCGGCACCTTCGCCGTCACGGCCATCAGCTTCCCGCCGGGTGACATGATCCGCCTGCCGCGCGATGTGTTCGTGCTGCTGCGCCACGGCCAGAAAGACCCGACGCAGGAAGCGCTGACCGTGCTGCGCCTGGCCAATGAAGCCCGCAAGGCCGGCGACCTGAAAAAGATGGAAGCGCTGGTGCCCCGGCTGCGGCACCGGCCCTTTCTGGCCAAGGCCATGCAGTTGGTGGTGGACGGCAGCCAGGCGGACGAGATCGAGCAGATGCTGCGGCGGGAAGCCAGCTCCACATCGTCCCGCCACATGCAGGCGGTGGATTTCCTGCGCCGGGCGGGGGATGTGGCCCCGGCCATGGGCCTGATCGGCACGCTGATCGGGCTGGTGAAGATGCTGGGCAGCCTGGACGATCCCTCGCAGATCGGCCCGGCCATGGCGGTGGCGCTGCTGACCACCCTGTACGGCGCCCTGCTGGCGCATCTGGTGTTCATTCCGCTGGCCGCCAAGACCGAGCATTGCACCTCGGAAGAGGCGCTGGTGAACAATCTCTATGCCATGGGGGCGGCCTCGATCGGGCGGCGGGAAAACCCGAGGCGGCTGGAAATGCTGCTCAATACCATCCTGCCGCCGGCCAAACAGGTGAAATTCTTCAAATAGCCGCGGCGCCAGGGGCCATGCAGGGCCCGCGCGCGGAAGACGCAGACGGAGAAAGACCATGCGACTGCTGATTGTTGGAACACTGGACGGGCAACTGGGAAGTGCCAGCCGCATCGCCATGGAGCGGGGCGCGCAGGTGACCCACGCACCGGACGAGGAGCGGGCGCTCGCCATTCTGCGCAATCAGGGCGCGGACCTGCTGATGGTGGAAGTCTCGCTCAATATCGGGAATCTGGTGGAAAAGCTGCGCCAGGAGCATTTCTCGCTTCCGGTGATCGCCTGCGGCATCGGGGCGGACCCCAAGGCCGCCGCCAGCGCGATCCGCAACGGGGCCAAGGAATATGTGCCCCTGCCCCCGGAGGCGGACATGATCGCCGCCGTGCTTCAGGCAGTGTCCCAGGACGATCAGTCCTTCATCTATCTGGACCCGATCATGAAGAATGTGGCGGCGCTCGCCGAACAGGTGGCCCCCAGCGAGGCCAGCATATTGATCACCGGCGAAAGCGGTACCGGCAAGGAAGTGATGGCCCGCTTCATCCATCAGAAAAGCCACCGCGCCAACAAGGCGTTCGTGGCGGTGAACTGTGCGGCCATCCCGGAAAACCTGCTGGAATCGGAATTGTTCGGCCATGAAAAGGGCGCCTTTACCGGCGCCGTGGCCCGCCGGGTGGGCAAGTTCGAGGAAGCCAATGGCGGCACCCTGCTGCTGGACGAGATTTCCGAGATGGACGTGCGCCTTCAGGCCAAGCTGCTGCGCGCCATTCAGGAGCGCCAGATCGACCGGGTGGGCGGCACCAAGCCGGTGGACGTGGATATCCGCATCATCGCCACCTCCAACCGCCACATGCAGGAGGAGGTCAAGGCCGGCAATTTCCGCGAAGACCTGTTCTTCCGCCTGAACGTGGTCAATATCCAGGTGCCGAGCCTGCGGGACCGCCCCCAGGACGTGCGCGCCCTGGCCCAGCATTTCGCCAACAAATATGCCGACGTGAACTCCATGCCGGATCGCAAGCTGTCGGAAGACGCGCTGACCATGCTGACCCGGCATGACTGGCCCGGCAATGTGCGGGAGCTGGAAAACACCATGCACCGCGCCGTCTTGCTGGCCACGGGGAACGAAATCGGCACCAATGCCATTCTGCTGCCCGATGCCAGCGGCAATATGGCCTATGCCCAGCACCACGCCTTCGAGGATACACCCGCCAGCGACGGGGGAGCGGGCGGTGAAACCACTGAGGGCGGCGAAGCCAGCCTGGTGGGCCAGACCGTGGCGGAGGTGGAAAAGCAGCTCATCATCGACACGCTGAAGCACTGCCTCGGCAACCGGACCCATGCGGCCAACATATTGGGCATCTCCATCCGCACGCTCAGGAACAAGCTGAACCAGTACCAGAACGAAGGTATGCGTATTCCCGCCCCCGGCGAAGGCGGCGGCCAGCAGGCCCCGGTATAGGCACCGCGATGAACACCGCCCCGCGGTACCGCCGCGCGCGGCCTTTGACGGATTGAAACATGAGTGACAGCGCAGGCAATGAAACCACCGAAGGCGGCCAGGCAGCGGGCCAGGGCGGCGGCGTGAATCTGGGCGCCCTGTTCGCGCCGCTCAGAAGCACCGATGTGGGCTTCGCGCTCGGCTTCGTGATGATCCTGCTGGTGCTGATCCTGCCCATGCCCGCCATGCTGCTGGACATGATGCTGGCGATCAGCGTCACCTTTTCGGTGATGATCCTGATGACCACGCTGTTCATCGAAAAGCCGCTCAATTTCAACAGTTTTCCAAGCGTTCTGCTGGTCGCCACCATGTTGCGCCTGTCGCTCAATGTGGCCTCCACGCGCCTGATCCTGTCGGAAGGCCATACGGGCACGGACGCGGCGGGCGCGGTGATCGAGGCGTTCGGCGCCTTCATGATGGGCGGCAGTGTGATCGTGGGCGTGATCGTCTTCATCATTCTGGTGATCGTCAATTTCATCGTCATCACCAAGGGGTCTGGCCGGATCGCCGAAGTGGCCGCCCGCTTCTCGCTGGATGCCATGCCCGGCAAGCAGATGGCCATTGACGCGGACATGTCCGCCGGCCTGATCGACGAACAGGAAGCCAAGGAACGGCGCCTGGAACTTCAGAACGAAAGCAATTTTTTCGGCTCCATGGACGGCGCGTCCAAATTCGTGCGCGGGGACGCCGTTGCCGGGCTTCTGATCACCGGCATCAACATCATTGGCGGCATATTGATCGGCATTGTCATGCAGGACATGTCGTTCGAGGACGCGCTGAACAACTATACCATCCTGACCATGGGCGACGGCCTGATCTCACAGATTCCGGCGCTCATCATCTCCACCGCCGCGGGCCTGCTGGTGACCAAGGCGGGCATGGACCAGAAAACCAACGAGGCCCTGATCGGCCAGCTCACCGCCTATCCCCGCGCACTGGGGGTTTCCAGCGGGCTGTTGCTGGCCATGGGCTTCCTGCCCGGCCTGCCCTTTGTGCCCTTCACGCTGATGGGGGGAACGCTGGGCTACACCGCCTGGTATCTTTCCCGCCGCCAGGCCGGCGATGTGGCCGCCGAGGCGGAGCGCGCCCTGGTGGAACAGCAGCAGGCTGACAGCACCCCGCAGGAAGAGCCCATCACCACCGCCCTCGCCATCGACCAGTTGCGGCTGGAGCTGGGCTATGGCCTGCTCACCCTGATCAATGACGACAACGGATTCCGCCTGACGGATCAGGTGAAGGCCCTGCGCCGGCAACTGGCCAGCGAAATGGGCTTCGTGATGCCGTCCGTGCGGATTCTGGATAATATGCAGCTTGGCTCGAACACCTATGTGCTGCGCGTCAAGGAAACGGAAGTGGGCCGCGGCGATGTGCGCCCCGGCATGTTGCTGGTGATGGACCCGCGGGGCGAACCGGTCCAGATTCCGGGCGAATCCACCACGGAGCCCGCCTTCGGCCTGCCCGCCACCTGGATCGACGGGGGCAGCCAGGAAGAAGCGCAGTTCCGCGGCTATACGGTGGTGGATGCGGCCACGGTGATCACCACCCATCTGACCGAGGTGATCAAGGACAACATGTCCGAACTGCTCAGCTATGCCGAAACCCAGAAACTGCTGGACGATCTGAGCGGCGAGCACCAGAAGCTGCTCTCGGACATCGTTCCCGCCCAGATCACCACATCCGGCATTCAGCGCGTGCTTCAAACCCTGCTGGCCGAGCGGGTCTCGATCCGGGACCTGTCCACCATTCTGGAAGGCATCGCCGAGGCCACGGGCTTCACCCAGAACATCACCCAGGTCACGGAACATGTGCGCACCCGCCTAGCACGCCAGCTTTGCGCCACCAATCAATCAGCGGAAGGCTTCGTGCCCCTGCTGACCCTGTCGCCCCAGTGGGAACAGGCCTTTTCGGAAAATCTGGTCGGCCCCGGCGAAGACAAGCAGCTTGCCATGCCGCCCAGCCAGTTGCAGGAATTCATTGGCGCCGTGCGCATGGCGTTCGATCAGCAGGCGGATCGCGGCCAGAACCCGGTGCTGCTCACCAGCCCGCTGGTGCGGCCCTATGTGCGGTCCATCATCGAGCGTTTCCGCCCCGCCACCGTGGTGATGAGCCAGAACGAAATTCACCCTCAGGCAAAAATTCAGACCCTTGGACAGATCTGATCAGAGCGTGTAAAGAAAAACCATCATCGGGTCGCACATCATGCCTTTCTTTGCGCGTGCGCCCGTCCACCTTCAGTCGGGTTGACGCCTAAATGCGGTTAAAGACATTCCACGCCCAGTCCATGAGCGAGGTGATGGAGATGGTCCGCCGGGAAATGGGACCGGACGCCATCATCATTTCCAGCGAGGAAGGGCGCGACGTGGGCGGCGTGCGCGTCACCGCCGCGCTTGAGGCCGGCGCCACCCCGCCGCCGCCGGAAACCACCCCGGAGCCGGACCAGACCCCCAGCGAGTTCGAGGTTTCGCACCCGCTGCCCCGAAGCAAGGACTTCGACCAGGCGGACGTGACCGCCGTGCTCAACCATCACGCCATTCCCTATGCCACGGGCAGCCACCTGACCGAGGCGGTGGAGGCGGTGGAAGGCGGCACCCTTGTGGAAGCCTTTGCCGACGCGCTGGATACGGTTCTGCGCTTCTCCCCGCTGACCGATGCCACCGCCCGCCCCATCATGCTGGTGGGGCCGCCGGGCGTGGGCAAGACCATCTGCGCCGCCAAGCTGACGGCGGACGCGGTTCTCCACGAGCGAACCATTACACTGATCTCCACCGACACGGTGAAGGCCACCGGCATTGCGCAACTGGACCATTTCGCCAGGCTGATGCGGCAAAAGGTGGTACAGGCGGATACCCCGGAAGACCTGGCCAACGCCCTTCAGGGCGGCCACCGGGTGGGCAATCTGACCCTGATCGACACACCCGGCGCCAACCCGTTCGACATTCAGGAACTGGAACTGCTGCTGCGCTTCACCCGCGCGGTGGATGCGGAACCCGTGCTGGTGATGCCCGCCGGGCTGGACCCCACGGACGGGGAGGAGATCGCGGAGGTCTTTTCCCGCATGGGCTGCCAGCGCTTCATCGCAACCCGGCTGGATGCCGCGCGGCGCTATGGTAACCTGATCACCGCCGCGCGGCCCGGCAGGCTCGCCATGGCCGCCATCAGCCGCAGCCCCTTTGTGGCGGAAGGGCTGGAAACCGCCTCCCCCATGGCGCTGGCCCGCCTGCTCACGGCTTTGCCCAAAGGGCGCGGCGCCGGGAATGACAGCCAGCCGAAACGCGACCAATAGCCGAAAGAAAGTCAAGCCAGACATGACCACAGACACAGCACACAAGGACGCAGAACAGGCGCAGCGCCGGCTGATCACCGTGGCCTCCGGGAAGGGGGGCGTGGGCAAGACATGGGTGTCCGTCACGCTGTCACAGGCGCTGGCTTACATGAACCGGCGCGTCCTGTTGTTCGATGGCGACCTGGGGCTCGCCAATGTGGACATCCAGCTCGGCCTGATGCCGGATCGGGACCTGGGCGACGTGATCTCAGGCCAGCGGACCATGCGGGACGTGATCGACAGCCACAGCGCCAAGGGCGACCCCATCGGCTATGATATCGTGCCGGGCAAATCCGGTTCCGGCGCACTGGGCCAACTGGCCCGCCAGAAGCTGGAATCCATGCGCGGCGACCTGATCGACCTGGCCAGCGACTATGATCATGTGCTGCTGGATCTGGCCGCCGGGGTGGATCAGTCCGTGACCACGCTTTCCCACCACAAAGGCAAGATCCTGACCGTGATGACCGGCGACCCCACATCGCTCACCGATGCCTATGCCTTCATCAAGCTCACCGCCATGCGCAACCCCAAGGCGGATATCATGATCGTGGTGAACAATGTGGCGGACAAGCGCTCCGGGGAACGGGCCTATGAGGCCATCAAGCGTGCCTGTGAAGGATTTTTGAAGATTTCTCCGCCGCTTGCCGGTATCATACGCTCAGACAGCCGGGTTGGCGACAGCGTGCGGGCACAGGTGCCGCTTCTGGCGCGCCATCCGCAATCGGAAGCGGCGGCGGACATCAAGGCGCTCGCCGGTCGGCTGACAAAAGGAAGCTGAGGGGCGCCCCTGCCCGCGTTTCAAGGACCCTGCGCCCCCATTGCCATTGATGCGGGAAGTCTGCGGCCATGAGCGAATTTTCCGGGCCGCCGCCCAGCGAAGGCCATACCCGCGCCGTGCGGGAGCCGCTGGAAACGGTTCGAACCAGGCGCGATCACCAGCAAAACCCGCCACCGGAGCGGGACGGCGGCTCTCATGCCCGGCAGGAGAGTGATCCCGGCCAGTCCGGCAGCAGGCCGCATCCGCACCGGGACCCGGCGGTCTCGATCGCGGCGGCCACCGCCCATCTGGATCGCGGCGACAGCATGGCCGTAACCGTGGTTCGGCTGGACAGCGAAAACCGCCCCATCGTGGACAGTGCCGCCATGCGGCTGGCGGTGGAAGGCGGCCCCGAACTGGCGCCGGGCGACCGGGTGGAAATGATCATCACTGAGGCGGGCCACGCGCTTGCGGGGCGCTTGACCGCGCATAACAGTCGCCCGCTGGACCCCGCGCCCAGGGTGGACCTGACCGTCATCAGCCTTCATGCGGGCGCGCCGCCGCCGGAGGGGGTAGAGCCGCTGCCCGGCCAATCCCCGCATGACCAGCCCGCGCACGGCCCGGTCGCGGCCCACCCCACGCTGACCTATACCCGGCGCGCCCTGCCCCGTGGAGCGGACCAGCTTCCCCCCACCGGGTCGCGGGACAGTGCCCGCGCCGACCAGCCCGCTGCGTCCATGGACACGCAGCAGGCGCGCCTGCGGGCCGCCCATACGGCCTACAGCCATTTTGCCGCAATTGCCGCCCCCGGCGGCGAACGCACCGATGGCACACCGCCCGGTGAAACCGCGCGCCCCTTGCCGGCAGCGCCGCTAACCCTGCCCGCCTTCACCGAAACGGGATACGCCCGCGCCCTGCATCTGCTTCCCGCGGATGCGGCGGCCAGCACCCCGCCCGATACCGACACGCAGGTGATTCGCACGGTGGAAACCGCCCGTCCGGCGGAGGTGGCGGCGCTGGCCGAAACGCCCGATCACACGGCCCCGCCCCCCATGCTGAAGCTGACCACGGATCGGCAACGCTTGTTCATGCCCGCCGAAACCGTGACCCCGCTGGTGGGGCAACAGGTACGCATCACCGAAACGGACCCGCAGGCCGCCGCCGAAGCGCTGGTGCGCCGCATGACGGAAGACCCCGGCCCCACGGGCCTCGCCACCCCATCCGCGCCCGCAGCGGGGAAAGCCACACCGCCCGCCCTGACCCTGGCGGATGCCACCCTGCGCCCGACCCGCAGCCCCATGCCCCCGGCAGAGCCAGACCCCGTGCGGGCCGATTACTGGCCGCCGGACAGCCCGCCGCCACAATCGTCGGTGACCGTCACCGATGTGCGCATACGGCCCGCAGAGGGGGCGGCGCCCGCACAGGCCGCCGAAAGATCGGCACAACGCGCGGACATACCAACCCACAGCACCGGAAGGCCGGCCAGCGCGGCGCCGCCCCCCGGCAGCGCAATGCCCGGCCTGATCGGGCCGGTACCCGTTGTGCTGACTCTGGCGGACGGACGCAGCCTGATGGCCAGCGTACCCGCCGCCGCCATGCCTGAGGCCGGTGGCCATGTGGAGATCACCGCCCCGCGAGACTCATTCCCCACCACGGGCAGCCTGCCCGTGGGGCGCCTGGCGGAACAGTGGCCCGCCTTCCGGGAAGCGGTGGCCACCCTAGGCGGTCTGGATGCACCCGCCTCGGCCAGTGGCGCGGCGGGCGGGCCAGCGGGCGGCGCACCCGGCGACGCCCATGCCGGATCGACCGAAGCGGGCGTGCCCCCGGCAGCCCCCCAAAGCGCTTTACCCCAAAACACTTCGGCGCCGCTTTTCGCATCGTCCGGCGGGACGGACCCGGCCACTATGGCGGCGTCCACGGGCGGCATCCCCGCCGTGGCGGCGGACCTGGCAGCCCGCAGTGCAAGCGGCGGCGGGCGGCTTGCCAACAGCCTGCTGTTCTTCATGGCCGCGCTTCGGGGCGGATCGGTGGATCAATGGATCGGCGAGCAGGCCCGGCAGGCGCTGCAACAATCGGCGCCGCGCCTGCTGGAACGGCTGCGCGGCGATGTGGGTCGCCTGATGCGGCTTGCCGGGCGCGTGGAAAGCCGCCGCGACGGGGAGACACGCGGCGACTGGCGGGGCTTTTTCCTGCCCCTTGATGCGGGCCAGAGCGGCGCACCGCTTCTGGCCGTGTTGAGCCCTGACGGCGGGGAGGATGACCACCACGACGGGGAAGACCCCTGCATGGCGGGCGAAAAACGGTTCCTGATCGAAACCCGTTTCACGGCTTTTGGCCCCACCCAGCTTGATGGCCGCTGGGGCCGGAATCAGTTGTCCCTGATCCTGCGCGCCAGCGCCGCCCTGCCCGATGACCTGAAAACCCGGCTGCCGGGCCTGCTGGCGGACACGGCATCGGCGGGCGGCTTCAGCGCCCGCCTGACCATTGAAGACAACGCACCGCTCTCGCTGGTCAGCGACCGCCTTCTACAAAGCACGCCTGCGTGAGCGGTAAAAAAACAGCCCCAAACCCGCACCAACGCCGCCTCTACCGCCATCCCGCCACTGCGCGGGATGAGCGGAGGCCACAAGCGTGGCCCGCCGCCCCTGCGGCGCCCTCGCAGAGCGCGTGCGCAGCACGCTTGCGTGAGCGGTAAAAGAGCCGGGCCGCGCAAGCGGCCAAGGCGTGAGCGGCAAACAAACAGCCCCAAACCCCCACTCGGCGTTGCCTCTACCGCCATCCCGCCACTGCGCGGGATGAGCGGAGGGCGCGACCGCGCCCCGCCGCCCCAGCGGCGCCCTCGCGGAGCGCGTGCGCAGCACGCTTGCGTGAGCGGTAAAAGAGCCGGGCCGCACAAGCGGCCAAAGCTTACAATCAAACATCCCCACCGTGCTGCTGGACCACGGTGAAGCCCTCGAATTTCGGGCCGCCCAGATACATGTGCTTGTTGGCGCCCGCATTGCGGTGGGCTTCGGCGAAGGCTTCCGATCGAGTCCAGGCGCGGAAGGCGTCTTCGCTTTCCCAGACGGTATGGGAGGAATAGAGCGTGTATTCATCCGCTTCCGGGCCGCGCAGCAGATGGAATTCCCTAAAGCCTTCCATCTCGCCCAGATAGGTGTCCCGCTCGCGCCAGACACGTTCGAAGTTCTCTTCCTCTCCCTTGACCACCTGAAAGCGGTTCATGGCAATAAACATGGGATCAGTCCTTTCCTGTTTGTGGGTTGGTTGGTGTTTGAAGGATGTGTCAGACGGCCGGTTCGGCTGGCGCCGTCCGTGGCACGGGCACCAGAACGGACGGGCCGTCCGGCACCTTTGCAAGGGTCATGTCCAGCTTGAAAACCGATTTCATCAGGCGCGGGGTCAGCACGCCGTGCGGCGGCCCGTCCGCCACCATGCCCCCCTGGTTCAACACCACCGCGCGGTGGGCAAAGGCCAGCGCCAGATTGGGATCGTGCAGCACCACGCAGACCGCCGCGCCCGCGCGGGCCAGGTCTTCGGCAACGCCCAGCACGCTTTGCTGGTGGGTCAGGTCCAGATTGTTGGTGGGCTCGTCCAGAAACAGGACCGGCGGCACGCGGGGCGCCCCGTCCCCCGGTCGGGCGGTGCCGAGGGGGCCGATCTGGGCGAGCGCACGGGCCAGATGAACGCGCTGTTGCTCACCGCCGGACAGGGTGGTCATGATTCGCCCGGCCAGGTCCGTCACATGGGCCTGGTGCAGCGCCCATTCCACGATGCCCTGGCTGTCAGACGCACTTTCCAGCCCCATATAGGGGTCGCGGCCCATCATCACCATGTCCACCGCCCGCATACCCGGCGCGGGCGGCGGCATCTGGTCCAGCACGGCGCGGCGCCGGGCCAGCGCCGGGCCGGGCCAATAGGCCAGGGGCCGCCCGCCCAGCATGACCGCCCCCCTGTCGGGCGTGCGAGCACCGGTCAGCAGCCCCATCAGGCTGGACTTGCCCGCCCCGTTGGGTCCGAGAATGGCGGTGACCTGTCCCGGCGCAAGGCGCAGCGAGCAATCGTCCACCAGCGCGCGGCCCCGGTGCAAAAGGCTGACCGAGCGGGCTTCCATCATGATGCGGCCCCTCGCGCCTTGCGCCGCAAGAGCAGCCAGAAGAAAAACGGCCCGCCCACGGCACTCGTGATCACGCCAATGGGCAGTTCCGCGGGCAGCACCAGCGTGCGCGCCAGCCCATCGGCCAGCAATAGCAGGGCAGCGCCCATCAGGGCCGCGCCGGGCAGTAGAAAGCGATGATCAGCCGTGATCAGCAGCCGGACGATGTGGGGCACCACCAGCCCGACAAATCCGATCACCCCGGTCAGGGAGACCGCCGCCCCCACACCCAACGCCACCAGCACCACGGCGCGGCGCTTCAGCCGGTCCACGGGATGGCCCAGATGGCGGGCGCCCGTCTCCCCCATCGCAAGGGCATTGAGCCCGCGCGCCAGGCCCGGCAACAGCAGCAGCGGCAACCCCAGAAAAGGCAAGGCCAGCGCCAGTGCCGACCAGTCGGCCCCCGCCGTACTGCCCAGCATCCAGAAAGTGAGATCGCGAAGTTGCTGGTCGGTGCTGGCATACATGGCCAGCCCCAGCCCGGCGCCCGCAACCGCATTGAGCGCCACACCCCCCAGCAGCAGGGTGCCCACATCGATCGCACGCCCCACCCGTGCCAATCGCATCACCAGAATGGTGGCCCCAAGGCCACCGCCAAAAGCCGCCAGCGGCAGCAGAAAGGGCATGATCGCGGGCGGCAGGGCGGGCAACCAGCTTCCCGCCACGATCACCAGCGCCGCCGCCAGCGCCGCGCCACTGGAAATGCCGATCAGGCCGGGGTCCGCCAGTGGATTGCGGAACAGCCCCTGAAGGGTGGCCCCGGCCACGCCCAGCACAGCGCCGGTCATCAGGGTCAGCACGGCGCGCGGCAGGCGAATCTGGTAAAAGACCGCTTCCCGCGCCCCGTCCAGCGCGGCGCCGGGCAGGCCCAGCCGATAGGCCATATCGGACAGGATGGCCGATACGGACAGGTCCATCGCCCCGATGGTGAGCGCCGACAGAAAAGCCACGCCCAGCACCAGCACCAGCGCCCGGAAGCCGAGCCGGTGGCGCCGGGCGGCGTGTGCCATCAGCGCCCCCACCCTGTTCATGCGCGGGGCGGATGGCATGGCGCGGGCGCGGGCCATCATCGGGCGGCCTCCCGTTCCGGCAGGGTGTCGATGGCGGCGGCCAGATCGCGCACCGCGCCCGGCGTGCGGGGGCCGAAGCCCAACAGGCGCAGTGCATCCATCACCACCACACGCCCGGCTTGCGCCGCCGCGCTGGCGCGAATGGCGGGCCGGTTCAAAAAGGCATCCCGCCCGCCCATGCGCGCAAGGGAGCCTGCGTCAACCAGTAGATAATCCGGCTGAAGGCGCAGGATTTCTTCCGCCGACAGGGATTTGTAGCCCTGAAACCCGCTGGCCGCATTAACCCCGCCCGCCAGCCGGATCATGGCCGCCGCGCTGGTGCCTTCCCCCGCCGCGCGCGGGGCGCCGCGCCCGGCGGAAAGAAAGAACAGAACCTGGGGCCTGTCATTCACCTGAGGCGGAAACGGCGCAAGGGCCCCGGCCAGTTCCCGCACCAGCGCATCCGCCGCGCCCTCGCGGCCCAATGCCGCGCCCACGGCGCGTATCTTGTCCTTCAGGCCCGCAATGCCCGGCTCGTCAGGGATCATGTGCACGGGCGTTCCCGCCGCCCTGATCTGATCCAGCACGGCGGGCGGCCCCGCATCATCGCTGGCCAACACCATATGCGGCCCCAGCGCCAGGATCGGTTCCGCGGACATGCGGCGCAGATAGCCCACATTGTCCAGCCGCGTCACGGCTTCGGGATATGTGCTGGTGCTGTCCACGGCGATCAGCCTGTCCCCCGCGCCGAGAGCGTGAACGATCTCCGTTACCGCGCCGCCCAGCGATACCAGCCGACCCGCCTGCGGGGACGGGGCTGAAGACGGGGCGGCCGAAACGGCGTGGGCGAGGAAGGCGCCCCCCAGAAGCCAGAAGGCGGCGACCATCAGGCGGGAAAACTTGAAACGGGACATCGGAAACCTCCTGCGGGGATCGGATTGGCGCGTCTGGTGTTTGATATTAGGAATCATTCTTGATTGCAATGGATAATTCATAGTGATAATGACTCGCAAAAATCAGAGCCCACAACCGGAATGAAGGATAAAATCATGAGGAAACACCCCGCTTCCCGCCGATCCGCCCGCCTTGCCGCTCTGGCGCTGGGCACGGCGCTCGCCGCGCCGGTCACCATGGGTCCGGCCACCATGGCCGCCGCCGCCATGCAGGGGCTGGAAACCATTACCGTGGTGGCCACCCGCACGGAAAAGCAGGCTTTCGAGGTGCCGAAAATGGTTTCCGTGCTGGACCGGGATTTCATCAATGACCGCATCCCGTCCACCATGGGCGACCTGTTCCGGGGCATTCCGGGTGTGCAGTTCGGCAATGGGCCACGGCGCACGGGCGAGGTGCCCAGCATTCGCGGCCTGTCCGGCGCGGGCGTGCTGATTCTGCTGGATGGTGCGCGGCAGTCCTTTCAATCCGGCCATGATGGCCGATTCTTTCTGGACCCGGACCTGGTGGCCCGCGCCGACGTGATCCGGGGGCCGTCCTCGTCCCTGTATGGCACGGGCGCGCTCGGCGGCGTGATGGCGTTCGAGACCCTGGATGCCAGGGATATGCTTCAGGACGACGAAACATGGGGCCTGCGCCTGCGCACCGGTTTTCAGGGCGTCAACAATGAATGGATGACCGGGGCCAGCGCCTTTACGCGCCAGGGCGACCTAGACCTGGTGGGCAGCCTGACCCTGCGCGGCAGCGGAGATATCGCGCTGGGCGACGGATCAAGCCTGATGGCCGACGACGATATCGCCAGCGGCTTTGCCAAGGCCAGCACCAACCTGTCCGACTGGGCACGGATCGAGGCCAGCTATACCCGCTTCCGCAATGATGCGCTTGAGCCCAACAACGGTGATGTGGGCAGCCGGGTAAGCCCGGACAACCCGCTGGTGGACAAGACCATCACCAGCGATAATCTGCGCACCCGGCTGACCGTCAATCCCGAAAGCGCGCTGGTGGATGCGGATCTGGTGGCCTATTACACTCGCACCGACGTGGACGAGACCGAGGTGAACAGTGGCCGCGACCTGACCCGCGAGGTGGAGACGATCGGGCTCAGGCTGGACAACCGCTCCCGCTTCGACCTGGGCGGCGCGGACCTGACCCTGACCTATGGCGGCGAGTTGTTCCGCGACGAACAGACCGGTTTCGACAGCACCTCCCCCGACAATACCCGCGGCGGCGTGCCGGATGCGGAAACCGAATTCGCCGCCGCCTACGCCCAGGCGGAACTGGACTGGTCAACGGACATCGGACGCTTCCTGCTGATACCGGGCGTGCGCTATGATTATTTCAAAAACACCGACGCGGAGGGCCTGAGCGACAGCACGGACGATGTAACGCCCAAGGTGGCCTTCACCTATCGCCCCGGCGGGCCGCTGATGCTGTTCGCCAATTATGCGGAAGCCTTCCGCGCGCCCAGCTTCAACGAAGTGTTCGCCGATGGCATCCACTTCCAGATTCCCGTGGGGCCGTTCGCCACCGCGCCCAACTTCTTCATTCCCAATACGGACCTGTCCCCGGAACGCTCCGACACGGTTGAATTGGGCGCCGGGCTCAGCTTCACCGATCTGATCACCGGCAATGACCGGCTGTTCATCAAGGGGTCCGCCTATCAAAGCGATGTGAACGGCCTGATCGATCTGGAGGTGAACGTGGCCCTGAGCCCCGGTTGCTTCAGCCCGGTGGCGGGCCCCTGCTCCGCCGGGACCAGCCGCAATGTGAACACCGACCGCGCCCGCATCGAAGGCATCGAGGCGGAACTGCAATATGACAGCCCGCAAGGCTATCTCTATGCCAGCTATACCACCATGGACGGGCGCGACCGGGAGTCGGGGGATTTTGTGGGCGTGCTGCAACCGGAAACCCTGTTTCTCGATGGTGGCGTGCGCCTGTTGAACGGCACGGTCCAGCTTGGCAGCCGGCTTGAAATCACCGGCGCCCTGAACAAGGTGAACGATCCCGCGCTTCGGCTGGACAGCTTCACCAAATGGGATGTTTATGCCAACTGGAGCCCGGCCATTCCCGCGCTGAAAGGCATTCGGCTGGATCTGGGCGTGGACAATCTGACCGACGCCAGCTTTGCCCGCGTGGCACCCGGCGCCGTCGCCCCCGGCACCAATGTGAAGGCGAGCCTGCGCTATCGCGTCGGCTTCTGATAAACGGCCCAACAGCGTATCGGGGCGGTAATCGGGGACCGCCCCGACCAGCGCCCGGTCGGGGTGTGGCTGGGTTACAATGTTCCCAGGCGCGCTCTGGCCGGGTGACCGCCGGACTGCGGCCCCAGCTTGCGATAAACCTGATCCAGCGCCTCGCTGAGCGCCTGAACGCAATAATCGGCCTCGGCCTCTTTCAGGATAAAAGGCGGGCACAGCACGATGGTATTGCCCGTGGGGCGCACGATCACGCCACGGGTCAGCGCGGTCTGGGACACCTGATTGCACACCGCCATTTCCAGCGGATACTGGGTGCGCGTGTCCTTGTCCCTGACCAGTTCGATGGCCGCCATCAGGCCCTTGCAGCGCACCTCCCCCACCAGCGGATGGCTTTCAAGCTGCACCAGCTTGGCATGGAAATAAGGGCCGATCTGGTCGCGCACCCGTTCCACAAGCTGATCCCGTTCCAGTATGTCCATGGTGGTGAGCGCAAGCGCGCAGCTTACCGGATGCGCCGATGTGGTGAAGCCGTGGCTGAAGCCCTGATGATAATTGGTGATGGTCTCGACGATCTCGTCCGTTACCACGGCGGCACTGATCGGGGCGGCGCCGGATGCCATGCCCTTGGCCAGGGTCATCATGTCCGCCTGAAAGCCAAAGGTTTCCTGGGCGAACCAGTGACCGGTGCGGCCAAAGCCGGTGATCACCTCGTCAGCGATCAGCAGCACATTGTATTTCCGGCAGATGCGCGCCACTTCCGGCCAGTAGCTGTCCGGCGGTACGATGACGCCGGTGGTGCCCTGGATCGGCTCCCCGATAAAGGCGGCCACCTCTTCGGGGCCTTCTTCCAGAATGCGCTGCTCCACGCTGGCGGCGGCCTTCAGGCCGAATTCCTCCGGGCTCATATCGCCGCCATAGCGATACCAGAAGGGGCTGTCGGCAAAGCGCACCTCGTCCCCCTCAATGCCAAAGGGTTTGATCATCTGCTCCACGCCATTGAGCGCCGTAGTGGCGATGGTGGAGCCGTGATAGGCCAGATCGCGGGAAATGATGATGCGCTTTTCCGGCTGCCCCTTGGCCCGCCAGTAAAGCAGCGCCAGCTTGAGCAGGGTCTCGTTCGCTTCCGACCCGCTATTGGCGAAAAACACTCGGTTGAGCGGCCCCGGCGCCCGTGCCGCCACCCGCGCCGCCAGGCTGGCGGCATAAGGGTTGGTGGTGGCGGCAAAGGATTGATAATAGCTGAGCTGGGTCATGGCCTCCTTCGCCGTTTCAGCCAGTTCCTCCCGGCCATACCCCAGGATCACATTGGCCAGCCCGGCCATCATGTCCAGCAGCCGGATGCCCTGGCCCGAAATGAAGCAGTCCACCCCGCTGTCGATCACGAAGGGCGGCGCGGCCTTCAGTGCGGCAGGGTCGGTGAAGGGGTGCAGATGATGGACCCGGTCCAGCCCCTGCATCCGCTCCACCATTTCCATCAGTTTCCGATAGCGGGCCTTGCCCGACTCGTCGTCCATGGCTGTGCCACTCCCCCTTGGCCGGGCCTTGCCCGGTTCACTTCGATACGCCGGGAAGGCCGGTGAAAGCTCTCAATCCCTGCTCGTCCAGCGCTGCCTGTTCGGCCTTTTCGGCCTTGGCCTTCTCACGCGCCTGTTCGCGTTCCCGCGCGGTCTCGAATGTCTTGAGTTCGCGGAAAGCCTCGGCCACCTCGTCCCGCTTCGTTTCCAGCACCTCGTCCGCCGCGGCCAGATCATCGCGCAGCGCCGCATCGCGCCTGCGGGCGCCGTCCAGATAGGCCCCCATGGTCAGGGCCGCTATGTCGCCGGTGTTTCGGGCTTCCGCCGTCAGTTCCTCGGCGAGCGCCGTCAGCCGGGCCACGATGGCCTCCCGCTTTTCCTCCAGCGCCGCGAGCTCCCGGCGCTTGGCATCCAGTTCCCGCTTGCGCAGGCGGATGATGCCGTCCAGCCGACTCATGCCTTACCTCCGGCAACCGGTGCCCCCAGCGATTCCAGCGCCTGCGCCGCCGGGCCCAGGCGCAGGATATCCGCCAGCTTCTGGTACCCCTCCGCCATGGGGGTGTGATCATCCTTCCACTGGCCGAGAAAATCCTCGAAATAGGGGTTGTACTGGATGGCGGCGTCCACCTCCGCATTGCTGCCCTGACGATAAGCGCCAAGGCGGATCATCTCTTCCATGTCCGCATAGGCCGACATATAGCGCTTGGCCTCCCGCACGATCAGGTTCTCATCGTCGGAATTGCAGCGCGGCATGGTCCGGCTGATGGACTTGAGCACATTGATGGCCGGATAGCGGCCCCGCTCGGCAATGGCGCGCTCCATCACGATGTGGCCATCCAGAATACCGCGCACGGCGTCCGCCACCGGTTCGTTATGATCATCCCCTTCCACCAGAACGGTGAACAGGCCGGTGATATTGCCGCTGCCGCGCGGGCCGGGGCCAGCACGCTCCAACAGCTTGGGCAGTTCCGTGAACACGGTGGGGGTATAGCCCTTGCTGGCGGGCGGCTCCCCCCCTGCCAGACCGATTTCCCGCTGGGCCATGGCGAAGCGGGTCACGCTGTCCATCAGGCACATCACTTCCTTGCCGTCATCGCGGTAATGTTCCGCCAGTGTCAGCGTCAGATAGGCGGCCTGGCGGCGCATCAGGGCGCTTTCATCCGACGTGGCGACCACCACCACCGAACGGGCCAGCCCTTCCTCCCCCAGGTCGTCCTCGATGAATTCCTGCACCTCCCGACCCCGCTCGCCGATCAGGCCGATCACGGATATATCCGCCGCCGCATAGCGGGCGATCATGGACATCAGCACGGATTTGCCCACGCCGGACCCGGCGAAAATCCCCATGCGCTGCCCGGCGCAGCAACTGGCAAAGGCATTGAGCGCGCGCACGCCCAGATCGATCTTGCCCCCCACGCGCTGACGGCTGTGGGCGGGCGGCGGCGGCGACCGCAGCGCCGCCGGGCGGGTGCCGCCACCGATCGGGCCCTTGCCGTCCACCGGTTCGCCAAAGGCATTGACCACCCGGCCAAGCCAGGCTTCGCTGGGATGGACCACGGGCTGGCTCTCCACCACCTCGGCGCGGCAACCGACGCCGATGCCCTCCACCGGGCCATAGGGCATGGCCAGCACACGATCCCCTTCCGCGCCCACCACTTCCACCGGCACGCCGCGGTCATCCTGTGTGGTCACGATCAGCCGGGAGCCCACGCTCACAAGCTGGCTGATTCCGGCAAGCTCCAGCAACAGCCCGCGCACGCCCTTGACCCGGCCAAACTTGCGCACGGCGCGCAGCGACGTGATGTCCTGAATCAGTCCATCCAAAACCCGGCCCTTTCAGACAGAGGTGCGGAGCGCCCCACCGCGAGTCGCCCGTGTTTTCCATGGTATCCCCATCACCGCCGGGCATCAATACGGCCCTAAGACCCTGTGGTGGCAGCGGGCATCCCATTGGCGCGGTTCAGCCTTGTAAAAGTGTTAACTTTTTGCGTAAAATTCTAATAGGGGACGCGCTTCCGGGAATGGGGCGGTGTGACACCCGATGCAAGGGACACACCGTGGAACGCGACACCAGGAAACAGCCGGGCACTCACCCCGAAGGGGCGCGGCGATCTCAGGGGATCCGAAAATGCGTGTTTTGCTGATCGAAGATGACGCCACCATGACCCGCAGCATCGAACTGATGCTGTCCTCGGAAGGGCTCAATGTTTTCAGCACCGATCTGGGGGAAGAAGGCCTGGATCTGGGCAAACTGTACGATTACGACATCATCCTGCTGGACCTGAACCTGCCGGACATGCACGGCTATGACGTGCTGAAAAAACTGCGCGGTTCAAAGGTGGGCACACCGATTCTCATCCTGTCCGGGCTCACGGAAATGGAAAACAAGGTGCGCGGGCTGGGCTTCGGGGCGGACGACTACCTGACCAAGCCATTCCACAAGGAAGAGCTGGTGGCTCGGATTCAGGCCATTGTGCGCCGCTCCAAGGGGCACAGCCAGTCGGTGATCACCACCGGCGACCTGACCGTGAATCTGGATACCAAAACCGTCAATGTGGGCAAGGAACGGGTGCACCTGACCGGCAAGGAATACGCCATGCTGGAACTGCTGTCCCTGCGCAAAGGTACCACCCTGACCAAGGAAATGTTCCTCAACCATCTCTATGGTGGCATTGATGAACCGGAACTGAAAATCATCGACGTGTTCATCTGCAAATTGCGCAAGAAACTGGCGTCAGCGGCGGACGGCCACAATTATATCGAAACCGTCTGGGGCCGGGGCTATGTGTTGCGCGACCCGGATGGCGAGGAAGCGGAAACCCCCGATCCCCAAGCCGCCGAACTGGCGGACAGCGCGTCACCTGCTTAAAATTTGATTTCACGCACCCCGCACGCTTTGCGTGCGGGGTGTTTTCGCTCACGCAAGCGTGCTGCGCACGCGCTCCGCGAGGGCGCCGCATTGGCGGCGGGCCACGCTTGTGGCCTCCGCTCATCCCGCGCAGTGGCGGGATGGCGGTAGAGGCAACGCCGGTGCAAGCGGGGCGCGGGGGTGTTTCCGCTCACGCAAGCGTGCTGCGCACGCGCTCCGCGAGGGCGCCGCATTGGCGGCGGGCCACGGTCGTGGCCTCCGCTCATCCCGCGCAGTGGCGGGATGGCGGTAGAGGCAACGCCGGTGCAAGCGGGGCGCGGGGGTGTTTTCGCTCACGCAAGCGTGCTGCGCACGCGCTCCGCGAGGGCGCCGCATTGGCGGCGGGCCACGCTTATGGCCTCCGCTCATCCCGCGCAGTGGCGGGATGGCGGTAAAGGCAACGCCGGTGCAAGCGGGGCGCGGGGGTTTTAGAAGCCCATCAGTTCCTCGGCCTGCCCGGCGCTCGGCACATACAGGCCGCGTTGGCCGCGCACGGGCCGGAAAGCATCGGTCAGGCCCAGAACGGTTTCCGCCGCGCCCAGGAACAGGGCGCCATCCTTGTTCAGCAAGGCTCCCATACGGTCCAGCACGTCCTTTTTGGTATCCTGATCGAAATAGATCAGCACATTACGGCAGAAAATCACGTCAAAGGCGCCCATGCCGATGAACCGATCCAGCAGGTTGAATTTCTTGAACTGAACCATGTTGCGGATGTCATCGCTGATCTTCCACACATCCCCGTCCTGTTCGAAATATTTGATCAGCATCTGGATCGGCAGGCCGCGTTGAACCTCGAACTGGCTGTAGTGGCCGCGCCGCGCCTTGTCCAGCACCTCCCCCGAAATGTCGGTGCCGACAATCTCGATTCGCCAGTCTTTCCATTTGTGCCATTGCTCCCGCAGGGTGATGGCCAGCGAATAGGGCTCCTGCCCGGTGGATGCGGCGGCGCACCATATGCGCAGGCGCTTGGTGTTCTTGCGCGCGTCCGCCAGCCCCGGCAGCACATGATCCCGGAAGATATTGAACGGCGTATTGTCCCGGAAGAAGAATGACTCATTGGTGGTCATCGCCTCGGTAACTTCGTCGATCAGCTTGGGATCACGACGGGACCGAAGGCGGCCAACCAGCGCATCGAGGCTGTCCAGCCCCTGTCGGCGAGCCACCGGAGTCAGGCGGCTTTCCAGCAGATAAACCTTATCGGGATTGATGGTCAGGCCGGACTGCTTTTTCAGGAGGCCGGCGATGAAATCGAAATCATCGGCTTTCATGTCAGCTCCCCTCTGGCCCGTGCGGCCACCAGATCACCCAAATCCTCCAGCGGAAGAACATTGCTGCACAGCCCGGCAGTGGCCACCGCACCGGGCATTCCCCAGACCACGCTTGTGGCTTCGTCCTGGGCGACCACCGTGCCGCCAGCACGCACCACTTCGCGCGAGCCCTTCAGGCCGTCATGCCCCATGCCGGTCAGTATCACGGCCAGCACCCGATCACCATACACGTCCACAAGGCCGCGGAACATCGGGTCCACAGCCGGGCGGCAGAAATTTTCCGGCGGTGTTTCCGTCAGGCGCAGACGAACCACGCCGCCTTCTTTTTCCGGCACCAGATGCTTTCCCCCCTGCGCCACATACACATGACCGGCGTGCACTTCCTCGCCGTCAATGGCTTCGCTGCACGGCCAGCCAGTGGCCTGGCCGATATGATTGGCCAGAATGGCGGTGAAGGTGGCGGGCATATGCTGGGTCACCAGCACCGGCACCTTCGGCGCCGCGCTGAAGCGGGCAAAGAATTTCATCAGCGCCTGCGGCCCGCCGGTGGAAGACCCCACGCCGATCACCTGCGGCCTGTAGCTGGACCCCTTGCGCAGGGTAACCGGGCCGGATCGATCCGGGGCCCGTTCCCGCGCCGGCGCGGCGGCCGCCGGCTCCGACACAACGGGTCGGGACCGCTGCCGCGCGGTTACGAACCCACTGGCGCGATCATTGGCGGGCGCCGCCCTGGCGGAAGCGCCGGGCAGCTTTTCCCCCCGCCGGTTGCGGCGACGCTTGGCCCACACCTTGACCTTTTCCACCAGCTCCGTGCGGAAATCGATATTGGAATTGACCGACCGCGCCGTTTCGGGCTTGGGCACATAATCCACCGCGCCGCTTTGCAGGGCGCGCAGGGATATATCCGCATTCTTCTTGGTCAGTGTGGATGCCATGACCACCTGCACGTCCGGCTGCTGCGCCAGCAGCCGGGGCAAGGCTTCCATGCCATCCATGACGGGCATCTCGATGTCCAGCACCACCACTTCGATGGCGTTCGCTTCCAGTTGGCGCAGCGCGACCGACCCGTTACTGGCCGTGGTGACAACCTGAATTTCAGGGTCTTCTTCCAGATAACGGGTCAGAAATCCGCGCACAATGGCGCTGTCGTCCACCACCATCACGCGGTACTGATCGTTCACATCGGCGTTTTTGCCGTCCTTTGAAAGGTGTGTGGTCACAAAAAAGCCCTTTGGCTATTACATCAAACCGACTTGAGAAAACTTCGCCTCGATAATTTCCCGGTCGAAAGGCTTCATAATGTATTCGTTGGCGCCCGCCTCCATGGCGGTGCGAATGTGGCTCATGTCATTTTCCGTTGTGCAGAAGACAATCACAGGTTGCTCCACACCTTCAAGCGCACGCACGGCACGCATGAACTCCAGGCCGTCCATCACCGGCATGTTCCAGTCGAGCAGGACAGCTTCCGGCATATCGCGCTCGCAAGCTTCAAGCGCGTCTTTACCATCCACCGCTTCCTCAACGGCAAAATCCAGCTCTTCCAGGATGCGCCTGGCAACTTTTCGGATGACCTTGGAGTCGTCAACAACCAGACAGGTTTTCATTGTCAACGCTTTCCCCCTTCAGCAAACGCCAGACGGCACTGCACCTGACCAACTCTAACCCGTTTTAGCGTTCGCCGCTTCAAAATCCAGCAGTTTTTCCACATCGACCACGGCGAGCAATTCCTTCTCCAGTCGATAGATCCCCCGGCTGATTTCCCGCCAGGTCGGGTCCAGCGTAACCGGGTTTTTCTCGAACACCTCGTCATCCAGGGAAAGCACCTCGCCCACGCTGTCGATCTGAAGGCTGTAGGGCTCTTCATTGTGTTCCACCACCACGGACATGCTCTTCTTGTCCGCCTCAAGCGGCGGCAGGCCCAGGCGGCGGCGCAGATTGATGGCGGTCACGATCCGCCCACGCAGATTGAGCACGCCGGACACATAATCCGGTGCCAGCGGAATGGCTGTGATCTGCTGCGGGTTCAGCACATCATGCACGGCCAGCACGGGAATGCCCAGCAACTGGCCCGCCAGGCGCACGGTTACGAAGTCCTGGCTGGCCGCAGTGGTGACCGCGGGGCTGGTTTCCTTTCGGACAGCGACCTCGTTCATGCGGCATCTCCCCTGAGTTTAAGCTGTTGCGCCAGGCTCTTGAGCACGGTTTGCTTGTCGAACTTGGCCACATAATCATCAAAGCCCGCTTCACGGCCCCGTGCCACATCGCGGTCGGCGGCCATGCCGGACAGGGCCACCAGCGGAATGGACTTCCACGCCCCGTCCCGCTTGAGGGTCTCGGCGAACTCGAAGCCGTTCATATCCGGCATGTCGATGTCGGATATGATGACATCGAAAGTCTCGCCCTCGTCCCGAAGGGCCAGCGCCTCCGCGGCGGACGCCACGCAGGTCACGCCGTACCCTTCCGCGCGCAGCAGAGGCTTGAGCATGTGGCGGAAGAAGTCGCTGTCATCCACCACCAGCACATAATGGCCTTCCGCTTCGGCATCGCCGTCCTGCTCGCCGCCGCGACGCATCCATTTCTCGAAGGCCTTGTTGAAATAATAGGCCACATCAATCACTTCGCAGGTCTTTTCGCTGATCACCGCGGAGCCCATCACCCCTTCATTGGAAGAGGCGAGCTTCACATCCATCTTTTCCTCGACGATGTCCACGATCTCGTCCACGGCGAGCCCCATGGTGAACTCCCGGTCGGAGAAAACCAGAACCGGCTGGCGGCCCTCGCTCTTCATCGACATGTCGTTCGTGGCCTTGATGATGGGCATGAGATTGCCGCGATACTGCACCACAAGGCGACCATTGGACCGCTCTATGCGCTCCACCTCGATATCCTCAAGCCGCGAGACCAGCGCCAGGGGCACCACCTTTGGCGTATCGTCCCCGGCGCGGAACAGGAGCATACTCTCCAGTTCGTCTTCGTTCAGGCGGCGCTGTGCGTCGGCCTTTTCCTGAATTTCGTCGTCCCGGCTGTCCGTGGCGGCGGAGGAGGCCAGCTTGGCAATGCCATTGGGGTCCAGAATCATGATCACGCTGCCATCGCCGAGGATGGTGTTGCCCGAATAGATATCCAGATGTTTCAGCACCGGCGCCACGGGCTTGACCACGATTTCCTCGGTGTCGAACACCTGGTCCACCACGATGCCAAAGGTGAAGGCGCCCACCTGTGCCACCACGATGAAGTCGTCCTTCTTCTCGCGGGACATCATCTCTTCATGGCTGTTGAAGCCCAGCACCTCGTTCAGATAAACCAGCGGCAACAGCCGGTTCCGCAGCCGCAGAACCGGGCTGTCCTTGATCGTCTCGATGCGGTGCTCGCTCTCTTCCGAGGTGCGCACCAGTTCCAGTACGCTGATCTGCGGAATGGCATAGCGTTCGCCGGAGGCCTCCACGATCAGCCCGGCCACGATGGCCAGGGTCAGCGGAATCTTGATCTGGAAGGTGGTCCCCTTTCCAACCACGGATGTCATGTCGATGGTGCCGCCGATCTTCTCGATGTTCGACTTCACCACATCCATGCCGACCCCGCGGCCGGAAACGCTCGTCACCTCCGCCGCGGTGGAAAAGCCGGGGTGGAAAATGAAATTCTGAATCTGGGCGTCCGACATTTCCTGCAATTCGGATTCGGTTGCCAGGCCCTTTTTCAGCGCCGCCGAATAGAGCTTTTCCGCCGAGACACCGCCGCCATCGTCCCGGATTTCCAGAATGATGTGCCCGCCTTCATGGAAGGCATTGAGCGTGATCGTGCCCAGTTCCGGCTTGCCCGCGGCCATCCGCTCCGCCGGAGTCTCGATGCCGTGGTCGGCGGAATTGCGGACCATGTGGGTCAGCGGGTCCTTGATCAGTTCCAGCACCTGCCGATCCAGCTCGGTCTCCGAGCCGATCATTTCCAGTTCGATCTTCTTGTCCAGTTCCACGCTCAGGTCACGCACGATCCGCGGCAGCTTGGCCCAGGCATTGCCGATGGGCTGCATCCGCGTCTTCATGACGTTTTCCTGCAATTCGGATGTGCACTGACTCAACCGTTGCAGCGGCACGGAAAGTTCGTTGGTCTCGCCGTTTTCCTCGCTGTTGCGGACAATCTGCATCAACTGGTTCCGGGTCAGCACCAGTTCGGACACCATGGTCATCAGGTCTTCCAGCAGGTCCACGCTGACCCGGATGCTCTGGGTCGTGCGCTTGCCGCCGCCCTGGCCGCCGCCCTGATCGGCGGCAGTTTCCTTGCCCTTGGGCTGCTCCGCCTTGGCCACCGCGCGCGAGGAAGACAGGACCGCGTCCCGCACCAGTTCAAAGCTCATCACGGCTTCGTCGATCAGGTCTTCGGACAGGTCGCATTCCTTGAGCGCCGATTTCACCACGTCCAGCAGCGCGTCAAAGGCGCTGTCGTCAAAGCCGGACTGGGTCACTAGCTGGCGCGCGACCGACTCGGATGCCTTTTCGTCATTCTTGAACAGCGACAGCATCAGGCCCTGAAACTGGCCCTTGCGCTTGTCGAGCGGCGTTTCCTTGAAAAAGGGCGCGAGCGTGCCCACGCCGTCCACCCGGCTGGCCGCAAGCTGAGCCGCCACGGCGATCTGATCCTCACCGCCGATTCGCTCGAACAGGGTCTGGTCGGCCTTGTCACCGCCGCCAGCACCCGAATCCTCTGCCGCCTCTTCCGCGGCCAACTCTTCCGGGCCGGGGGCGTTGTTGAAGGCGGCCTCCAGTTCGTCCAGGGATACCTCCCCGGTTTTCAGCGGGCGCCCAAGGGCGGGATCGACGATTTCACCATCCACAGTATCTTCGTCTTCCGAGCCGCCATCCGACGCCTTGTCGCCGCCCGCGGCGCCATCCACGCTGCCGCCCTCATAAATCGCGTCCAGCTTGGCGATCAGTTCGCTGTCATCGCCTTCCGGCTCTTCCTCCGTCTGCTCCAGACCGTTCAGGATTTCCTTGATCCGGTCCAGGCTTTCCAGCACCACGGTCACGGAGCCTTCCGTCACCTCAAGGTCGCCGTCCCGGAACTTGCCGAGCACGTTTTCGGAAGAGTGCGCCACCGATTCCAGACGGGGCAGGCCAAGAAAGCCGCACGTGCCCTTGATGGTGTGCACCAGCCGGAAGATGTTATCCAGAACCTCCTTGTTTTTGGGGTCCTGTTCCAGCTTCACCAGCTCCACGTCCACAACGTCGATGCTTTCGGCTGTCTCGGTCAGAAATTCGTTCAGCAGGTCATCCATGACGCTCGCCCCTCTCGGCTCGTCCCACTTTCAGGACCGGCAAGGCCGGCCCGGAAAGTACGGTCATCAAATCCGCCCATTTCCGGCGCCTTGCCATCATCATTACGGCGCGCCACCGGCTATTGGATCGGTCACTTCCCCAGCTATAGGCAAAACAGCATCGCGGGTCCAGCTTGGCGACGGTCCCACAAAAACTTTAACAAGCCTTAAACCGCCAGAAAGAACCTGGAAAGGCGCCAGAAAGATCAATGCCCTGCAAGCCTCCCGCGATCCGTGCCCGGGCGCGCGCCGAAAGCACATCACGATGCCTTCAGCCGCAGATGCACGACACCCCCCGCCCCGTCGGCGTCTTCTTCCATCACCGGCATCAGGCCCTGAGCCGAGAAAATATCCGCCGCCAGTAGCGCGGGCGCTGTCTTGGGGTCCAGATCGTCGGCGCTTTTACGCCCCTGCAAGGCGCCGCGCAGGCTGTCCTGCACATTGAGCCGGGGCGCCGCGGCGCTCACCCGCAGGCTTTCCGCCGTGCCCTGCCCGTCCAGCGCGACGCTGAGCGTGCCATCGCGGATAATGCATTCATAGCCCACCAGAACCAGATTCAGCAGGCCCTTCATCAGGCGCTTTTCCGCCCGCGAGGCCCGCACCGACCAGTCCAGCGTGACCCGGCTGCCCACCAGCAGGCCGGCAACGGCGGAATGGGCTTCCGCCGTGTCCACCACGTCCCCAAAGGCGCCCCCGGCGCCAAAAGCGAGGCGATAGAATCGCAGACGATCACTGGCCTGGCGGGTGGAGCTTGCCAGCAGTTCCACCACCTGATCACGCATATCCGCGCCGGACTCGTCGCCCAGCACTTCCAGCCCGTTCTGGATCGCCCCCACCGGACTGACAAGATCGTGGCACAGGCGGGAACATAACAGGGCGGCTAGATCGGAATCGGCCATAAGTGTCTTCTCAGTTGCAGGAGGAGCATGTTAAGGGCCTTTGGCGTTCGGCCCTGTCGGGGCACGGTGCCCCATATCACCCATGGTAGTGTACCGACTCGCCCGGCAACCGCCAAGACCCTGATGTGTTCAAACGCTCAATTCCGCAAGCAAAGGACCCGCCCTCATGCCGTCCCATGTTCCGCCCCGCCCCTCTGCCCCGGTTCCCACAGACCTCGCCGCCCGCATGGCGGACATGGAGCCGCGATTGATCCAGACCATGCTCGATGCGGGCCGCGTGGTGATGGAGGTGTTCAACAGCGGCTTCGCGGTCAGCGACAAGGACGACAAGTCCCCGGTCACGGAGGCCGACCGCCGGGGCGAGGCCGTGATCCGCGAACACCTGACCGCCATCGCCCCCGATATCCCCATGATCGGGGAGGAAGCCGTATCCGACAAGACCGGGCCCACCCTGACCCCGGCCATGGCCGAAGGGCTGTTCTGGCTGGTGGACCCGCTGGACGGCACCAAGGAATTCATCAAGCGCGGCACGGATTTCACGGTGAATATCGGGCTCGTCCATGGCGGGCGTCCGATCATGGGGCTGGTACTGGCCCCCGCCCGCAACCGGCTTTACTGGGGCCGGGTGGGCGCCGGGGCCTGGTCCGCGCCGGTAAATGGCACCGAACCGGGCGAAAAGCAGGCCATCGGCGTGCGCGCGGCGGACAAGGGCGCCCCGACCATCGTGGCCAGCAAATCCCACCGCTCGCCGGAGTTGGAAGCCTGGCTCGGTCATTTCGACGGGGCCGACAATGTGTCCATCGGTTCATCGCTGAAATTCTGCCTGCTGGCCACCGGTGAGGCGGACCTGTATCCCCGCCTCGGCCCCACCTGCGAGTGGGACACGGCAGCCGCCCACGCGGTTCTGCTGGCCGCCGGTGGCCGGGTGGAAACGGGCGACGGGCAGCCGCTCACCTATGGCAAGGACCTGGAGCGTTTCCTCAACCCCTGGTTCCTGGCCGTTGGCGACCCGGACCAGAACGTGCCGCCCCTGAATGCCGCGGAATGACGCAGAATGGCGCGGAATGACCCCCATTAACGGGGAATGATCACGCCCGGCGGGCCAGCCCCGTCGGCGAACGATCCCCTGCCCGCATCATGACGGCGCAAGGCGCGGCTTGTCTGCGCGCTTCAATCGGGTCTAGGATATGCCACAGGATCTGATTGTAACCGTCTGGTTGTAAGTATCCGATTCAAAGGGGAGGGGTTCCATGTCCGCACTTGGCTTGATGGGTGTCATCCTGTTCGCGGGGCTGCATCTGATACCGGTCTTTCTGCCGCAATTGCGGCAGCGCATGGCCGGGGCAATCGGGGAAATGCCCTATAAGGGCCTGTTCGCCCTGCTGGTTCTCGGCGCATTGCTGGCGATCATTTTCGGCTGGGGGAAACAGGCACCCACCCAGGTCTATATGCCGCCCGCATGGGGCATCCATGTCACGCCGCTGTTCATGGTGGTGGCGTTCATCCTGTTTTTCGCCAGCCGCCTGCCCACCAATCTGCGCCGCCTGATCCGGCATCCACAGCTTACCGCCGTGGTGCTTTGGGGCGTAGGGCACCTGCTGGCCAATGGGGACAGCCGCTCCGTGATTCTGTTCGGCGTGCTGGGGGTCTGGGCCGTGGTCACCATGTTCGGCCTGAACCGCCGCGACGGTGCGCGCCCGGCACCGGAACCGGTGCCCCACTTCCGCGACGGCGTGCTGGTGGTGGTGGGCCTGACCGTCTTTGCGGTGTTTGCCCAGGCGCATCTGTGGTTGTTCGGCGTCACGCCCTTCCCCGCATAAAGCACCCATCGGCCCACCGGTCAGCGATATCCGGCCCATCCCCGGATCGAGCCGGGCGCGTGGGTACGCCCTCTTGCGCCGGGCCGCTGCGGGCTTTATCACCCCCGGTATGGATGCTGCGGCCCCGATTTGGGGCCGACGGCACCGGATTGAGTTCATGCCCGCGCCTGGCCCCCACCCCAAGGACACAGCCCCCCATGCAGACCACGCCACCGCTTCTATCGCTGACCGATATCAGTCTGGGCTGGGGCGGTGCGCCCGTGCTGGACGGGCTGGAACTGCATATCGCCCCTCAGGATCGGCTGTGCCTGATCGGCCGCAATGGCGAAGGCAAGTCCACCCTGCTCAGGGTGATCGCGGGGGAAGTGGAGGCGGACAGTGGCAGCCGATGGGTGCAGCCCGGCACCCGGCTCGCCACCCTGCCGCAGGAGCCGGACACACGCGGCTATGACCGGCTGGCCGACTATGTGATTGACGGCCTGCCGGAAGATGAACGCTTCGAGACCTACCGCGCCGATGCCCTGATGGATGCGCTTCAGGTGAAGGCGGACATGAACCCGGCGACCGCATCGGGCGGCGAGGTGCGCCGGGCGGCGCTGGCCCGCACGCTGGTGAGCGCGCCGGACCTGCTGCTGCTGGACGAGCCCACGAACCATCTGGATATCGCCACCATCACCTGGCTGGAAGACTGGCTGAAGGCATGGCGCGGCGCGCTGGTGCTGATCAGCCACGACCGCGCCTTTCTCGGCGCCCTGTCCAGCGCCTGCCTGTGGCTGGACCGGGGCCGCATCCGGCGCCTGGAAGCGGGCTTCGACCAGTTCGAATCATGGCAGGAAACGGTGCTGGAGCAGGAAAGGGTCGATCAGGCCAAGCTGGACAAGAAGATCAGCGAGGAAGCACGCTGGGCGGTGGAAGGCATCACGGCCCGCCGCAAGCGCAATCAGGGCCGCCTGCGCAACCTTCAGGCCATGCGCCATGAGCGCGCCGAGCAGCGCGCCAGCACAGGCTCCGTCACCTTCGCGGCGGCCAGCGCCGGCACCTCCGGCAAGCGGGTGATCGAAGCCCGGAACATTGCCAAATCCTATGACGGGCGCACCCTGTTTTCCGATTTTTCGACCCGCATCCTGCGCGGTGACCGGGTTGGCATGATCGGCCCCAACGGGGCCGGGAAATCCACGCTTCTGGGCTGCCTGACCGGCACGATACAACCGGACGCGGGCGAGGTGATCATCGGCACCAATCTGGATATTGTGCGGCTGGACCAGAAGCGCGCCGAACTGAAGCCCGATGACACCATTCGCGGCGTGCTGACCGGCGGACGGGGCGACATGGTCAGCGTGGGTGGGGAAAGCCGCCATGTGCGCTCATACATGAAGGATTATCTGTTCGATCCCTCGCAGGCGGATACCCCGGTGGAAAGCCTGTCGGGCGGAGAGCGGGGGCGGCTGCTGCTGGCCGCCGGTTTCGCCCGCCCTTCCAACCTGCTGGTGCTGGACGAACCCACCAACGATCTGGACATGGACACGCTGGACCTGTTGCAGGAAACGCTGGCGGACTATCCGGGCACCGTGCTGCTGATCAGCCACGACCGGGATTTTCTCGACCGGGTGGTCACCAGCACCATCGTGCTGGAAGGCGATGGCACGGCCACCGAATATGCCGGGGGCTACAGCGATTGTCGCCGCCAGAAAGCGGGCGCCGATGCCATAGTGGCGGAACACTCACAAGACAGCGCCACCATTACCCCGATCAAGCCCCGCAAGGCGAAAGAGCCCGGCAAGCGCGCCAACAAAAGCCGCAAGCTGAGCTATAAGGATCAGCTTGCGCTGGACACCCTGCCCGCCGAGGTCGAGAGCCTGAACGGCGAAATACAGCGCATGGAAGCGGACCTGGGCGACCCCGCGCTCTACCGGAACGACCCGGATCGCTTTCATCGGCTCAGCGACGAGATCGAACGGAAAAAGACCGCGCTGGAAGACATGGAAATGCGCTGGCTGGAGCTGGAAGAAAAACGCGAGGCGCTGGAAGAGTGAACGCCAATTACATGCATGACGAAGCCGCAGCCTTTGAGCATGTGGAAAGGCTGTTGTGGCCGGATGGTCCGGCTTGCCCGCACTGCGGCATGGTGGATAACGCATACGTCCTGAATGGCGTTCGCAGCAAGCCGAGCCGCAAAAACCCGGAAGGCAAAGAGCGCCACGGCCTCAAAAAGTGCAAAGACTGCGGCAAGCAATTCACTGTGCGCAAAGGCACCATCTTTGAAGAAAGCCACATTGACCTTCACCTGTGGCTTCAAGCCATTCACCTGATGATATCCAGCAAGAAGGATATCAGCAGCCACCAGCTTGCACGCACACTTGAAGTGACGCAGAAAACCGCGTGGTTCCTGGGCCATCGCATCCGCGAAGCCATGCGCTCCGGCAAGTTCGAGCCGATGGGCGGCAATGGCGATACGGTTGAGGCCGACAAAACTTTTATTGGCGTGACCGCACCAAGAAGCCGCATGGCGATAAGAAAGGTCGTGGTTACACGCACAAGCACAAGATGCTGACTCTTGTTGATCGCAGCACGGGCCGCGCCAAAAGCATCATTGTGAATGATCTGAAAGCCTCTACGCTTGTCCCGATCCTGCGCGAGGAAATTGCACAGGAAGCCGTGGTCTACACCGGCGAGGCAGATCAGTATCGCAACCTCAAGAAGGGGTTCGTTGACCATGATTTCACCCATCACAGCCAAGGTGGATATGTTCGCGGCGAGGTCCATACCGACACAGTCGAAGGCCTCTACAGCGTGTTCAAGCGGGGCAGGAAGGGGGTGTATCAGCATTGCGCCAAGAAACACCTGCACCGCGATGCGGCTGAGTTCGATTTCCGTTACAACAATCGGATAGCCAATGGTGTGGATGATCGACAACAGACGGTTAACACCCTAATTGGTATCGTGGGCAAGAGAGTTCTTTACCGGGACTCGTTGGGCGCGTAGAATCTGCGCAAGAGGCACAGAAAATGACTGACGCGATAAGCTACACTTTCAAGATTGACGATTTCACGCCCGACAGCATGCCTTTCGGACGTCTGGTGGAGTATTATGCGGAAATAAAGAAAATGCTTGGGGTAGCAGAGAACCTTCATCTCGTCGGCGTATTTAAGAGCAGTCATGGCAGCGCATTTGCCATTGATCGAAACTACGAAAGTAAGTTGGTGAAGCGCCTAATCGCCATCAATGAGGGCACCGCGCCGAAGACAGCGATACGTGCGCAGTCCGCGATCAATTCCATGCTGAAAGAAGACGGCACCAGCGGTGCTTTTTTCGACAAACAAAATCACAATATTGTTCAGTTCCCAGGCAAACGGGCGGATGATGCAGTGCTGTATCGAACGCGCGATGCGGCATCTTTCATGGGCGAATTGTATCACATTTCCGGCAATAAGGACGATGTGAAAGCGCGCGTCAGCACGGACGCTTACGGGGTAGTTTTTTGCACTACCACGAAAGAAATAGGTAGAGCCTTAAGGGATTTTTTGTTCGAAAATGTGAAGGTCAGCGGGCGCGGCATGTGGTCCCGGTCTTCTGACGGCAAGTGGGATATTGACGACTTTACGATAACTGATTTTGCCCCTGTCGCATCCGGCGGCTTAAGGGAAAGCGTCGACCGCTTACGAGATATCAAAATTAATTGGCCGGACGACCCAATCGGTTTGATCCGTGAAATCGAAGAGAATGGTGGTGGTCAGGTCCATTGATAGTTGCTCTCGATAACACGTTTTTATCCCTGTTTTTGAACCCGGATTCAAAGCCGACTCCAGTTCCGGGAACAACCGCCCCAATCTCGCATTGCAGGGAACGGATAGAGGCGTTGATAGATCAGCACTCAGATGCGGGCGATACAGTGATCATCCCGACGCCTTGCCTTGCGGAGCTTCTTACTGCGGTCCCGGATGTCATGAAAGCATTGGACGAAATCAACAGGTCACCATCAATGGACCCGTTCGGGTTTGATTCCCGTTGCGCACTTGAACTGGCCTTGGAAACGCAAGACGCGATACGATCTGGCGACAAAAAGGGCGGAGTCGATGCTGGGTGGCAAGAGGTTAAGTTTGATCGTCAAATCGCAGTCATTGCAAAAGTGAATGGAGCGGATATTTTTTACACAGACGATGGAACTCAAGCAGTGTTTGCTGCGAAGCTTGGCATGTCGGTTAAGCACACATGGGATTTGGATTTGCCACCCAAACACGCACAACATAATTTGCTCCCCAATGAATGACAAAAAATCCCAATCCGACAAGTTCAAAGAGATGGCGCGCCTGCTAGAGGCTGATGACGACGAGGCCGCGTTTGACGCGAAGCTTAAGAAGCTGGTGAAGTCGAATCCGACCGAGAAGGGGGCCGACCGTGACAACGATTGATTGCGTTCAATTGGCATCAGCCACAGTTTTTCCGCTTGTCGTTGTGGCGGTCATCATCAACCGGCTTTCATCCGGAAAGGGTATTGGCGTCCGGGTTGTGCAATTTACCGCTGCGGCAATGGTAATACCCGGTGTGGTGATCCTTGCTACGGGTGGTTTTATCGGTGGTGAAACAAGCGCGGCATTGATAGGGGCTTTTATTGGTTATCTGTTCGCCAACATCGGAAACTTCGAAAAGTCCGGGTAATGGAGTGTCAGATATATCATCGCCAAAAAATGGCCGGGCACGGTGCCCGACCTCCATGATGTGGCTTTGAACCCCAGCGCCGCGATCAGCTCCCGCTATTGCTGTTTTTCTGATCTTTGCCAGTGGTCAGGGGCTTGGCCGCGCCCTGATCACTGGATGCCTGAGCCTTGGATACCGGGGCCTTGGATACCGGGGCCTTGGATACCGGGGCATTTTTCGGCGCGGCGGCGGTTTCAGCCGGGCCTTTGGCGCCAACCGGGGTCGGGCCTGCGCTGCCCGGCGTGCCCGCCGCTGTGGCCGAAGGCGTTGCGGCCTGCGGCTCTTTCACCTGAGTCGCACCGGCCTGAGGTGCCTTGGCCCCTGACATGGGCGCCGAAGCAGGGGCGGCTTCACCCTTGGGCGCGTCACCCTTTGCGGGCGTGTCCTTTGCGGGCTGGGGCGGCGCAGCGTCCGCCCTGGATGCCGCCTTACCAGTCGTCGCCTTACCAGTCGTCGCCTTGCCAGTTGCCGCTTTAGGGGCCGCCGGTTTGGAAGCCGCCTTTTTGGGGCCGCCCTTCTGCGGCGCGGCCTTTTTGGCGGGGGCCGCCTTGGGCGTGGCGGCTGCCTTTTTGCTGGCAGGCGCAGGGGCTTCGGGCGCCTCGGCTGTGCTGGACGCCTTCTTCGCCGTTACCGGCTTGGCGCCCAGGGCATGATCGAACTCACGGATGAAAGCCTTGACCCGCGGCGCGATGGTATCCCGCCAGCGGCTGCCGTTGAAGATGCCGTAATGGCCCACTTTGGGTACCAGGAAATATTCTTTCCGCTCGTCATCAAGGCCGGTGGAAATGTCCAGCGCCGCGCGGGTCTGCCCCACGCCGGAAATGTCATCCAGTTCCCCTTCAATGGCGAGCAGGGCGGTGCGCTTGATGGCGGCGGGATCGATCCGCCGACCACGGGACACCCACTCCCCCCTGGGCAGGGCGTGCTTCTGGAACACGGTTTCGATGGTTTGCAGATAGAACTCGGCGGTGATGTCCATGACCGAGCGGTATTCCTCGTAGAACTTCTTGGTCTTGTCGGCGCTGTCATCGTCCCCGACAATCAGATGCTCGAACAGCTCGTTATGCTTCATCACATGGTCGCCGAGATTCATGGTCATGAAACCGGCCAGTTGCAGGAAGCCCGGATACACCCGGCGCATGAAGCCCGCATTGGGCAGCGGCACCACGGTGATCACATGTTCCTCGAACCAGCTCAGCGGGCGGGTGGTGGCCACCTTGTTCACTTCCGTCGGCGCCTTGCGCGTGTCAATCGGGCCACCCATCATGGTCAGCGTGGGGGGCGCGCAGGGGTGATTCTCGGCCTCCAGCAGGCTGACGGCGGCATATACCGGCACGGCGGGCTGGCAAACCGCCAGAACATGGGTATTGGGCCCCAGGTCCGCCAGCCAGTCCATGATATAATCCACATAGTCGTCCAGATCGAAGCTGCCTTCCGACACCGGCACGTCACGGGCATCCCGCCAGTCGGTGATGAACACTTCATGGTCCGGCAACAGGGCTTCCACCGTGCCGCGCAGCAGGGTGGAAAAGTGGCCGGACATGGGGGCCACCACCAGAACGCGCGGGTCCTGCCGATGGGCGCGGCGCTTGAAATGCTTGAGCTGCCCGAACGGCTTGCGGCACAGGATATCTTCCTCCACCGCCACGGTCTTGCCGTCGATCACGGTTTCTTCAAGGCCGAATTTGGGCTTGCCATAGCGCCGGGTAAGCTGTTCCACCATATCGCAGCTTGCCGCCATGGTCTTGCCCACGGGCGTGCCGCGCATGGGATTCATCGGATGGCGAAAGAACTGTTGCCCCTGATCGGCCATGAAGCGGATCGGGGCAAAAGCGGTATGCTGAAGCTCGTATAATGTATAGAGCATGGAACTCGGCCTTTCACTGCGCCGGGGATCGCCATGGGGCGAATGGCCCTTGCGCCATATTGAATCGTGGTTCAGTTTCCTTCATCGGAAACATCTGACAAACTTATAGTGCACCGCAGCAAAAAAGGCCATAGCTGAGTTTCGGTGCCGTCGATCACCGCCACGGCACGCCTTTGCGGCAAAGCGGCGGATCAGTGTGGAAAGGATCTATCGTCATGCAGGACCTGAAGGGGAAAACCGCCGTCATTACCGGCTCCACCAGCGGCATCGGCCTTGGCCTGGCCGAGGGTCTGGCCGCCGCCGGCGTTGATGTGGTGCTCAATGGCTTCGGCGATGCGGACGAAATTCGCGCCTTGCAACAGCGGATAGAGCAGACCCACGGCGTGCGGGCGCTCTATATCGAAGCCGACCTGATGAAGGGCGCGGCCGCCGCCGACCTGATTCGCCAGGCGGAGGCGCGGCTGGGGCGCGTGGACATTCTGGTGAACAATGCGGGCATCCAGCATGTGAGCCCGGTGGAAAGCTTCCCCGACGACAAATGGGAAGCCATTATCGCGCTCAACCTGTCCAGCAGCTTTTACACCATCAAGGCGGCCCTGCCCGGCATGAAGCAGCGCGGCTTCGGGCGCATCGTCAATATCGCCAGCGCCCACGGGCTGGTGGCATCCCCCTTCAAGGGCGCCTATGTGGCCGCAAAACACGGCGTGGTGGGGCTGACCAAGACGGTGGGCCTGGAAGTGGCGGAAGAGGACAATCTGACCATCAACGCCATCTGCCCCGGCTATGTGCGGACCCCTTTGGTGGACGGCCAGATCCGCGATCAGGCCCGCGCCCACAATATGAGCGAGGATCAGGTGATCCGGGATGTGATCCTGGCCGCCCAGCCCAACAAGCGCTTCGTTACGGTTTTGGAACTGGCCGCCTTCACCCGGCTTCTGTGCAGCGAGGAGGGGCGTTCCTTCAACGGGGCCGCCCTGCCCATGGAAGGCGGCTGGACGGCGCGCTGACGCCGCCCCCGAAAAACCACCGACCGGGAAAGCAGCGCGCCGGAAGGGTGCCGGGCCGGGCACGATCAGGCGTGTTTTTCACCGCCGTCTGACGCCCCGTTCAGCACACGATCCGCCGGGAAGTGCATAGTAAAGCAGGAACCGCGACCCGGCTTGCTTTTCAGCGTCACATCGCCGTCATGCTTGACCGTAAAGGCCTTGACCAGCGACAGGCCGAGCCCGGTGCCCTCATGGCTGCGGCTGTGGGCGGACGCGGAGCGCATGAAGGGGGAAAAGATGAGTTCCTGCTCTTCTTCCGGGATGCCGATGCCACTGTCGGTCACACTGATGGCCATGCCGCCGCCCTCGTCCACATAGGCGGCAATCTCGATATCGCCCTTGCCGTCCGGGGTGAATTTCACCGCGTTGGACACCAGATTGAGCAGGCTTTGCTTCACCCGCAAACGATCACAGCGCAGATGCGGCAAATCCGTGTCGATATGTTGCCGGATGCGCAGATTCTTCTTTGTGGCCTGGGCATCCACAAGGGCCACCGCCTCCCGTATCAGGCGGACCACGTCCACGTCCTCGTCCTCGATCTCCACCTGTCCGGCCTCGATCTTGGCCAGATCGAGCACTTCGCCCAGAATCTCCGACAGATGCTGGCTGGAAGACCGGATATCATTGGCGTAATGCTGGTACTTCTCATTGCCCAGCGGCCCGAACATGGCGTCATCCATGATGGAGGAAAAGCCGATAATGGCATTGAGCGGCGTCCGCAGTTCGTGGCTCACATTGGCTAGGAAAACCGATTTGGCGCGGTTGGCGGCCTCCGCCTCCTCCTTGGTGCGCATCAACTCCTCGGAGGTCTGCTTGGTGCGCTCAACCTCCCGCTCCAGTTCGTCGGAGCGACGGCGCAACGCTTCTTCGCTGGTGCTGAGCGCCTGATTGGTGGCGCGCAGATTGTCCAGCAGTTCCTGCACCGCGTCAAAAGCCCCGTTGATCTGCCGCGCCAACAGGCCCAGTTCGTCCTTTTCATGGCGGGCGGGCACATCGATCCGCTGCTCGCCCGGCTGTTCGGGATTGATGCGGGAGATGTTGTCCACCACCGAGGTGAGGGAGCGCGTCACGCCGCGATAAAAGACCATGTAAAGCAGCAGCGCCAGAATCAGGTTGCGGGCAAAGCCGGAGACCAGATTGGTCACGGCGCGGGAGAAAAAGGGCTCAAGCCCGCGCGCCCGATCCACTGTCACATTCAGCATACCGGGCTGGTCGGCCATCATTTCCGGCAGTTGCAGCGGGAAATTGTAAAGGTCGGTTTCCTCGAAAAAGGAATGCAGCAGCGGCATGGACCCCCCGGCGCGCCGGGATTCCTGCTCCGCCTCGGCCAGCACGGCGCCCTGATCGTCCAGGATTCGCGCGGCCACCACATAGTCATATTCCAGAAGCCCGGAGACCACTTCCTGCGCCAGGTCGCTATCCAGAATCAGCACCGCGCGAGAGGCGGCCTTTTCCGCCACCTGGAGGCTTTTGGTGATCTTCTGCTCCAGAAGCCCCACTTCCTCCTTGTAGTCCAGATAGGCCTGCCCAAGCGACATCCCGAAGCCCAGCAGGAAAGCAACCACCACGGCGGCGAGCGCCATCCGAAAGGCTATTCTGTTGGACCAATGCAGCCGCACTCTGGCGATCCCCCGATCAACACCCAAAACGTCAATAGCCCCATTCAACTACCGACCGGACAATGAGTTTAGCGCCTTGCTCAGGGTTTGGCGAGTGTTAACCGCCTTTTAGCCAAGCCGACACCCGGCAATTCGCGCCCCATGGGTGCGGACCAGCCTACCAGTGGCCGGTGTTCTCCATCGAGGCCCACGGCTCCCGCGCGGGCAGCGGGTCACCTTTTTGCAACAGCTCGACGGAAATATTGTCAGGGCTGCGCACAAAAGCCATATGGCCATCCCGCGGCGGACGGTTGATGGTCACGCCGCGGTCCATAAGGTGCTGACAGAGCGCGTAAATGTCGTCCACCCGATAGGCGATATGGCCGAAATTGCGACCCTCGTCATAGGTCTCCGGGTCCCAGTTATAGGTCAGTTCGATCTGGGCATCCTCATCCCCCGGCGCGGCGAGAAAGATCAGCGTGAAGCGACCCTTTTCCACATCGCGGCGGGAGATTTCCTTCATCCCCAGGCCGTCGCAATAAAATTTAAGGGACTCGTCAATGTCGCTGATGCGCACCATGGTGTGCAGATATTTCATCAAAACCTCTCCCTTGGGTTGTACCGCTGTCCGCCGTCATGACCTCAGGCGAATACGCGCCGCATCAGGCGCTCCAGCGCCACCCGGTCCCGGTCGTCAAAGGCGCCGGTGTCGGTGGAGTCCACATCCAGCACGGCGATCAGCGTGCCCGTTTCGTCCATCACCGGCACCACGATCTCGGAGCGGGACCGGCTGTCACAGGCGATATGATTGTCCAGCGCCAGCACATCATCCACCACCTGCGTGGCGCGGCTTTCCGCTGCCATGCCGCACACGCCCCGACCAAAGGGGATACGCAGGCAGCCCATGGTGCCCTGATAGGGACCCACCACCAGTTCGTCGGGGTTGTCACCCGCCACAAGGTAAAAGCCGGTCCAGAAATAGCGCTCCGGGAAGGTGTCCCGCAAAAGGCAGGTGATGGTGGCCATGCGGGCGATCCGGTCGCCCTCCCCGTCCAGCACGGCCATGATCTGCTCTTCCGCCTGACGGTACAACCGGTCACGCTCGCTCTCCCCGACAGTGGCGGCATTCTGTTCATTCATGTGATCTGATCCCTGAAACTCTGATTCATGGCATTCCGATTCATGACACCCTGAAATCCGCACGCGGCGCTGAAGCCCCGGCCAGTCAGCCTTCAAGGCCGCTCATATGGCGTCTTCCGCCAATGCGTCAAGCCCGGCCCGGTCCAGCCGATACAGCAGGGTGTCGCCGTCCGCCCGGCAGCCCAGCGCGCGATAAAAAGCCTGTGCCCCCGTATTGGCCGCCACCGCCGACCAGTCCAGAAAGGCGGCGCCGCGCGCCTGTGCCAGCCGCGCCACCGCCGCCATGACCGCCCGGCCAAGGCCCATGCCACGGGCTTCGGGTGCCAGCACCACATCCTCCAGATGCAGGCCCACCATGCCGCGAAAAGTGGAAATGGCGGGCATGGTCACCACAAGCCCCACATCGCGCCCCTGGCGGCGCACCATGAAGGCTTCCGCCGGGCTCGCCCCATCCAGAAAAAGCCGGGCGAGCGCGCGCTCGTCCGCCGTCATCACGTCCGGCCTGCCTTCGTCCAAAGCCAGCCGGGCCAGCAAGGCCCGCACCTGCGGCAGATCAGCGGCCTGAACCGGCTCCAGAAGGATGGTGGCTGGCACGAACACATCTCCGGCAAGGAAGGAACGCGGCGGCTTTCGCAGGATCAAACCATATGGTGGGCCCGGAGGGACTCGAACCCCCGACCAAACCGTTATGAGCGGTCCGCTCTAACCAACTGAGCTACGGGCCCAACCCGAATGCTTGCTAGCAAAAAGCTGTCCCCGTGAGCAATCCTTTTCACGCCGGGATCACAAGATGCGGACAATTCAACAGGAAATTTGGCAGCTCAATCGGGATTGTGACATAATGAATGTCGGGTGTTTGAACAAATGGGTGATCAATCATGGTAGACAGCATCAACACGAATGCGGGCGCGCTCAACGGGCTCCGGCAGTTGCAGGCCACGCGCGAAAGCGGCGCGACCACGCGCAGCCAGATCAGCAGTGGCCGGGACGTGAACAGCGCGGAGGACAACGCCGCGATCTTTTCCATCGCCCAGCGCGAGCGGGCGGAAATTTCGGGGCTCAATGCCTCCCAGCAATCGCTGGACCGGGCGCTATCCACCAGCGATGTGGCGCTGGCCGCCAGTAGCCAGGTGGGGGACTTGCTGGGCCAGCTTCGGGAACGGGCCGTGGCCGCCGCCGATCCGGGCCTGGACCAGACCAGCCGGGAAGCCCTGAACCGCGAATTCACCCAGTTGCGGGATCAGATAGGCACCACGCTGGAAAATGCCGGTTTCAACGGCACCAATCCGCTGGTCTCCGGCGGTGGGGATATCGCGGCCATCACCGATGCCAATGGCGAAAACCAGCTTACCATCCCGGAACAGGATCTGAGCCTGGGCGGTGGTAACATCCCGCTGGCGCAGGACAGCAGCATTGCCACCGCCGCCGATGCCCAGGCCGCCGTGGGCGCGCTGGATACCGGCATCGAGAATCTGAACACGGTCAGCGCGGAATTGGGTGCCGGCGCCAATCGGCTGGAACAGAGCCGCACCTTCAACACCTTGCGATCCGACACCACCGAAGTGGGCGTGGGCAATCTGGTGGACAGCAATCTGGCGGAGGACGCGGCCAATCTTGCGGCCAATCAGGTGCGGGAAGAACTGGGCATTCAGGCGCAGAACATCGCCAATCGCCAGCCCGCCACCCTGCTGCAACTGTTCAACGGCTAGGGCGCGCGGCGCCCACAGGGGCGTTTACAGGGGCGCTCATACCTTTCACGGTATCAGAAGAATGAAAAGCCCGGCCAGCAGGCCGGGCTTTTTGCGTGATCGCCCCAGGGATGGCGACGCTGAAAAACGGTGGACGCCAAGAAACAGGGCCCCTTAAAAATCCGGGTCCACCCAGTAAAAGTCGGGGATGTTGCGGATGCGTTCATTGATCATGGGGTTTTTCAGCCGGATCACCGTGCGTCCGCTGCCTTCCAGCAGCTTCATGCCGCCACCGGTGCGGGGATGGCCCCGGAACATACGCTCATAACGCCCGGATTCGAAAGCATTGTAAAAGCCGATCAGCAGGTCTTCCGCCGCCTCGCTGTCCTCCTTGCGCATATAGACGAACAGCGGGTTGAGGTAACGCAGCACCAGCCCCCGTTCTATGGTCAGAGTCGGGCTGCCCCCCGCGCCCAGCCCTTCGGCCAGTTCGCTTTCGATTTCCATGGGGGAGCGGGAAAAGCCGTCCCCCTGCCCCGCGCGCAGCTTTTTCCATAGTTGCTTGTAAACGCCGGTTTCCACGGGCACGTCATTGGCTTTCAGGATGTCCGTATCCGGCCAGCCCGTGCCGGACAGCGTGGTCACGGCGGATCGGTACGAGTCCAGATCGGTGATGCCGTCAAACCGGCTCTGTTCCCCTTCCCGAATCACCAGCAGGCGATAGCCGAGCAGGCCGCGCGCCACGGGGAAATCCACCTGAGCGAAGCGATCCTGCCGGGCCTGGGAAAACACGGACATGAACACATTGAAATCCCGCTCGCTGGCGGGCAGGTTTTCCAGTCGGTCCAGCAACTGGTCCTGCGGCATGTCGATTTCCACCAGGTTCACGGTGTGCTGGCCCGGCGCGTGCTGCACCGCCAGCCTGAGCGCGCGGAACTCCCAACTGGTCTGCCACTGGGCATTGATGCTTCGTACCGCCATGCGATAGTCATAAGCCTGCGCCCCCGACGACATCAGGGCCGCGGGAAAGCCCGTCGCCAAAAGCCCCGCAGCCAACATCAGACCACATGCCATTCGGGCCTTGGCGCGCATAAACCAGATCATGCCATACCTCTCTTAACCACACTGAACCGGATCGACCCCTTAAGGCAGAAGCGGGGCGCGCTTGTTGTCAAGCCATTTTTATGGCATATTGAATGTGGGTGAAAACGGGTGCCCCGGCGCTGGCCCCAAGGGAATCATTCCTTTCGGACCACGCCGGGCTGAGTGATGGAGATGATTGAGCAAACCACGTCCGGTGCGGGTGCGTTTGCCGCTGTTCAACTATTACGGGACACCAGCAGGACGCTTCGCACGCAAACCAGTGCGAGTTTCGGCGCCACCTCGGCGCAACAGGCCGGGCAAGGTGCTCGCCCTGAACCGGATGGGCTTGCCGTTTCCACATTCAACAACGCCGAGCGGGCGGGCCGCAGCGCGCCGCAGGACGACACGGCGGATGTGCTGCGCGCTTTCAACGATGCGGTGGGCGACAGCCTGACCGCCCGCAATCAGGTTCAGGACACGACGGCCTCGGCGCTTACCGCTGTGGATCTGTCCGTCGCCACGGCGGGTCAGGTGGCCGGGCTGCTCGGCGATTTGCGCAATAATGCACTGGATGCCAACAGGGCCGACCTGCCCGCCGCCCAGCGCAGCGCGATCAACACCGCTTTCATCGCCCTGCGCAACCAGATCAGCGAAACCCTGCAACAGGCCGGCTTCAACAATGTGAACCCGCTGACCGGCGAGGGGAACATCACCATACAGCGCCCCGGCGGCAACCGGGAAACCGTGTTCAGCGGACGAGACCTGAGCCCGGGCGGCGATACCATTCCCCTTGGCCCGGACAACACCCTGTCATCCCCCGGCGCCACGGCGGACAGCCTGGCCGCCATTGAGGACAGCATCGCCAATGTGGCCGCCGTGATCGCGGACCTGCAATCCCAGGGCAATGCCCTTCAGGCGGAACTGACGCGGCAGGCCGCCGCCGGCTCCGACTCCATCGCCAGCCTTTTCGGGGCGGAGGAAGACGGCAACCGACAGGCCGCCGAGGTGCGGGAAGGGCTGGGACGCAGCGGATCAAGCATCACCAATGCCAGCCCGCTGTCCGTATTCTCATTGTTCTCGGTTTTCTGAAGATTTGCAGGCAGGCGCCTTCACGATCCGCCGGGGTCGGCGCTTTCCTTGGGCGGGCGCCACCATAACCGCCACTGGCGGAAATCCAGCGCCACATCCACCCGACTCAGCAAATCCATGCCGATCAGGGCCGCGCTGGTATCGGCCCCCACCCCGAAGCGCCTGAACACCGGCAGATCGGCGGCAATGGCGGGCACACCGGCCACATGCAGGCCGCCAAGGGCAAGGCCCGGCACCTGAACCGGGCGGCCCGGCACGGGCAGGCCATCGGATTCCACGCGCACGTCGCGCCCTTGGTGCCGCGCCAGCCCCCTGGCCGCGGCGGGCGTGAGGATGGTGTGGCTGGCCCCCGTATCCAGAATGGCGGGCACGGTGCGCCGGCCCCCGTCCGGCAGGTCGATCCGCATGTCCACGGCGATGGAGCCGCGCCCCACGGGCCGCCCCTGAACGGCTTGCCACGGCCCCGCCTCGCCGTCGCTTGCAGGCGCTTCACCCCCCATTATGAGCCGCGGCGCTCCACCGGCCAGCACCAGCATCCGTCCGCGCAACAAGTCCACCCCGATCAGACCGTGAGCGGCGCCGCGGGTGCGATCGCTCAGCGCCACGGTGCGCCCGATGGGCAGCGTCACGCCGAAAGCGGACAGGCTGCCCACGTCATAGACCGGCCTGAGCCGCCGCCCCGCCGCCGTCGTCACCGGTATGGACGCACCGGGCACGCTTTCCAGACCAAGGCGGCTGACCAGCGTGTCGTAAATCACCGAATGGCTGGCCGCGCTGTCCACGATGAAGGCGAAGGGGGAATCGGCATCAGGCCTTCCGTTCTCCGATCCATTCCCCGATCCCTTTCCCACCCGCACCGGCACGAGCGGTCGCCCGTCTTCCAGCGCCGCGGCCTGTGGCGGCGGCGCCGGGGACCAGACGGAGTCGGCGAACGCGGAACCGGCCAGACCAAAGGCCGCCAGCATCAGACCAGACAAAAGGGGCGCCCAATGCCGGGCGCCCCTGAATGCCGTGCCGAACAAGGCCGCCACCGGTCAGGTGTCCAGAAAGCTTCTGAGCTGGCGGGACCGGCTGGGGTGCTTCAGCTTGCGCAGGGCCTTGGCCTCGATCTGGCGAATCCGCTCCCGCGTGACAGAGAATTGCTGCCCCACTTCTTCCAGCGTGTGATCGGTGTTCATGCCGATGCCGAACCGCATCCGCAAGACCCGCTCTTCCCGCGGTGTCAGGGATGCCAGCACCCGCGTGGTGGTTTCCCGCAGATTGGACTGAATGGCCGAATCCACCGGCAGGATGGCGTTCTTGTCCTCGATGAAGTCGCCCAGATGGCTGTCTTCCTCGTCGCCGATCGGGGTTTCCAGCGAGATCGGTTCCTTGGCGATCTTCATCACCTTGCGAACCTTTTCCAGCGGCATGGACAGCCGCTCCGCCAGTTCTTCCGGCGTCGCCTCCCGGCCAATCTCGTGCAGCATCTGGCGCCCGGTGCGCACCAGCTTGTTGATGGTCTCTATCATGTGGACCGGAATACGGATGGTGCGCGCCTGATCCGCAATGGACCGGGTTATGGCCTGCCTGATCCACCATGTGGCATAGGTGGAGAACTTGTAGCCGCGGCGATATTCGAATTTGTCCACCGCCTTCATCAGGCCGATATTGCCTTCCTGAATCAGGTCAAGGAATTGCAGGCCGCGATTGGTGTATTTCTTGGCAATGGAGATCACCAGGCGCAGATTGGCTTCCACCATTTCCTTCTTGGCGATCCGGGCTTCCTTTTCGCCTTTCTGAACGGTGCGCACGATACGCCGGAATTCCGACACGTGCAGGCCGGTGCGGGCCACGATGTCCGCGATCTGCTCCCGGATATTGCGGATCGCGTCGCCCTCATGCTCGACAAACTGGGTCCAACCGCGCCCCTTGAGAACGGACACCCGCTCCATCCAGCCGTCTTCCAGCTCATTGCCTTCATATTCCACCAGGAACTGATCGCGCTTGACCTTGTGGCTTTCGGCCAGCCGCAACAGGCGCCCCTGAAGGCTCATCAGGCGCTTGTTCAGGCCGTACAGCTCATCCACCAGTTCCTCGATGCGCAGATTATTGAAGCGTACCGCACTCACCTTTTCGATCAGTTCACGGGTCAGCTTCTTGAAGCGCCGCTCCTGCGCCGGGGACAGCGCATCCCCCGTGCGGGCCGCTTTCAGGCGCTGATCCTGCAATTTGGCGTATTTCTTGTAGATGGCGGTGATGTCGCGGAACGCCTCTATGGTCTCCGGCTTCAGCTTCTCTTCCATGGCCGACAGGGAAAGCGTGCCATCCTCGTCGTCCTCGTCATCGTCCGCCTCGGCCTCGCGGGTCTTGCCCGCCTCGTCGCCGGACGGCGCGTCCTCGGCCACGGCCTCGCCGTCAGCGGTAGCGGCGGGGGCTGCGGCGGGGGCCGTCTCCTCGTCAGGCGTGCTGGCCGGTTCGGCGGCCTTGGCGTCGCCCACCGGAGCGGCCTCGGCTTCCGCATCCGCTTCGCCGGTCTCTTCCTTTTCCAGTTCGCGGCTGTCCGGCTCCTTGCCCAGCGTGGCTTCCAGATCGATGATGTCACGCAGCAACATCTGCTCGTCTTCCAGCCGCTCGGCCCAGTCGGTGATGGCGCGGAAGGTCAGCGGGGACATGCACAGCCCCTCGATCATGGTGGCGCGGCCAGCCTCGATCCGTTTGGCAATGGCGATCTCGCCCTCGCGGGACAGCAGCTCCACCGAGCCCATTTCGCGCAGATACATGCGCACCGGGTCATCGGTACGGTCGCTGCTTTCCTTCTTCTCCGGCTGCTTGTGAACCTCGCCTTCGGCTTCCTTTTCCGGTTCGGCGCTCGCCTCCTCCGGTTCGGATTCGTCAGGCTCGTCGCCCTCGATGACATTGATGCCCATATCATTGAGCATGGTCATGATGTCCTCGATCTTTTCCGAAGACATTTCTTCCGTGGGCAATGTTTCGTTCAGCTCGTCATAAGAGATATAGCCACGGGTCTTGGCCTTGGCGATCATCTTCTTGACCGCCGCCTCCGTACTATCGACGATGGGGCTCTGGCCACTGTCTTCCGTCGCCGGGGCCTTGTCGTCCTGAGTCGCGGTATTCGCCATATAAATTCTCTCCGGGTCTGCGCACGAATCGCAGTCTATATCATATCCATGGGCGCATAGCGTACTGATTCGATCAGAGACCCGCGCGCGCCGCCTCCTGCTCTTCCAGATCGCGGCATAGCTGCTGTGCCGCGCGGAACCGAGCCCAGTTTTCTTCCGTCATGTCCGCCGCCAGATCCGCCTGAGCCGCATTCAGGTCCGCCTGCGCCCGCGTCAGTTGCAGGTGCCGGGCCAATAGATGCTCGAATCCGTTCAGCGCCTCATACAACGGGGCGTCGCCCGCCGCAAATCGATCCACCATCAGGCTCTTGTCCGATTGAAGCGCGGCCAGCGCCGACCCCAGACCATGTTCTGTCATGTGGGCGACAACGCGCTCATGGTCAAGAGTTTCCCCGCCGGCCACCAGCGCCAGCAGCGCCGCGCGCAACCGATCCAGCGCCGCATCATGCAGATCGAGGCCCGCCACGGTCTCCTCATGGCTGAACAGGATTTCCGGGTGGCGGCACAGCGTGAGCAGAATAAGCCGTTCCAGCCGGGTGGTGACCGCCTCCTGCCCTCGGCCCAGCGCCGTCTGCTTCAGTCCCGGCCCGGCGGCGCCCTGCCAGCGCTGGCCGTCCCTGCGCGGGCGCCACCGGTCGCCGGTGCGGTATCCGCCCTGCCCCTCGGCGCGGGGCGGCTGGAACAGCGTGCGCAAACGGCGGCGGAAATCGCTTTGATACAGGGGGCGCACGCTGTCATCCTTGATGGCGGACAACGCCTGAAAGACCGCCTTTTCCAGCCCGGCGCGCCGCTCCGGCGTGTCCAGCGCGGCGCCGTCCGTCAGCTTGCGCCACAGCATTTCCGCCAGCGGACGGGCGCTGTCCACCAGCCGATCCACCGCGCCGCGCCCTTCCCGACGCACCAGACTGTCCGGGTCGTCGCCTTCCGGCATGAACACGAAACGCAGCGACTTGCCCGGCGCCAGCAGCGGCAACACCCTGTCCACCGCCCGCATGGCCGCGCCCGTGCCCGCCCGGTCGCCGTCAAAGGACAGCACCGGTTCATCCACCATGCGCCACAAATGGCCGATCTGATCCTCCGTCAATGCGGTACCGAGCGGTGCAACGGCATAATCGATCCCCGCTTCCGCCAGCGCGATCACGTCCATATAGCCTTCCACCACGATCACCTGCTGGCTGTCATGGGCCGCAGCCCGCGCGGTGGCCCAGTTGTAAAGGCTGGCCCCCTTGTGAAAGAGATCCGTCTCCGGCGAATTGAGATATTTGGCCTTGACATCCGCACTCAGCGCCCGGCCACCAAAGGCGATGATATGGCCGCGCCGGTCGGTAATGGGGAACATCACCCGGTCCCGGAAGCGATCATAGGGGGCGCCGCCGCTCTCCGGGCGAATCACCATGCCCGTGGCCACCAACTGGTCGTCGGTAAAGCCGCGCGCCTGCATGGCCCCGCGCAGGGCCTGCCGGTCGGCGGGCGCATAACCCAGCCGGAAGCGCCGAATCACATCCTCCCCCAGGCCGCGCCCGGTCAGATAGCGCCGGGCCTCGGCCCCCACCTGACCGAAAAGCTGCGCTTCATACCAGTGCGCCACCGCCGCCATCACATCCCACAGGCTGGCCCGGCGCTCCGCCTTGCGAGCGGCTTCCGGGTCGCTGCGGGGCATTTCCATCCCCGCTTCCCCGGCAAGCTGTTCCACCGCTTCACGGAATTCCAGGCCGTCGGTCTTCATGACGAAATCAATGACGCTGCCATGCTCGCCGCAGCCGAAACAGTGATAAAACCCCTTCTGGTCGTTCACCGTGAAGCTGGGGGATTTTTCGCTGTGAAAGGGGCACAGGCCGCTATATTCCCGGCCCGCGCGTTTCAGGCTTACCCGGCGGCCAATAATTTCAGACAGGGTAAGGCGACCCTTCAGATCATCCAGAAACTGGCTGGACAGCGCCACTGCTTCCCTCCACAGGACAGAACTCCCCCACAGAACAGGCCGCCCCGGTGGGGCCGCACTTCAGCTCAACAGAGACTTGACCACCGCGCTGGCGCGAGAAAACGCCATGGCCCCCGCATGGCGCTTTTTCAGTTCCGCCATGCAGCGGCCTATATCCTTCAGACTGTCCGCGCCCAGATCGTCCACCACAGCCTGACAGGCGGCGCGGATTTCATCGTCATCCATCTGGCGGGGCAGGAAGCTTTCGATCACGTCGATCTCCTCCCGCTCCTGCTCGGCCAGGGAACAGCGCCCCGCCTCCTCATAAGCCTTGATGCTTTCACGACGCTGCTTCACCATGCGGGTAAGAATGTCGATGATCATGGCGTCATCTTCGGCGTCGCTCAGGTCTTCGCCCCGGCGGTCGATGTCTTTTTCCTTGATCGCGGCATTGATCAGCCGAATCGTGGCCACGGCCCGCGTGTCACGGGCCTTCATCGCCTTTTTCAGGGCGTCACTCAGTTCTTTACGTACCATGTCTCGCCTCTTGAAAGGGCCGCGCAACGGATTGAACGGATCGGGCCGGCAGCCACTTTACCCCATGCACGCCGGATCAGCAAACAGGGAAGGGGTTATCAGAAACCAGCCAAGGCACTGATATATCTGGCGTTTTTCTTTTGTTGCACCCTTGACCGGCTGCCCCTGACCCATTACTTTCCGGCCAATTTGGCCGTCGGCAGCCCGGCACATCCGGGGCGCAGGCGGTCTTAGCCGAGCCCCCTTTTCTTGGCAAGGGAATTCGGTGGACGCCGCCGTCCGCCCCTTTCGGCGGGCCGGTTGCCACCGCCGCACAGAGCCCAAACCCCTGGGGAGCGGCCAGATCGCCGCCCCCACAGTCGGAGAGTTAAGGACCATGAGCGAGACCGGAGCCCAGGCCACCGCCCGCCCGACTCCACCGCCCTTCAGCGCCCCGCCCCTGGATGCCGTTCTGGCACTGGAAGACGGCACATTGCTGCGCGGCAGCGGATTCGGCACCCCCGGCACCGTGGTGGGGGAAGTCTGCTTCAACACCGCCATGTCCGGCTATCAGGAGATACTGACCGATCCCAGCTATGCCGGTCAGCTCATCACCTTCACCTTTCCCCATATCGGCAATGTGGGCACCAATGACGCGGACCTGGAGCGGGAGACCGCCGCCGCGCGCGGGCTGATCGTGCGGGAACCGGTGACACCGCCCGCCAACTGGCGCGCCACCGAGCCCTTCACCGACTGGGTGCGCAATCAGGGCCTGGTGGGCATCAGCGGCGTGGATACCCGCGCCCTGACCACGCTGATCCGGGACAAGGGGCCGCAGAAGGCCGTGATCGCCTATGGCGATGCCGCCCTTGGCGACGTGGCCGCCCTGCTGGATCAGGCCCGCCGCTGGCCGGGGCTGGAAGGCATGGACCTGGCGAAAGAGGTGACAACGCGGGAGCCCTTCACCTGGGACGCCACCCGCTGGCAGCGCGCGGGCGGCGCCGGGCGCCAGAGTGCCCCCACCGGCCATGTGGTGGCCATCGACTATGGCGCCAAGCACGCCATACTGCGCTGTCTGGCGGAAGCGGGGGCACGGGTGACCGTGGTGCCCGCCACCGCCAGCTTCGAGGACATCATGGCGCTTGAGCCGGACGGAATCTTTCTGTCCAACGGCCCCGGCGACCCGGCGGCCACCGGCGCCTATGCCCTGCCGGTGATCCGCCAGCTTCTGGAAACCGGCCTGCCGATCTTCGGCATCTGCCTGGGCCATCAGTTGCTGGCGCTGGCGCTGGGCGGGCGCACCTTCAAGATGCAGCGGGGCCATCGCGGGGCCAACCATCCGGTGCAGGACACCCGCACCGGCAAGGTGGAAATCACCTCCATGAACCACGGCTTCTGCGTTGCCGCCGACAGCCTGCCCGACGGGGTGGCCGTTTCGCATATCTCCCTGTTCGACGGCACGGTCTGCGGGCTGGAAATCACCGGGCGTCCGGTTTTCTCCGTTCAGCAGCACCCGGAAGCCAGCCCCGGCCCGCAGGACAGCTTCCCGCTGTTCTCCCGCTTCATGGAAGCGGTGGTCGCCCGCCGCGAAGGCTGACGCCGCGCCCCCTCCCATCTCCCCCAACAAGCAAGAGATCGCCAGCCCATGCCGAAAAGAACAGACCTAGAGAGCATCCTCGTCATCGGCGCCGGCCCCATCATCATCGGGCAGGCGTGCGAGTTCGACTATTCCGGCACACAGGCCATCAAGGCGCTGAAGGAGGAAGGTTACCGGGTGATCCTGGTGAATTCCAACCCGGCCACCATCATGACCGACCCGGAACTGTCCGACGCCACCTATGTGGAACCGATCACGCCGCAGGTGGTGGCGCGCATCATCGAAAAGGAACGGCCTGATGCCATCCTGCCCACCATGGGCGGGCAGACGGCGCTGAACACAGCGCTGGCGCTGGACCGGGACGGCACGCTGGAACGCTATTCGGTGGAGCTGATCGGCGCCAATGCGGACAGCATCGACAAGGCGGAAAACCGGGAGCGCTTCCGCCATGCCATGGACAAGATCGGCCTGGAAAGCCCGATTTCGCGGCTCGCTCACAGTATGGAGGAAGCCCGCGAAGCCCTGAACGAAATCGGCCTGCCGGTGATCATCCGGCCCAGTTTCACCATGGGCGGCACCGGCGGCGGCTTCGCCACCACGCAAGCCGAGTTCGAGGACATCATCGAGCGCGGGCTGGATGCTTCCCCCACCAATGAAGTGCTGGTGGAGGAATCGGTCCTCGGCTGGAAGGAATACGAGATGGAAGTGGTCCGCGACCGGGCGGACAATGCCATCATCATCTGCGCCATCGAGAATGTGGACCCCATGGGCGTCCACACCGGGGACAGCATCACCGTGGCCCCCGCGCTGACCCTGACGGACAAGGAATATCAGGTGATGCGCAACGCCTCCATCGCGGTGCTCAGGGAAATCGGGGTGGAAACCGGGGGCTCCAACGTGCAGTTCGCGGTGGACCCGGAGACTGGCCGCATGGTGGTGATCGAGATGAACCCGCGGGTCAGCCGCTCCTCGGCGCTGGCATCCAAGGCCACCGGTTTCCCGATCGCCAAGGTCGCCGCCAAGCTGGCGGTGGGCTATACGCTGGATGAACTGTCCAACGACATCACCGAAGTGACCCCCGCATCCTTCGAGCCCAGCATCGATTATGTGGTCACCAAGATCCCGCGCTTCACCTTCGAGAAATTCCCCGGCACCAAAGAGGTGCTGACCACCACCATGAAATCGGTGGGCGAGGCCATGGCCATTGGCCGCAACCTGACCGAATCGCTGCAAAAGGCGCTGCGGTCCATGGAAACCGGCCTGTCCGGGCTGGACGAAGTGACCCTGGCGGAAGGTGTTACGGGGCCGGAACGGACGGCGGCGATCAAGGCGGATCTTGAAATCGCCAAGCCGGATCGGCTGCTGCGCGCAACCCAGGCGATCCGGGAAGGGCTGAGCCTGGAAGACATCCACGCCGCCAGCGGCTTCGAGCCCTGGTTCCTGCGCCAGATCGCGCGCGTGGTATCGGCGGAGGACGCCGTGCGCGCCCACGGCCTGCCCGCCGACGCGGCCGCCATGCGCCATCTGAAATCGCTGGGGCTGGGCGACGACCGGCTGGCCGCCCTGACCGGCATGGAACCGGCAGAGGTCCGCCGCCGCCGGCTGGCGCTGGGCGTTTCGCCGGTTTACAAGCGCATCGACACCTGCGCCGCCGAGTTCGAGGCCAAAACGCCCTATATGTATTCCACCTATGAAACCGGGGCGGAAGGGCTGGAAGCCGCCTGCGAATCCCGCCCCACCGAGCGGCGCAAGGTGGTGATTCTGGGCGGCGGCCCGAACCGCATCGGCCAGGGAATCGAATTCGATTACTGCTGCTGCCATGCCTGCTTCGCCCTGTCGGATGCCGGGTTCGAGACCATCATGATCAATTGCAACCCGGAAACCGTTTCCACGGACTATGACACGTCCGACCGGCTGTATTTCGAGCCACTGACGGCGGAAAACGTGCTGGATGTGCTCACCCGCGAGCAGCAAGCGGGCACGCTGGCCGGTGTGATCGTGCAGTTCGGCGGCCAGACTCCGCTCAAACTGGCCCGCGAGCTGGAAGCGGCGGGCATTCCCATTCTGGGCACCAGCCCGGACGCCATCGACCTGGCCGAGGATCGGGAGCGTTTCCACGATCTGGTGAACCGGCTGGGCCTTAAACAGCCGGGCGGCGGCATGGCCCGATCCGAGGAAGAGGCCGTGGAAGTGGCCGCCCGTGTCGGTTATCCGGTGTTGATCCGGCCATCCTATGTGCTGGGTGGCCGCGCCATGGAAACGGTGCACAGCGAAGAAGAACTGCGCCATTACATGAAGGCGGCGGTGCATGTGTCCAATGACAGCCCGGTGCTGATCGACAGCTTCCTGAAAGACGCCATCGAAGTGGATGTGGATGCCCTGTCCGACGGCGAACAGGTGCGTGTGGCCGGCATCATGGAGCATATCGAGGAAGCGGGCATCCATTCCGGGGACAGCGCCTGTTCCCTGCCACCCTACAGCCTGCCGGTGGGCCTGGTGAACGAACTGAAACGCCAGGCCGCCGCGCTCGCCCGCGGGCTGGACGTGAAGGGCCTGATGAATGTGCAGTTCGCGGTGAAGGACGACGAGGTCTATCTGATCGAGGTGAACCCGCGCGCCAGCCGCACCGTGCCCTTTGTGGCCAAGGCCGTGGGCAGCCCCATTGCCGCCATCGCCGCCCGCATCATGGCCGGTGAAAGCCTGTCCCGATTCGAGGTGAAAGACCCGATCCCCGACCATGTGGCGGTCAAGGAAGTGGTGTTGCCCTGGGCGCGCTTCCCCGGTGTGGATGTACTGCTCGGCCCGGAAATGAAATCCACCGGTGAGGTGATGGGGCTGGACCGCAGCTTCGCCATGGCCTTTTACAAGAGCCAACTCGCCGCCGGGCAGGACCTGCCGCGCGAAGGCACTGTCTTTCTGTCGGTGAAGGACAGCGACAAGCACGCAACCGTGCCCCTGGCGCGCACCCTGCTGGACATGGGCTATAAGCTGATCGCCACCAGCGGCACCGCGGGCTATCTGGAAACCAATGGCGTGCATGTGACCCGTGTGCCCAAGGTGGCCGAGGGGCAACGCCCCCATGTGCTGGACGTGATGGGCGATGGCGGCGTGGATCTGGTGTTCAACACCACCGAAGGCGCGCAGGCCATAAAGGACAGCTACGCCCTGCGCAATCTGGCGCTCAAGCGGGGTATTCCCTATTACACCACGGTGGCCGCCGCGCGCGCCGCGGTGAAGGCGCTGAAGGCGCTGCGGGGCGGCGCGCTGGATGTGCAATCGCTACAGGAATACGGTGCCCGCGATGCGTTTGGCGAACGCACTTGAGTTTTCCACACCTTTAAGCTAATGAGACATGAGAGGCGCCGGGCCATGCGTGGCCCGGCGTTACCCGTTTTGAAATGGGCGGCCACGAACAGGCGGGCGCCAGGGCAGCAAGCGGATGCAAGCAGGTGACGATGCGCCTGTCAGGCTCGCCCCGTCAGCCTGTCCCGTTTGGCTGGTGTTGGCCAGTGGGCGTTGGTCGTTCCCTTGTCCGGCGATTTATGTCCGGCATCATGAAACCTTCAGACCGCGCTTCGGCGCGACAAGCGGATGTGACACTCATGACGGAAAAAGCACCGATGCTTCTTGATGGCTATGAGGCCATGCAGAAGGAGTTGAAACAGTTGAAATCGGTCGAGCGCCCCAGTGTGGTTCAGGCGATCGAGGAAGCGCGCGCCCACGGCGATCTGTCTGAGAATGCCGAATATCATGCGGCCAAGGAACGCCAGAGCTATATCGAAGGCCGCATCATCGAGCTGGAAGGCAAGCTTTCCCGCGCACAGGTGATCGACCCCAAGGAACTGGAAGGCGACAAGGTGGTCTTTGGCGCCACCGTCACCCTGATCGACGAGGACGACGAGGAAGTGGTCTATCAGATCGTCGGCGAGGATGAAGGCGACGTGAAACAGGGCCGGATCACCTATCGCTCCCCCATTGCGCGCGCCCTGATCGGCCGCCGGGTGGAGGACGAAGTGGAAGTGAAAACCCCCGGCGGCGAGAAATATTACGAGATCGCCAAGGTGGAATTCAAATAAGGGCCGGCCCCGGCGAACGGCCCGCCACACGGCGAGACACAGCGGAAAAGGCGCCCGGCACGGGGCGCCTTTTCTATGTGAAGGCCACGCCGGCGGCAGCGCCGGTCAGCGCCGCGGCGGCACCTTTGGCAAGGGCACGCCCGGTACCTTCTTGGACGCCCGAATGGTCAGCGATGTCTTGACGCTGGCCACATTGGCCGCCGGGGTCAGCTCACTTGTCAGGAATTGCTGAAACTCGGCCAGATCATGGGCGACGATCTTGAGAATGAAATCGATCTCCCCATTGAGCATGTGACACTCCCGCACCAGCGGCCAGTGCTGCACCTGCCCCTCAAAGGCTTCCAGGTCCCGCTCGGCCTGGCTGTGCAGGCCCACAAGCGCGAACACGGTCAGGCCATAACCAAGCGATTCCTGATCCAGCTCGGCATGATAGCCCTGAATATATCCCTCTTCCTCCAGCGCGCGGACACGACGCAGGCAGGGCGGCGCTGTCACGCCAACCCGCTCCGCCAGTTCCACATTGGTGATGCGGCCATTATCCTGCAGGCAGGACAGGATTTTCCGATCCACCGCATCCAGCTTCACTCGCCCCATGGTATGCTCCCGATACAGTCACAACCGCTCCTTGCGGCCCGGCCGACACTCTACAGAAGACCATCCATGAAATAAAGTTCCAGCCCAAGACAATTTTGTTCTAATTCATCACAAGGCTGGCACGCCGTGGCAAAATGCGTATCATGGGAAATGAACCCGTTTCAATGGCTGGGCGCCGCCGCATTGTGGCGCACCAAGACCCTGTTTACGAACGGGTTTTTTGATTCTGTCGATGGGGTCGGCCAGGGGGGCGCGGCGCCGCGAGTGGGTGCGTGTATCGGGGGATGCGGGCCATGAATGCGCTGGATTCACGGATCAGGGACCTGGTCAGCTATGCCCGGTCCCATGACGGGGAGGACCGGTCCACCCTGTTCCGCAACCTGATCGACCTGTTCCTGACCAACAAGGCGCCGGGGGACAAGCAGGTCCGCAGCCAGATTCTGGACGTGCTGGAAGCCCTGATCCCCCATGTGGAAGCGGATGAGCGCCGCATCGCGGCGGACCTGCTGGCCGGGCTTTCCAAACCCCCCATGGATCTGGTGATGCGCCTGTCGCGGGATCGGGCCGCACTGGCCGCGCCCCTGCTCCGACAGGCCCCCTATAGCGAGGATGATGTGATCACCCTGATTGAGGAGACGGGCCGGGACCACCATCAGGAACTGTCCGCCCGTGACGACCTGACGGCCAATGCCTGGGTGGCGCTGGCCCGCGCCACACCAGGGGGGCAGCCGGGCAGCGACAGGCGGGACCAGTCCGCCCTGGCACTCTGGCGGGACGATCTGGGCCTTCACCCCAACAAGGCACAGGACAATGACCCCGCGCCCGGCCATGGGGCGCCCGCCAAATCACGGATTGAGGCCGAAGCCGAAACGCAAGCCGGGACGCCCCCCGGAGCCCAGGCATCCGCCCCCACAAGGGAGGCGTCTGCGGAAACGGACGCCGACATGCTGTTCACCGAGCCGGACCCCATAAGCCCGCCCCCCGATCCGGCACCGCCTGAAACTTCACGCGCGGACCAAAGCGGCGATGAGGGCAGCCCCCATCCACCGGAAGCGCCCGCGCCGCCCCCCGGCGGCTGGAGCTGGGCCAGCGACCGGGACGGGCTGGTGGTGGATACCAGCCCGAATGCCGCCGCCCTTCTGGGCTCCAGCCCCGCGGCGCTGCTGCACACACCAATGATGGACCTGCTGGCCCTGAATGAAAAGCTGGGTCACCCGGTGGCGCGCGCCTTTCAGCGGCGCGGCCCCATTCATGACGCACCGATCTTTCTGGCGTCCATGCCGCGGGGCCGGAAATACTGGATGCTGGATGCCACGCCCCGCTTCACCGCCGATGGCCAGTTTCTCGGTTATGCGGCATGTCTGAGCCCGGCTCATCAGGAAGCGGACGGCACGGAAAACACGGACGATCCGGTGGCCGCCGCGCTCAGGGCGGAACAGAACAATGCGGATCGCCCGATCCGGGACCGGCTGGCCGATCTGGCGCTGACCCGCCACAGGCGGGGCCGCAATGAAGACGGCCCGGACATGAAAGACCCGGAAGAGTCAGGTACGGGAGAGTCAGGCACGGAAGAGGAAAACCCGTTCGCGCAATCCCCCGAAGACAGCCTGCGCCGCATGTTGCGGGAAACCTTCGCCGACACCAGCACCTTTGACGATCCGGCGCCCGTGGACATGGCCGCACAGCACACAAAGGCACAGGCACAGGCGCCGACCACCGATCCCTACCGGGAAGCGCTGGTAGGTGACGGGGTGGACGATCTTACGCTGGGCGGCGATATGACGCCCGATGCCGCCGCGAAAACCACTCCGCGCACAGAAAGCCGCGTGGATGATCCCGACCTGGATGCCATCCAGCAGGCCGTGGCAGACATGGCCGATGCCGCCGCAGCCGGAAAAGCGGGCGCGGACAACCGCACGGAAAGCGCCACCGCCGGGGATATGCTGGCCGCCGCACTGAGCCGGATCAGCCAGATAGCCCGCAGCCAGGGACAGACCGACATCCGCCTTCAGGCGGAAATCGCCCGCGCCTGCCTGAAAATCCTGCGGGAAGACGGCCAGGTCTGACGGCGACGGCCCCCGCGCCGCACACCCCGCAATCAGCGAGGGAAACGCCCCAATCTCCACGCGCACAAGCCCGTTATCCACAGGCCGGGTGCGTCGATATCATCGAAAAAATTTTAATAATATTAACAGCGGCTTGATGGCGACTTCAACCAGGGGGTGCGGCACAACCCGATGACTTTAAAGCTTTTTTAATTCCGAATCACAAATCTGTGATGGTGTTGTGAGCGTATCGTTACTAGCGACATCAACATCCTGACCATCACAGAGGTGCCCCGTGGACAATTCCCCGCCCAAGCTGGACCCCGCACGCTTCCTTTCCCCCTTAATTCGCAGGTTCGACAATCGTTCCATCGGGTATCGCATCCGTCTTAACCTTGCATTGGTGGCTGTTCTTGCGGTGGTGGCCATTTTCGGCCAATTCGAATTGGCCAAGGGCGCCAAGTTTCATTACCTCAATTACAAGCATTACAAATATTCCTATGAGTTTAGCCGCGATCTGGCGACGCTGAAAGCGGACCAGAGCCGCTCTCCGGCGGGATTGACGCGGACACTCGCCCTGGTGCGGGCACAGCCGGAGGGCTGCCTGAACACGGTAAATTTTCTCGACGTGCTGGTGATGAAAATGATCGGCACGGCCCATGCGCTCGATATCTGTCGGGATGACATCGATGCCGCCGACAAGGCGGAAGCCGCGTTGAAGGCATATGACCGCGGCAGCATGGAACGCGCCGCCCTGCTGGACCGGCTGGACCGGGCCGACCGGGCTTTCCGGCAGAATTCCAGCGCCTTCGAGGCCCCGGTGGAGGCCACCGTTTCCTTCATCAAGCTGTCCATGATCGGCATGACCGTGCTGATGGCGGCGGCTTTGGGTGTGGTGATGCTGGCCTCGCTGCTGTCCATTCGGCGCTCGATCCACAGAGTCAGCGGCATTGCCGACCGGATCGCCCACGGCGACATCGATACACCGGTTCCGGCCAGCCAGCGGCGCGACACCATTGGCGGCCTGATGCGCACCTTCGAATCGTTCCGCACCGCCGCCCTGGAAAACCGCGAAACCCAACAGGCCCGGCAAAAGGAACAGGAAGAACGGCTGGAACAGGAACGCCGCGCCGAGGAAGCGCGCCGCCGGGAGGAAGGCGCCAAGCTGGAGCGCGAACGCGCCGAAACCGAAGAACGCGCCCGGCGGGCCGAAAAGGTGGAAGCCATCGTCCAGCACTTCCAGACTGCCAGCGAGGAAGACTTCAAGGCCCTGGCCCGCCTTGCCCACAGCCTGGAGGACACCGCCGACGGGCTGGACCACATGGCGCGCAATGCCGCCGAAACCGCGGAATCCGCCGAAGGGTCCAGCAAGCAGAGCAGTCAGAATCTGCAAACCATCGCCTCGGCGGCGGAGGAACTGGCCACGGCATTCGAGGAAATCACCTCGCGGCTCAACGATACCTCCCAGGCGATCAAGGAGTCCGGCGAAGGTCTGGGCGCCGCGCGGGAGCGTGTCTCCGGCCTGTCGGACGGCGCCATGGAAATCAGCCGCGTGGTGGACCTGATCCGCGACATCGCCGAACAGACCAACCTGCTGGCGCTCAACGCCACCATTGAGGCCGCCCGCGCGGGCGATGCGGGCAAGGGCTTTGCCGTGGTGGCCAGCGAGGTGAAGAGCCTGGCCAGCCAGACCGGCAAGGCCACCGCGGAAATCGAGGCCCAGGTGGCCCGGCTTCAGGAAACCGGCAAGGTGGCCGTGGATGCCATGGGCACCGTCAGCGACCGGTTCGAGGCGATCGAAAAAGCGGCGGAGGATGTGGCCCACGCGGTGGGGCAGCAGACCGAGGCCACCCGCGACATCACGGAGAACATCAGCCACGCCAACGGTGCCGCCGCCGAGTTGGACAAGGCCATCTCTAGGGTGAGCGAAACCGCCGACACCACCACCGGCAGCGTGGAGGATGTCACCCGTCAGAGCGGCGAAGTCAACCGTGCGACCGACTCCCTCAGGCAGCGGTTTCAGTCACTCGCCGAAGACCTGCGCAAGGCGTAAACGCGGCGCCTCGCCCCCCTTTTCATCAAGGAGACAATCCATGTCCAATGCCACCCGTCTGCCCCGTCATATCCGCCAGGTTCTGTTTGCGGGCGTCGCCACCACGGCCACGCTTGCCGCCACCCCGGCGGCGGCCACCAATCTGGGGGCCAATTTCAACCTGACCACCAGCCCCGCCACCGGCGCCATGGCCGGGGCGGGCTATGTGCGGCCCAGGGATGTCTATGCCAGCGTTTTCGGCAATCCCGCCACCATGGCACAGGAAAGCGGGGATACCTCCTTTCAGGTGGGCGCCGCCTATATGCATGTGCAGCCGGGCGCCCGGCATGATGGCTCCATCGTGCCCGCCTTCGAACAGAAATCGGAATTCAACCAGTATGTGCTGCCGCAAGTGGCCGTTCGCCAGCGGGTGAACGACCGGCTGGTGCTGGGCGGCGGCATCGGGGTAATCTCTGGGCTGGGCTCTGATTTCCGCAATGCGCCGCTGTCGCCGCAGGTGACCTATATGCTGTTTGGCGCCAATCTGGGCGCGGCATATGAGGTGACGGATCGACTGACCCTGGGCCTGACCGGCCAGATGACCTATGGCCTGCTGGAATTCGGGCTGGCCAGCGATACCGGCCTGAAGGAACAGGTGGGGTTTCGCGGCCTGATCGGGGCCACTTATGATCTGGGCCCGGTGATGCTGGGCGCGTCCTATGCCAGCAAGCTGGACCAGACCTTCAACGACGTGACCGCCACGGACCTGGGGCCGGGCGCACAGCCGGTCTTTTCCGATGTGACCCTGGATCAGCCGCAGGAATTTCACTTTGGCATCGCCACCACGGACAGCTTTTCCAGCACCCTCAGCCTGGAAGTGGACGTGATCCAGCTTGAATATGGCAGCGCACAGGGCTTCCGCGACATCTGGCAGGACCAGACCACGCTTGCCATGGGCGCGGAATACGACACGGGCCATGGCTGGCGCCTGCGCACCGGTTTCGCGCTGCATTCCGAACTCAGGAAAAAAGACGTGAGCGGCGCCACCAGCCTTGGCAGCCTTGAGAGCATCCTCGCCCCCGTCGGCCCCGGCGGCGCCCCCGCGCCCCTGCCCGTCAGCCCGCCGGTGGTGCAACTGGTGCAGGCCACCATCACACAGCCCTATTGGCAGAAACAGATTTCCGCCGGGGTCGGCATCGACCTGACAGACACCATCACCGCGGACTTCGGCGCCAATTACGCCTTTGACGGCAATACCAGCTTTGGCGGAACCGAGCTATTCAACATAGAGGAAGTCCACATCCAGTTCGGCATTAGCTGGACATTTTGACGTGACAACACTTCCTGAGGGTGTATTTTTCACCCTCAGGAATAAAGTAGTATGGAGACATTAAAATGGATGCAAATGCCCCTGAATATATAAAATTTCTTTGGCGCCCTGTGATGGCGATACTCGCCCATTCAGCGAAAAACAAAAATGTAATTCCCTATAAAGACGTCGCTTATCTTTTGAGGACCCAAGATTTCACAGATAAAACATACACCAGACAAATAGGGCATATCGCCGGCACAGGGCAAAATTATCTTTGGGAGAATGAACCTAATATGCCACCGGTAAATGCAATAGCTGTTAACAAGGGAACTGGTCTTCCATCTTTATTTGGCAAAACCCATGGAGAGACTCACCTCCATCGTTACTTCAGACACAAGGGTTATTATTACAACCCTATGGCGGATATAGACGAAGAAAACATGGATAGGCAGCAAAGGTCGCAGATATTTAAGGCTCGTAACGAAATTTTCGAAAAGGTGAAGGATGACGTCTTCAACTATTCCCACTGGGATACCATCCTGAAAAAGCTGGCCCCTTGAACCCTTGAAGGCGCGGGCGGGGTGCCTATGTCCTTTGATGCGTGCGGCGGGCGCGGCTGATTGATGCAGTCGATCAGACTGAACCAAAAGCATCGGTTGGCGCCGCGTTCGTTACACCCTACAACAGGGGCAGACCCCCGAAGGTGACATGCCTTCGGGGCGCCCACCGGCACCCCGCCGGTCCAACGCATTCATGAGGAGGACGACCATGGCCGTACTTGCAGGCAAACCCGCACCCGATTTCACCGCCACCGCCGTGATGGGCGATGGCACCATCAAGGAAGGCTTCAATCTGAAGGAGTATATCGGCGACGATTATGGCCTGATCTTCTTCTATCCGCTGGACTTTACCTTCGTCTGCCCGTCCGAAATCCTGGCGTTCAACAACCGCATGGAACAGTTCGAAAAGCTGGGCGTGAAAGTGGTGGGCATTTCCATCGACAGCCAGTTCAGCCACTTTGCATGGCGTGAAACGCCGGTGGAAAAAGGCGGCATCGGCCCGGTAAAATTCCCGCTGGTGGCCGACATCACCAAGCAGATCGCCCGCGATTATGACGTGCTGATCGAAGAGGACGGCGTGGCCCTGCGCGGCACCTTCCTGATCGGCAAGGACGGCAATGTGTGGCACCAGTATGTGAACTTCCTGCCGCTGGGCCGCAATGTGGATGAATTCGTGCGCCTGGTAAAAGCGCTTCAGTTCCACGAAGAGCATGGCGAGGTATGCCCCGCCGGCTGGAACGAAGGCGACGAAGGCATGAAGGCCGATCAGGCCGGCGTGGCCGACTATCTGGCCAAGCACACCGAAAAGCTCTAGGCCGCCCTTTCAAGCCTGAAATGCGTGCCCGGTCAGCCCCGCTGGCCGGGCATTTTTCCAGGCCCGTGCCCCGGCATCAGGCCCGGTTCGGGGCGGGCACCCGTTCCCGCGCCGCCGCCACAAGCGCGCGGAACAGGCGCTGCTGGGCACGGTCGAAAATAAGAAATTCCGGGTGCCACTGCACACCCACCATGAAGCGCTCGCCGCTGCGTTCTATGGCCTGCACGATCCTGTCGCGGTCGCGGGCCACCACGGTCAGGCCGTCGCCGATCCGGTCCATCGCCTGATGGTGCAGGCTGTTGATGCGGGCCTGCCGGCGCCGCACAATCCCATGCAGGCGGCTTTCTTCCACGATGCGGATGGTCCTGAGCGGCATCACCGTGCGCGGCGGGTTTCGCACCCCCAGCTTTTCGCTGATGTCGTGATGCAATGTGCCGCCATAATGCACATTCATCATCTGGGCGCCGCGACAGATGCCGAGCACCGGCTTGCCCGTGCCGTCAAAAGCCTGCAACAGGTCCAGTTCCAGCGCGTCCCTGTCCGGGTCCAGCCGCACATCCACGGTCAGTTCGCCGCCATAGAGCGTGGCGCCGATATCATCACCGCCGCCCACCACCAGCCCGGCAAGGGTCGCCGGGTCCACCCGGCGCGCGGGGGTGATCCGCACCGGCGCGCCCCCGGCCCGCCACACGGCCAGCCAGTCGCACCACCAGGCGATCCGGCTTTTATATTCGGATGTGGTGACACCGATTCGCGGGCGGCTTCCCCGCCAGGCGGCGGGGTTGCCCGGCGCCTGGCCTTCGTCAGCGCGCGCCATCGGGGCCCTCCCACCAGGCCATCAGCCGCTCCAGCCATTGCACCGGGCGGGCACGGCCATGGGTTTGAATGAAGGCGCGGGCTTCCTTTTCCAGTTGGGCCGGGTCCGCCGCCAGCGATTCCACGGCCATCCAGCTATTCCAGACCGTCACCGCCGACCAGCCCGCCTCGGCCAGCCGCATGTCCGGCAGGCGATAGTGGAAAGTGGGTCTGGCCTTGATCCGGCCATCCTGAATCAGGCGGTCCACCCGCGCCGGGTCCAGATGACGGAACAGGGGCCACATATCCAGTTCCCGGTTCCGGGTGGGGTTGAAGTGGCCATAATCATCGATCAACCGGCCCAGGTCCGGCCTGTAGGACGGGTCCACCACCTTCAGCGCATAAGGCTTGGGAAACGGGTTGGCATGGGGCAGCAACCGCCGCGTCCAATCCGTGCTGGATTGCTCCCTAAGCCAGGGGGATAGCACCATATAGGCCCGCATCATCCGGGTCAGATGGTCCGCATCCAGCCGCGCCGCTTCCGGGTTCAGATGCAGGCCGAAGGCATAAAAGGCGCCTTCCGTGGTGCCCCGCGCCCCGGCGGCGCGCAGCCGGTCGAACAGCGGGTCCAGCCCGTCCAGTTCAGACCAGGGCACCGGCGGGGTCACGATTTCCGTCGGCACCACGCCCTGAAAGGCATCGCCGATCAGCTCCCGCGCGCCCGCATCCATTTCACGGGAAAACTGGCGCCAGTCCGCTTCCAGATCGTCTTCCGGCCCGTCATCATCCGGCACGGCGTGCGGGTCGGGGTGGGCGAATCGGGTATCCAGTTCAACCGTAAAGGTGCCCCAGCGCGCGTCCGCCACGCGAAACCGGTGGGGGTCTTCCTGATGCAGCGTGCCGCCATACAGTGCCGCCACCAGCCGGGCGGCATCAGCGGCGGGATAATCGGCAAACTCCAGTTCCACGCCGACACGCCGGGGGGCGCCGCCCTCGGTATCGGGCCATGGGGGATGTCTCAATGTTGACACGGGCTCTCCTCTGACTGGGATAAAACTAGGGGCAATAAAGCCTTCCGACAAGGTGCGCCCCTTGCGGCGGGCCTTGCCTATCACTCACACTGATCGGCATTCTTGATTTGCAACCATGGGCCAAATCCCTATTTATGACCGCAGAGAATGAAACGACGCGGCCCGGCGGCCAGTCCATGAAAACGATCCGGTTTTAGGAGCGAGGCGATGAGCGACACCAAACACACCAAGATGCTGATTATCGGGTCCGGCCCCGCTGGCTATACGGCGGCCATCTATGCCGCCCGCGCCAGCATCGAGCCCCTGATCGTAACCGGAATGCAGGCCGGCGGTCAGCTTACCATTACAACGGACGTGGAAAACTATCCCGGCTTCGCGGAAGCCGTGCAGGGCCCCGACCTGATGGAAGCCATGCGCCAGCAGGCGGAAAATGTGGGCACGGAAATCGTGTTCGACATGATCACCGAAGTGGACCTGCACGCCACCCCCAAGCGCGCCGTGGGCGACAGCGGCACCGTCTATACCGCCGATACGGTGGTGATCTCCACCGGCGCGCAGGCCAGATGGCTGGGCCTGGATTCGGAAGCCCGCTTCAACGGCCACGGCGTATCCGCCTGCGCCACCTGCGACGGCTTCTTCTATCGCGGCAAGAAGGTGGCCGTGGTGGGCGGCGGCAATACCGCCGTGGAAGAAGCCCTGTTCCTGTCCAATCTGTGCGCGGAAGTGACCCTGATCCACCGCCGGGACGAATTGCGGGCGGAAAAAATCTTGCAGGATCGCCTGTTCAAGAAGCCCAATGTGCGGATGAAATGGGACAGCGAACTGGATGAAGTTCTGGGCGAAGACGACCCGCTCGGCGTGACCGGCATCCGCATTATGAACAAGAAAACCGGCGAAAAGGAAGAACTGGGCGTGGAAGGCGTCTTCATCGCCATCGGCCACAAACCGTCCACGGAAATCTTCAAGGGCCAGCTTCCCATGGATGATGAGGGCTATATCTTCAAAAAGCCGGACAGCGCCCAGACCGACATTCCCGGTGTCTATGCGGCGGGCGACGTGACGGACAAGATTTACCGCCAGGCCGTGACCGCCGCTGGCATGGGCTGCATGGCCGCACTGGAAGCGGAAAAATATATCGCCGAACTGGAAGAAGGCGAAGAAGCCGCCTGATCCCGGCCAATCGGCGACGGCGAAACGCACGGCGCCCGGCCCTTTGCACAAAGGGGCCGGGCGTTTTCAGTTGAAGGGATCGTCATAATCCCCGTCATCATGCCCAAAGGCACCCTGCCCGCCCCCGATGGCAGGCTGCACCGGGGACTGCGGATCGTTCGGCGGGGGGTCATGGGGAAATTCCCGATCCCCTGATGATTCGGGCCCTGGGGGCTGCTCATCAAACGACGACACGGGCGCCGCATCGGTTTCATGCGGACGGTCATATGAGGGCGCCGGCGCCGGTTCGGGGTCAGGCGCGGCATGGGGCTCAGGAGGAGATTCGGGGCTTGCTGGTTCGGGGCTTGCTGGTTCGGGGCTTGCTGGTTCGGGCGGCGCTTCCGGCCCGCCCTCTGCTGCCTGCCGCGGGGCGGCGGCACCGTCATCCGGGTCGTCCACGGCATCTTCATCGCCAAAGGGGCTGTCCTCAAAGGCCCCTTCCAACCCTTTCACCGCCGCCTTGCCCGCCTCGGTCAGGCCGACCGCGTTGCGCCCGTCCCCCATATTGGTGAAGTGCAGCAGGCCCACACCCCGCCCCTCGGACAACAGCGACAAATGACGATAGGCTTCCGGCTCGCTCAGGCCAAGGGCGCGCGCCACATCGCCCGCCGTGGGCCGGTCCTTGCCCGCCACATACAGAAAACTAACCACGGCTTCCGGGGTCACATTGGGAAAACTGGCCCGGAAATAATTGGCCGCTTTTTTAAAAAGGGTGGAATCGAACATCCCTTGTCACCCCCTGTCATGTTAGAAATACTTTAACCGAACAATCGCGCACCACAAAGGGCGGGCGCAGTGGGCAATGGGGATCATGAATGGATTGGGACAGGCTGAGGATTTTTCACGCCGTGGCGCAGTCGGGCAGTTTCACCCGCGCGGGCACCGCCCTGAACAGCAGCCAATCCGCTATTTCACGCCAGATTCGCACCCTGGAAGAAAGCCTTGGTACAGCCCTGTTCACCCGCCACGCCCGCGGCCTGGTGCTCACGGAAGACGGCAGGCGGCTTTATGCCACCGCCGAAGACGTGGTGCGCCGCATCGAGGAAACCGAGCGCCAGTTGATGGAAAGCCGGGAAAAACCGGCGGGCCTGTTGCGGGTCACCACCATGGTTACCTTCGGGGCCGTGTGGCTCACCCCGCATCTCAACCAGTTTCTGGAACAGTATCCCGATATCGACATCAAGCTGATCCTGGATGACGAGGATGTGGACCTGTCCACCGGCAAGGCGGATGTGGCGATCCGCCTGCACGAACCGGAACATGCGGACCTGATCGCCCGACCGCTGGCCACCTTCCACGCCCATATCTATGCCAGCCCCGCCTATCTGGACCGCAAGGGCACGCCGCGCAGCAGGCGCGATCTGGACCATCATGACCTGATCACCTTCGGGGAAACCGGCTCCCCCACCATCAAGGGGCTGAACTGGCTGATGGCCGTATCCAAAGGGACCAAACGCGCCCCCCGGCTTCAGGTGAACAATCTGTACGGTGTGCTGCACGCGGTGGAAGCGGGGCTGGGCCTGGCGGTTCTGCCGGATTATCTGGTGCATGACCGCAAGAAACTGGTGCGCGTCCTGCCGGAAGAGGAAGGCACCACCTTCCGCAGTTTTTATTGCTATCCGCCGGAGCTGAAAGGCTCCCAGCGTGTCAATCTCTTCCGGGATTTCATGATCCGGCAGATCCGGTCGGAAACGGACTGGCTATGAAAAAATCACGAAGCGAAAAGTTCTTTGAAAGGAAATTCACGATAATCGCCAAAGAAAAATTTCCTGATCGAATATTTATGAATAATTTTCCTTTATATTATAGCCAAGACAAAACCCGCGGAAAAAGGGAGGTGCCATTATACCTATGCGACCTTATAGAGATCGATGAGAGAGGTAATTTTCATTTATGGGAAATGAAAATATTTACCAGCGATCAAATACATAGAGGTGACGTTATTGGACAATTAATATCGTATAATTTTCTTTTTAATACTTGGAGAAAATTGCAAAATTCTGAAGAATTCATAAATGATGTTTTTCTAAATGAAGGAAGAAAACATGGATACAAAAAAGAACACATTAAAAAATTATTGAATCCAGAAAAAATAAAATTAAAAAGCTGGAATATAGTTGCCTGCGGGGGAATAGGTTATGAATTTGCCGCCGGTTATAATAATATAGCATGGCATCTATACTCAGATTTTAGTTACCTTGATAAAAATGATGGTATACATAGGAACTTCTGGCATTTTTATGAGACAGAAAACGGATTTGATCTTCGGTCTATTTGGGAACTAAACGCTCTTAAACCATCTTTTTTCTCCATAGATTCGAATGTATTTCCCATACCTCATATACGTAATGAATTTGATATATCGAGCCATGAAAATCTACATCGACGGCGCAAGCCTTGCGGACTTCATTTAAAGGCATGGGAATTTATACATGGCAAAAAAGTCGAGGTTAAATAATTGTTAACCATGCATTTTTTGCATGGCAGCTATCGAAAATCGGCTATTCTCTGAGCGAACGGTCAGGATTATATCCCCTCCAACGCCGAATGAGGCGCGTGGGACGGTTCAATCCGTCTTGGTCGGCTCCGGGGTCCTCCCCCCCTCCCACTCCCCCCCGGAGCCGACATCCCCCCTTTGCAATCGATTACATTTTTCCGCTCACGCCTTGGCCGCTTGCGCGGCCCGGCATTGTTTCCGCTCACGCAAGCGCGCTTCGCGCGCGCTCCGCGAGGGCGCGGCACTTGCCGCGGGCCACGCTTGTGGCCTCCGCTCATCCCGCGCAGTGGCGGGATGGCGGTAGAGGCGGCGTTGGTGCGGGATTTGTTCGCCGCTCACGCAAGCGTGCTGCGCTCACCGCTCCGCGAGGGCGCGGCACTTGCCGCGGGCCACGCTTGTGGCCTCCGCTCATCCCGCGCAGTGGCGGGATGGCGGTAGAGGCGGCGTTGCTGCGGGCGGGGCCGTCATCGGCCTGCCAGGGTCCGTGCCCGCTTCAGCGCGGCGCGCGCCGTTCGCTTCATCAGGCTGACCAGTTCGCCCCCGTCCTTCAGTTCCTCCAGCCCCGCCGCCGTCACGCCGTTCGGGCTGGTCACCTGTTGGCGCAGGTCCGCCGCGCTCACATCCGTCCGGCTGGCCAGCAGGGCACCGGCACCGATCAGGGTATGACGGGCCATGTCCTCGGCCATATCCGGCTCAAGGCCCAGATCGCGGGCGGCGGCGGCCATGGCCTCAACCATATGAAAGCAATAGGCGGGCCCGCAGCCGGAAATGGCCGTGCCCGCATCAAGCTGGTCTTCGCTTTTCATCCAGAACACCCGGCCCACGGCGCTCATGCACTGCCCGGCGAGAACGCGGTCAAGCTCTTCCACACCCGAACCGGCATACAGCAGCGTGACCCCGGCCCCCACAGCGGCGGGGGTGTTGGGCATGGCGCGCACAATGCACCGGTGCCCGCCCAGACCGCGTTGCAGGCTATCCATGGCGGTGCCCGCCGCCACCGACACCACCAGCGTATCAGCCGCAAGCACCGGCTCCAGCGCGGCAAGCACATCGGCAATGATCTGGGGCTTGACCGCCACCACGATCATGCGTGGGTGCACCGAGCCGGGCAGCCTGTCAGGGCTTTCATGGAAATGGCCGGGGTCGGCCCCGTCCAGCGCGGCTTTCGCCACCGGGTCGATCACATGAAAGGCGGCCGGGTCCAGCCCCCTGTCCAGCCAGCGGGTGGCCATGGCGGCCCCCATATTGCCGCAGCCCACCAGAACGAGCGGTTCACGAGCGGTAAAATCACTGAGCATGGCGCGGGGCTCCCGTTTCAAGGGGGTAGGTTCAGGGGTTCAGGAACAGTGCCGACCATGCCGCCCCGCCCCGCCTTTGGCAAGAGGCCACATACCCGCCCCCGCGCTGCCGCCGGTCAGGCGGAGCCCGCCACGTCCAGCATGGCGGATTCCACCGCTTCTTCCGGGGACTGACCGCCCCACATGATGAACTGAAACACCGGGTAGAAGCGCTCGCAGTCCCCCACCGCCGTTTCGATGATGGTGGCCAGATGATCAGCGGAAAAGCGACCCATGGCCGGGTCCGCCGCCAGGCTGGCATGGCGGAACAAAAGCACCCCTTCATCGGCCCAGAATTCGAAATGGCCGATCCACATGCGCTCATTGATCAGGCCAAGCGCCTTGTAAATGCTGTCCCGGCAGGAATCCGGCACCTTCATGTCGAACAGGCAGGCAAACTGCAATGTGCGAAAATCGTCCCGCCAGAACAGGCGAAACTGCAAATCGGTATAATGACCGTTCAGGAACAGCATCAGCTCATTGTCGTCATGCCGTTCATAAATCCAGTCATTGATCCCGGCCAGATCCTCGGCCAGGTCAACCGGATTGGTGGCCGCGGCGCTGCGCGTCTCGGTGGCCAGCGTGGTCATGGTGCCTTTCCCCCCGGTGTTTCCGGCGCCCTTGCAGGTCCGTCGCGGCAGGGCCAACCGACGAACCCGGCGTGCGTCGGTTAATGCATCAGCAATGACAAGGCCAAAGTCACAGTATCTGGCTCCTTCTCAGAAGACCAACACCACATATAGCGTGCCACCGGGCGAGTCCGCTGGCAAGGCCCGAACCGCCCGGCTGTGCATTTTTCTGTGGATAATTTGTGCAAAAGGCCGAAAAATCGCGGAATCACAAAGGGTTCCGGTGCCCTGGCACCGAAACCCCATGCTCATGCGATTTGCCCTTCGCGCTCAGTCAGCCTTGATCGCGTCAAGCCTTGCCCGGCGCGCTCTTGCCCGATGCGCCTTTACCGGCGCCTGCCTTGCCAGCACTTTCCTTGGCGGTGCTTGCCTTGGCAGTGCTTGCCTTGGCGGTGCTTGCCTTGCCACCCGTGGCCGCCTTGCCGGAAGCGGACCCGCGCGGCGCGGCCTTCAGCGCCTCGATCTCGGCCTTCAGCGCGGCATTCTCCTCCCGCGCGCGGGTGGCCATGTCGCGCACCACGTCAAACTCGTCGCGCGTTACCAGGTCCATCTGCTGCAACTGCTGATGCAGCCATTGGCGGAAATGGTCTTCCATCTCGGAACGGGCGCTGTTCATGGCCCCCGCGGCACCGGACATCAGATTGGCCAGATCATCGAAAAAGCGTGAATTGGTCTGCATGGGTAGGCTCCTTCCAGCGGGGCGCGCCCCAGGGGAACGATCCGATGGGGTTCGCGGCGATCATAATCTATTGATATGGCAAGCCACGGGCGTTTTGACAACCGCCCCGCCCGCGTCACGCCAACCTTGACACACGGAACCGGGCCGCCAAGATGCGCCCACCCAAGTCAAACAAGGCGCGCTCCATGTCCGTTTTCGCTGATGCCATCGCCAGCCTTTCCGCCCTGCTGCCGGTGGCTGTCCTGACCTTTCCCGATATCGGGCCGGTGATGGTGGAAATCGGCCCCGTGCCGATCCGCTATTATTCGCTGGCCTATATACTGGCGCTGCTGATCGGCTGGTGGTTCGTCCGCCGGCAGGCCGCAACGCCGGATGCGCCCATCAGCCGAACACAGGTGGATGACCTGCTGACCTGGGCCATGCTCGGCGTCATCGCGGGCGGGCGGATCGGCTATGTGCTGTTCTACAATCTCGGCCATTATCTGGACCATCCCAGCCAGATTCTAAGGCTGTGGGATGGCGGCATGTCCTTTCACGGCGGCTTTCTGGGCGTGGTGCTGGCGCTGATCCTGTTCTGCCGCAAGCACGCACTGGCGCTCTGGCGCGTGGGGGACCGGGTGGCCGTGATCGCGCCGGTGGGGCTGTTCCTGGGGCGGCTTGCCAATTTCATCAATGGCGAACTGTGGGGCCGGCCAAGCGATGTGCCCTGGGCCATGGTGTTTCCGGCAGACCCGGCGGCCCTGCCCCGCCACCCCAGCCAGCTTTATGAAGCGGGGCTGGAAGGGCTGCTGCTGTTCGCCGTCCTGATCGGCCTTTATCGCCTGACGGGGCTGGCACGGCGGGCGCCCGGCGCGCTGGTGGGTGTGTTCGTGGCGGGCTATGGCACGGCCCGCTTCATCGTGGAATTTTTCCGCGCACCGGATTCCCATCTGGGCCTGAGCCTGGGCCTGTCGCAGGGGCAATGGCTGTCCCTGCCCATGGTGGCGGTGGGCGTTCTTCTGTGGGTCGCCGCCCATGCACACCGCCTGCCCGCACCCCGCCAAAGCCGGAAGGGCTGAGCCCGATGGCGGCCCCCGCGCCCCTGCTGAACCGGCTGGCCCGCCGCATCCGCGCGGAAGGCCCCCTGACCATGGCCGATTACATGACCGCCGCCCTGATGGACCCGCGCCACGGCTATTATCAGCAAAAGCAGGTGTTCGGCACGGCGGGGGATTTCATCACCGCGCCGGAAATCAGCCAGATGTTCGGCGAAGTGATCGGCCTGACCATGGCTCATTTCTGGGACCGGACGGGCCGCCCGGAAAACAGCCTGCTGGTGGAACTGGGGCCGGGCCGCGGCACCTGCATGGCGGACATGCGCCGGGCACTGGCCGTGCAGCCCGCCGCCCGCCAAGCGCTGGCCCCGCACATGGTGGAAGCCAGCGCCCGCCTGAAGACGCTTCAGAAACAGGCCGTGCCCGATGTGATCCACCACACCACCCCGGACAGCCTGCCGGACGGGCCGATCTTTCTGCTCGGCAACGAATTTCTGGACGCCCTGCCCGTCCACCAGTTCGAAAAGCGCGACGGCCAGTGGCTGGAGCGGCGGATCGGCCTGGCGGACGACACCGCCCACACGCCCCGGCTGGTGCCGGTTCTGACCCATCCCGGCGCCGCCTTTGCCCTGCTGGATGAAAGCCGCACCGCCGCCGCGCCCGATGGCACCGTGCTGGAAGTGTGCCCCGCCGCCCGCAGCCTGGTGGCCACACTGGCGGATCGGCTCAGCCGCCACGGCGGCGCGGCGGTGCTGATCGACTATGGCAGCCACCGGCCTGGCACGGGCGACACGGTGCAGGCGGTGAAGGATCATGCCTATGCCGATCCGCTGGCGGCGCCCGGCACCGCCGACATCACCGCCCATGTGGATTTTGCCGCGCTGGTCGCCATTGCCGAAGAACAGGGCATTCCCGCCCGAATCGCCGATCAGGGGGCCTGGCTGATGGAAGCGGGGCTGGGCCTGCGCGCCGAACAGTTGGCCGCCGGGGCCGATGAAAGCACCCGTCGGGATATTCTGGCCGCGCTGAAAAGGCTGACCGCGCCGGATCAGATGGGCACCCTGTTCAAGGTTTTGACGCTGGGCCCGATCGCCGCCACACTGGAACCATGACCCAGCCGCCCTTTCAACGCGCCGCCGCGCTTGCGCCCGTCACACACGGCTTTTTCAGCCGTCGGGGCGGCGTGTCCACGGGGCTGTATGACAGCCTGAACTGCGGCGTGGGATCGCACGATTCGCCCGATCTGGTGGCGGAAAACCGCCGCCGTGTGGTGGCGGCCCTGGGCGGCGGCGGCCCGCTATTGACCGCCCATCAGCACCACAGCGCCGACGCCATTGCCGTGTCCGCCCCCTTTGACGGCGACCGCCCCAGGGGGGACGCACTGGTCACCGCCACGCCGGGGCTGGTGATCGGGGTTCTGACGGCGGACTGCACCCCCCTTCTGCTGGCCGATGCGGAGGCGGGCGTGGTGGCCGCCGTCCATGCGGGATGGCGCGGCGCGCGGGACGGCATTGTGGATGCGGCCATCACCGCCATGGAGCGGCTCGGCGCCCGGCGCACGGCCATCCGGGGCGCCATCGGGCCGGTGATCACGGCCCCCAGCTATGAAGTGGACAGCCGGTTCGAGGCGGACTTTCTCGCCCGTGACGCCGGGTCCGCCCGCTTTTTCAGCGCTGGCCGGGATGAAGACCACCGCCAGTTCGACCTGCCCGGCTATGTGGCGGATCGCCTGGTACAGTTGGGCATTGCCGCGCCGGACGGGCCGCTGGCGGACACGCTGACCCACCGGAACTATTTCTCCTATCGCCGTTCCCGGCAGGCGGGGGCGGAAGATTATGGGCGACAGGTGGCGGCCATCAGGCTGTAACCGGCATGGATGCGCCCCTGCGCAGGGGCGCTTTGCGTCTTATGCGCGGGGCGCTTTACAGGGCGCGCCAAGTGCTGATAAAGACCATCGCGCAGGCGGGCGCGGCGCCCGCATTGGGGCCTGGCCATGGCAAGGCCATCCACAACGATCAGGGGCGAACAGGGGAGAGCCGACCGTGGGCATGAAAATCCTGAGCGGGAATGCGAATCCGGCACTGGCAGAGGCCATTGCCGCCTATCTGAACATGCCGCTGACCAAGGCGTCGGTGAAGCGATTTTCCGATGGTGAAATTTTTGTGGAGATACAGGAAAACGTCCGCGGTGAGGACGTTTTTTTGATTCAGCCCACCCATAATCCGGCCAATGACAATGTGATGGAACTGCTGATCTGCATTGACGCGCTCAGGCGCGCATCGGCCAAGCGGATCACGGCGGTGCTGCCCTATTTCGGCTATGCCCGGCAGGACCGCAAACCCGGCCCGCGCACGCCCATATCCGCCAAGCTGGTGGCCAATCTGATCACCAAGGCGGGCGCCGACCGGGTGCTGACCATGGACCTGCACGCGGGCCAGATTCAGGGCTTTTTCGATATCCCCACGGACAATCTCTATGCCATGCCCGTACTGGTGCGGGACCTGAGGGAAAAATATGGCGACCGGGACAATATGATCGTCTCGCCCGATGTGGGCGGCGTGGTGCGTGCCCGCGCCTATGCCAAGCGCCTGGATGCCCCCATCGCCATCGTGGACAAACGCCGCGAGCGGGCGGGCGTGTCGGAAGTCATGAATATTGTGGGCGATGTGGACGGCAAGCACTGCGTGCTGGTGGACGATATCTGCGACAGCGCGGGAACGCTGTGCAATGCCGCCGCCAAGCTGGTGGAAGGCGGCGCCAAGTCCGTATCCGCCTATCTGGCGCATGGCGTGTTTTCCGGCCCGGCCATGGAGCGCATTACCGACAGCGTGATCGAGGAAGTGGTGGTCACGGACAGCATCCGCCCAAGCCCGGACGTGGTCGCCAATGAGAAGGTGCGGGTAGTGACCGTGGCCCCGCTGCTGGCGGAAGCGATGAACCGCATTGCCCATTCCACAAGCGTTTCCAGCCTGTTCGACTGACCCGCCCAGGCCGGGCATCCAGCCGGTCAGCGCGCGGGGCGCGGGGGCCGCTTCCTCAGCGGGAAGCGCCCTCGTCCTTCGGGGGTGTGGCGCCCGTGCCCGCACCGGCCTGTTGCTGGGCGGGCGCGCCATCCATACACCAGGACAGGGCCGTATCAAAATCCGCCGGGAAACGCGGGTGATCCGCCATCAGCCCGCGGGAGACCTCATAGCCGATCTCCCATGTGCGATAGGGAAAAACGTCCACCTTTGACTGCATCTGCAATCTGGCTTTCGGTTCCAGCGTGCGTTCAAGCGGAACGGACAGAACGGCATCCACCTCACCCGTATAAAGCATTCCCAACAGGCGTTTCGGTTCGGCGCTGCCCTTCACGAAGGTCATGCCCAGTTTCTGGATTTCCTTGCTCAGCCGGGAGCCGTGAAAGGCGGTGGCCCGCGCCTGCTGCATAAAGGCGGGATCGTCCGGCGTCAGCGTAGCGGTTTTCAGCACGTGCCAGCGGGTTTCAAGTGTCGCCATCGGGCCTGCCTGGCGCGGCTGGCGCGGCCCCGCATCCCGCAGTGCCACCGGGAACCAGATCAGATGACGGTCGCTTTCCAGCAACCGCCCCGCGCGGGACAGCGGCGCCAGCCGGATCACCACATCCTGCTTCAGCCGGGCCATGGCGCAGCGGAACAGGGTCACGCCCGGCCCTTCAACACCGCCACCATCCAGGGCGCGGGCATAGGCGGTTTCGCCGTGGGTGTACATTGGCAGCACGGCGCGCAGCGGCCCATCCGCCGCCCGTGCAAAAGGGGCGGCCTCCATTGTCACGAGACCCAGGAAGAACGCTGCAAGCAATCCTGCCGCCCATCGCCGACCAGGGCCAACGATCACAAGACAGGTGCACAAGAATTTCAAAACAACCATGTGATCATTATCAGACAGGCGGATTTCCATGCTGTAAACAATTTCATTCAATTTTACTGAAAACCCGACACAACTTTTCACATTTCCGAGAGTGGTGCGAGCCTTCTCCAGCAGGGGAATCCCCTTGCCAAAGGCGACAAAAGGCTGTATTCCGCGCCCGACCCGGTGGCCGGACTGTGCCACCGGGCAATCCGCCCTTGCATCCCTGGAGGAAGTGGCGGTCCCGCACCGGATGGGCCGGTGGGGCTTGAAATTTGGAGAGACATCGATGTCCGATACGGAAATCCTAGAGGCGGAATCGCGCGACCGGGTTGGTAAGGGAGCCTCCCGCGCCGTTCGCCGCGCCGGCCTGATTCCCGCCGTGATCTATGGCGGGTCCAAAAAGCCGGAATCCATCCAGCTTCCCTATAACCGGATCAAGGCCCTGATCAACAAGGGGCACTTCCTGTCGCAGACCTTCAAGATCACCGTTGATGGTGGCAAGAAGCAGGCCACCGTCCTGCCGCGGGATCTGCAACTCGATCCGGCCAATGACCTGATCATGCACATCGACTTTCTGCGCCTGGAAAAAGGCGCCACCGTGGTGGTCAATGTGCCCGTGCATGTGGTCGGTGAGGAGGAAAGCCCCGGCGTGAAGCGCGGCGGCGTTGTCACCGCCACCCGCCACGAAGTGGAACTGGACGTGCCCGCGGATGACATCCCGGAAGAGCTGACTATTTCCGTGGCCGGGCTGGACATCAACGAAGCCGTCAAAATCTCGGATGTGGACCTGCCCAAGGGCTGCCAGCCTACCATCACCGACCGGGATTTCACCATCCTGACCATTTCCGCACCCAGCAGCCTGAAATCCGAGGAAGGCGCTGAAGAGGAAGAAGCGGAAGAGCCCGAAACCACCGTTCAGGGCGCCGGGACGGACGACGAAGGCGAAGAGGAATAATCCTCCGCTGGCGTGTCTTCGGGGCCGGTCGGCATATGCTGGCCGGCCCCTTTTGCTTCCACCGCGCACCGGTGTGACAGACAAAGAGAGGCGACCATGCTGCTTCTGGTAGGGCTGGGCAATCCCGGTCGGGCATATGCCGGGCACCGACACAATGTGGGCTTCATGGCCGTGGACGCCATTGCCCGGCTGCACGGCTTTCCCGCCTTTCGCGCGCGCTTTCAGGGCCAGATGAGCGAAGGTCGCCTGGCGGGGGAAAAGGTTCTGCTGTTCAAGCCGGAAAGCTATATGAACCGCAGCGGCCACCCGGTGGCGGAAGCCGCGCGCTTCTTCAAGCTGGCGCCGGACGATGTGGTGATCTTTCACGACGAGCTGGATCTGGCTTTCGGCAAGGTGCGGCTCAAGACCGGCGGCGGCCATGCGGGGCATAACGGCCTGCGGTCCATCGACGCGCAGTTCGACAATGCCACTCGCCGGGTGCGCATCGGTATCGGCCATCCCGGCGACAAGGCCATGGTCACCGGCCATGTGCTGGGGGATTTCAACAGTGCGGAAAAGGCGGACCTGCCCCATCTGCTGGACTGCCTCGCCCGCCCCATCGACCATCTGGTGGCCGGTGATGCGCCGCGCTATCAAAGCGATGTTGCCGCCTGCCTGGGCGCCCGACCCGATACGGACACGGCACCCAAACAGGCCGCCAATGCCCCCCGAAAAGCAGATTCGAACAGGCCAGCCACGGAAAAGACCGTGGCGGAAAAGAAAGCGGACGGGCCGATGGCGGCCATGCTCCGGTCATTGCGTCCCGGCAACAGGAACAAGGATTAGAATTCATGGGTTTCAAATGCGGTATTGTGGGCCTGCCCAATGTGGGCAAATCCACCCTGTTCAACGCGCTGACCAATACCGCCTCGGCAGCGGCGGAAAACTACCCCTTCTGCACCATCGAACCCAATGTGGGCGAAGTGCCGGTGCCGGACGAGCGCCTGTTCAAGCTGGCTCAGATCGCGGGCTCGGCCAGCGTCATCCCCACGCGGCTGTCTTTCGTGGATATTGCCGGGCTGGTAAAGGGCGCTTCCAAGGGGGAAGGGCTCGGCAACCAGTTCCTGGCCAATATCCGCGAGGTGGACGCCATCTGCCATGTGCTGCGCTGCTTCGAGGATGATGACATCACCCATGTGGATGGCCGGGTGGACCCGGTGGCCGACGCCGAAACCATCGAAACCGAACTGATGCTGGCGGACATGGACAGCCTGGAGAAGCGCAAGGACGGCCTGACCCGCAAGGTGAAAAGCGGCGACAAGGAAGCCGTCGCCACCATGAAGCTGGTGGACAAGGCCATCGCCCTGCTGGCCGATGGCAAGCCCGCCCGCCTGCTGGAACCGGCGGACGCGGAGGAAGCCCGCCTGCTGCGCAATCTGCAACTGCTGAGCGCCAAGCCGGTGCTGTATGTGTGCAATGTGGGCGAGGACGAAGCCGCCGACGGCAACACGCTGAGCCGCAAGGCCGAAGCCATGGCCAGCGAACAGGGCGCCGGCGTAGTGGTGATTTCCGCCGCGGTGGAAGCCGAAATCGCCACCCTGGACGACGAAGCCGAAAAGGCGGAATTTCTGGAAACGCTGGGTCTCGGCCAGACCGGCCTGGCGCGGGTGATCCGGGCGGGCTATGACCTTCTGCACCTGATTACCTTCTTCACCTGCGGCCCGAAGGAAGCCCGCGCCTGGACCGTGCAAAAGGGCGCCACCGCGCCGCAGGCGGCGGGCGTGATCCATACCGATTTTGAAAAGGGCTTCATCCGCGCCGAAACCATCGCCTTTGACGACTATATCGCCTGCGGCGGCGAAGTGGGCGCCAAGGAACAGGGCAAGATGCGCCTTGAGGGCAAGGACTATCTGGTCCGCGACGGCGACGTGCTGCTGTTCCGGTTTAATGTTTAGAGGTCTTTGATTCCGCTCACGCCTGAGCGCTGCGCGCTACGGCTCCGCGAGGGCGCCGCACTGGCGGCGGGCCACGCTTGTGGCCTCCGGCGCTGCCGTGAGGCAGCACCGGTAGAGGCGACGTTGGTGCGGGTGGAGCGAGGTTTGTGTACCGCTCACGCCTGAACGCTGCGCGTTGCGGCTCCGCGAGGGCGCCGCATAGGCGGCGGGGCGCGCTTGTGGCCTCCGGCGCTGCCGTGAGGCAGCACCGGTAGAGGCGACGTTGGTGCGGACGGAGCGAGGTTTGTGTACCGCTCACGCCTGAACGCTGCGCGTTGCGGCTCCGCGAGGGCGCCGCATGGGCGGCGGGGCGCGGTCGCGCGCTTGGTTTCCGCTCACGCTTGTTCGCTGACGCTCACCGCTCCGCGAGGGCGCCGCATGGGCGGCGGGGCGCGGTCGCGCCCGTCGGATAGGTCGGATCGGTCTGTGGGGGCGGTTTGATTGGCGCTCTCGCTTTGGTGCGGGCTTGCGCCGGGTTGGATGGTGGCCCTACACTTCCGCGCGGGAAACGCCCGGTGGTAATGGTTGGGCCGGGCATGGCCCTGAGGGGAAAACGCATGGACACGCATATTCTGGTGGTGGATGCCACCGGCACCCTGCGCGACGCCGCCCACCGGGCATCGAGCCAGCATGGCACGCCGATCGCCCATGCGGCCACGCTGGATCAGGCGGTGGAAGTGCTTGCCACGGAACACTATGACGCCCTTCTGGTCCATATGGGCGCGCTGGGGGCGGACCTGGAAAGCGGCCTTCAGGCGCTCGCCAGGGGCGGCAAGGGGGCATCCGTGGTTCTGGTGTCCGACGGTGACCCGGCGCGGCTCGCCCATGCCGAGGATATGGCGCTGGCCTACAGCATCAATCTGCTGGGCCATCTGGAACCGCCGCTCAATGCCAATGACCTGACCGACCTGCTCGCCGGCATAATGGATCGGCGCGTGGGTGGCGACAGCCCGGTTCTGATGGAAACCGAATTCGTCCGTGGCCTGATGACGGATGGCCTGACCCCGCTTTTACAGCCCCGTCTGGACCTGGCCGACAATCGGGTGTCCAGCTTCGAAGTGCTGGCCCGCTGGCGCAGCCCGCGCGGCGCCCTGTTGGGGGCGGGCGCGGTGCTGAAACTGGCGCTGGAAAAAGGCTATATGGACGTGCTCACCTACCGCATGTTGGAACTGGCGGCGGAGGTGCAGGGCCGCTGGGCCGGAGAGGGGGTGTCCGTGCCGCTGTCCGTAAATGTGGACAACCGCAACCTGGCCAAGCCGGATTTCGCCGACGTGGTGGCTTCGCTGGCCAGCCAGTTCGATGTGCCCCCCGCGCTTTTGCGGCTGGAAGTGCAGGACAGCAGCCTGGATCTGGACCATCCCCCGATCGACGCCATCAAGGACCTGTATGACCGGGGCTTCTCGCTGGCGCTGGACGATTTCGGCGGCGGCTTTGCAACCCTCATCACCCTGGCGGACATACCCTTTCAGGCGCTGCTGGTGGACCGCGCCTTCATCCGCGCCGCCACCGGCAGCGACCGGGCGCGCATGGTGCTGGAATGCGCGGTGGAACTGGGCCGCAGGCTGGGCCTGTCCGTGGTGGCGGAAGGGGTGGAAAGCGCGGATCAGCTTGCGCTGGTGCGCGAAGCCGGGTTCAGCCACGCCCAGGGCTATCTGATCGCGCCGCCCATGCCGGTGGAAAAGGCCCGCGCCTATCTGGACGACCCCCACCCCATCCCCTGAGCCCCCCCTGCCCCGCGCCATAAACGCGCATTGACGCGGGCCGGGCGCTCTGCTTCGATCCGTTAAAGTTTTATCGAGCAGGCCCGGCGCGGGTTGGCAAGGGGAGGCGAATATCATGGATCAGGAACACACAAGCGAAGCCCGCTTGGCCAATCTGGAAACCTATCTGGCCGCTTTGGAATCCGGTGAAGCGGGCAATACGCCGGATGATCCACTGGCACGCCGGATAGACCGCCTGCTTGCCGCGCGATCCGGCAAAGAAGACAGCCAGGCCCGCGATCGCCTGCGCCGCACCGTAACCATCGCCGTGGGCGCCAACAAGGGGGTGACCCGCGTGGCCCGGCTGATGCGCACCGCGCGCCAGGTGGATGACGGCGCCCAGTCCATCGCCGCCGCGTCGGAGGAACTGGTTCAGTCCGTCTCGGAGATTGCCGAAAACGCCAGCCAGGCCACCGCCGAGGCGGAACAGGCCAGTTCTGAAGCGGATACGGGCCGCCAATCCGCCCACACGGCGGTGGACACCATGAATTCCGTGGCATCAGGCGTGGCTGAAGCGGTGACAAAGGTGAACCGGCTGGCGGAAGCCTCGGTTCATATCGGCGATATCGTGGATACCATTGACGGCATCGCCGGGCAGACCAACCTGCTGGCGCTCAACGCCACCATCGAAGCCGCCCGCGCCGGGGAAGCGGGCAAGGGCTTTGCCGTGGTGGCCAGCGAGGTGAAAACCCTGTCCCAGCAGACCGCCCGCGCCACCGAAGATATCCGCAAACGGATCGCCGACCTGCGCGACGAGATCGACGGCATCGTCACCAGCATGGGGGATGCGGAAAAGAACGCCCGCACCGGCCAGGACGCCACAGGCACCGCCGGGGACGCCATTGCCCGACTGGCCGAAACGGTGGACAGCGTGAAAACCCGAATGCAGGACGTGAGCGCCATCCTGTCCCAGCAAACCGAAGCGGCGCAGGAAATTTCCGGCACCATCCAGTCCATTTCCGGCCAGAGCGCTGAGACGGTGCGCACCGTGGCCGATGCGATCGCCGCCCTGAAGGAGCTGGACAGCCCGCTACAGGCCGGAATCGACAGCGTGCTTGAGGCCGACCTGCCCTATGCCACGCTGGAAGTGGCCAAGGCGGACCATGTGATGTGGATGCGCAAACTGGCGGAAATGCTGGCTGGCGAAATGCGCCTGAACCCGAACGAACTGGCCGACCACCACAAATGCCGCCTGGGCCAATGGGCGGATAGGCTGGATGACCCGGCCATCACCAACCACCCCGCCTTTCAGGAGCTGGAATCGCCCCACAGCGAGGTGCACAGGGCCGGTATTGAGGCGGCGCAAGCCTATCAACGGGGCGACCTGGCCACCGCCGTGGATGCGGTGGATCGTGCGGGTGACGCATCCGCCAGGGTGATGGCCCTGCTGGACCGCCTGAGCGGCGACCTGTTCAGGGGGTAGCGCAAAGGCAGGTCCGGGTTCAAAAAACCGGGCCTTGCCCACATGCCCCACAGGGACCATTTTTTGTTTGTTCCTGATTTGTTCCTGATTTGTTCCTGATTTGTTCATGGTGTAGATTGTGGCCATGAACATGTCGCATGACAATCGCACAGGCGCTTATGGGGGCGCGAGCACGGGGGCCGGCGGGGATGCCCACAGAGACGCCCACGGGAGCGCGCCCGCCACCGGCCTTGTACGCAAGGGCATGGGTGCGGTCGGCAATCCGGCGGGCCGGTACGAGCGCTTCGAAACCCTGCTGGTGGATGATGGCTGGAACGGCCTGGCCGCCGAGGCGGAATCCCGCCCCCGGCGGGAAATCACGCCGGAAACCCCGCGCCATGCCCTGATGCGCAACCGCTCCCCCGACATACCCTTTGATCGGTCCATCAATCCTTATCGCGGCTGCGAGCATGGTTGCATCTATTGCTTCGCCCGGCCCACCCATGCCTATCAGGGCCTGTCACCGGGGCAGGATTTCGAACGGCGCATCACCATTAAACCGGGCCTTGCGGAGCGCCTGGGCCACGATCTCGCCCGCAAGAATTATCAGGTGAAGCCCATCGCCATCGGCACCAATACCGACCCCTATCAGCCGGTGGAAAAGGAAACGCAAACCACGCGGCAAATACTGGAAACGCTGAACAGGCACAATCATCCGGTCACGCTGCTCACCAAATCCCGGCTGATCCTGCGCGACCGGGACATATTGGCGGACATGGCCCGGCGCAATCTGGTCAAGGTATCACTGTCCCTCACCACGCTGGACCACAAACTGTCCGCCACGCTGGAGCCCCGCGCCACCACCCCCACCCGGCGGCTGGATGCCATGCGGGTGCTGGCGGATATGGGGGTGCCGGTGGGCGTGATGGTGGCACCGGTCATACCGGGCCTGAATGACCATCTGCTGGAAGAACTGTTACAGGCCGCGGCACGCTCCGGCGCGCGGGAGGCGGGCTTCATCCCCCTGCGCCTGCCGGGCGAAGTGGCCCCCCTGTTCGAGGAATGGCTGCGCACCCATTTCCCCCACCGGGCGGGCAAGGTGCTTTCCGGTGTCCGGGCGTTGCACGGGGGCGCGCTCAACGATCCCGGCTTTCATGACCGCTTCCGCGCCCAGGGCATGGAAGGGGCGTTGCTGCGCCAGCGTTTTCACATGGCCGCCCGCGCCGTCGGGCTGAACCGCCAGGCCCCGATACGGCTGGATTGCAGTGCCTTCACACCGCCGAACCGGGCCGCACTGAAGGATGCGGCGCGCGGCCAATATTCCCTGTTCGACCCGGCCTGATTCAGGTGGCCTCAGCCATCCGACAGGCTGAACAAGGCCGTATTGCCGCCGATCGCGGCGGTGTTCACCGTCAACACCCGTTCATTGGCGAAGCGGTACAGATAATGCGGCCCGCCCGCTTTCGGCCCGGTGCCCGACAGGCCCTGCCCGCCAAAGGGCTGCACGCCGACCACGGCGCCGGTCATGTTGCGGTTGATATAGCTATTGCCCGCCTTCACCCCGTCAAACAGCGTGGCCCAACGGTTTTCCAGCCGGGAATGCACGCCAAAGGTCAGGCCGAAGCCGGTGCTGTTGATCGCGGCGATCACCTTGTCCAACTCAGACGCATCGAAGCGCACAATATGCAGCACCGGGCCGAAAACCTCGCCGTCCAGTTGGTGAATGCCGTCGATCTCGAAGATATGCGGCGCCAGATAAGTGCCATACTGGGTGCCGTCGGTCAGGTCGGCACGGGCCACCAGCCGGGCTTCCCGCTCCATCCGGCTCACATGCGCTTCCAGCCGTGACAGCGCCTGCCGGTCGATAATCGGCCCCACATCGGTGGCCGGATTGCCGGGATAACCCACCCGCCGCTCCTTGAGGGCGCCCACCAGCATATCCTGAAACCGGTCAGCCACATCGCGCTGCACATAAAGCACCCGCAGCGCCGAACAGCGTTGCCCGGCGGACCCGAAGGCGGACAGCAGCACGTCATCCACCACCTGCTCATGCAGGGCGGTGCTGTCCACCACCATGGCGTTCTGGCCGCCGGTCTCCGCGATCAACGGCACGATCGCCCCGTCCCGCGCCGCAAGCGTTCGGTTGATCGCGCGGGCCGTCCGGGTGGACCCGGTAAAGGCCACACCGCTGATGCGCGCATCCGCCACCAGCGGCGCCGCCACATCCGCGCCGGGGCCGAGGATCAGATGCAGCACATCTTCCGGCACGCCCGCCTCATGGAACAGGCGCACCGCCTCATGGGCCACAAGGCATGTCTGCTCCGCAGGTTTGGCGATCACCGTATTGCCCGCCGCCAAGGCGGCGGCAAGCTGGCCGGTGAAAATGGCCAGCGGGAAATTCCACGGCGCGATGGTCAGGAACACACCCCGCCCGGTCAGCATCATGCGGTTGCTTTCCCCGGTAGGACCGGGCAATTCGATGGGCGTCTCGAAGCCATCTTCCGCCTGCACCGCGTAATAGCGCAGGAAATCCACCGCCTCGCGCACTTCCGCCACGCAGTCATCCAGTGTTTTGCCCGCCTCGCGGATCAGCACGTCGCTCAGGCGCGCCATATGGGCTTCCAGCGCATCCGCCATGCGGCGCAGGATCGCCGCCCGCGCCGCGCCGCCCCGGCTGTCCCAGGCGGGAAAGGCGGCCTCGGCAGCCTGCACGGCGCGCTCCAGATCATCCGGTTCGGCAAAGGCGGCACTGCCCACGCGCTCCCGCCCGTCGGACGGGCTCATCACCGGCTCGGCCGCACCACCGCCGGGCTTTCCGCCAATCAGGCAGGTGGCGTTCACCTCGCGGGTGGACGCGCGCTCAATCGCGGCAAGGAAAGCGTCCCGCTGGGTCTCGTCATACAGGTTGATGCCCTTGCTGTTGCGCCGCCGCGCGCCGTACAGATCACCCGGCAGGGGAATGGCCGAATGGCGGACCCGATCGCCGCCGGTGGTCTCATAAGGGTCGGTGGCGATTTCCTCCACCGGCACATCCGCATCCATGAACCGGTTGACGAAGCTGGAATTGGCGCCGTTTTCCAGCAGCCGACGCACCAGATAAGGCAGCAGGTCCGCATGGGCGCCCACCGGCGCATAAGTGCGCGTGGTGATGGTCTGGCCCAGCGCCCGGCCCGCCGCCTCGTACAGCAGATCGCCCATGCCGTGCAGCTTCTGGAATTCGAACGGCCGATCCCCCGCCATATGGGCGATGGCGGCGATGGTATGGGCGTTATGGGTGGCGAACTGCGGGTAAAAGGCCGCGCCCGCATCCAGCATCCGCGATGCCGTCACCAGATAGCACAGGTCCGTATTGGGCTTGCGGGTAAAGACGGCATAGTCCGCCTCTCCGCCGATCTGGGCGTGCTTGATTTCCGTGTCCCAATAGGCCCCCTTCACCAGCCGCACGGGGAAACGGCGCCCGGTGGCGCGGGCCAGATCGGCCAGCCAGTCCACCACCTCCGGCGCCCGTTTCTGATAGGCCTGCACCGCCAGGCCCAGCCCTTCCCAGCCGGCCAGTTCCGGGTCTTCCGCCAGCGCCCTGAACAACCGGAGCGACAGGTCCAGCCGATCCGCTTCCTCGGCATCAATGGTCATCTGAATGTCATAGTGCCGCGCCCGCTTGGCCAGCGTCTTCACACGGGGCAGCATTTCGGCCCGCACCCGGTCCTCGTGCAGGCTGTCATAGCGCGGATGCAGCGCCGACAACTTGATCGACAGGCTGGACCGCTCGTGCGGGCTGGCGCCATCCACGCCCGTGGCCTGGCCCACCTGTTCCAGCGCATCGGCATACATCTCGAAATAGCGCTCTGCCGCCGCCATGGTGCGCGCCCCCTCGCCCAGCATGTCAAAAGACATGCGGCGGCGCTCCTCCGGCTGCTTCGCCTGGCGGGACAGTGCCTCCGCGATGGAGCGGCCAAACACGAACTGACGACCCATGATCTTCATGGCCTGCCCCACGGCACCGCGAATCACCGGCTCGCCGGTACGGCTGACCATGCGCTTGATCCAGGCACCGGGGCTTTTCGTGATGCCGTCATCCAGCGACACCACCCGCCCGGTCAGCATCAGCGCCCATGTGGAAGCATTGACGAACACGCGATCCGAATGGCCCAGATGGGATGACCAGTCCCCCGATCGAATCTTTTCGGCGATAAGCTGATCCCTGGTCCGGTCATCCGGCACGCGCAACAGCGCTTCGGCCAGGCACATCAGCGCCACGCCTTCCTGATTGGACAGGCCGAATTCCGCCAGAAAGGCATCAAGACTGCCCTGATCCTCCCGCATGGCGCGGCTTTGGGCCACAATGGCGCTGGCGGCGGCGGACACCGCCGCGCGGCCCGGCCCGTCCAGCGGATAGGCTGCCCGCAGATCGCCCACCACCTCCGCCTCGTCCGCGTGAAAGCGTGCGCGCACCGCACCGAGGCCGCTCGCCTCCGCGCTATGGGTCATTTTCTGGGCAATCTGGTCATCCATGCCGCGTCTCCCGACAAACCGGTTTCATATGAAAGTTACTCTTTTCTTAACGCACCACGCACCCCCCTGTCACCCGGAAGCGGCCCCGGCGCGCGCCCTTGCCCCGAAAAGCAAGAAACCGGCAGCGGGCGGGCGTTTTCAGACAGCTCTGTTGCGTCAAACCACGCCCGTCGCGCAGCAAGGCAGACACCGAGCGGGCCTTGCTTTTCACCCGCACCGCCCCACTATAGGGGCAGGTGCAATTTCACGGGGGGAGCGACCCATGCTGAAACGATTTTTCATCACCATCATGGCCACGGCGGCCCTGGCCCTGCCCGCCACCGCCGGGGACGGCAAGAGCGCATTCGATTTCACCCTCACATCCATCGACCGGTCGGCCATGCCGCTGGATCAGTACAAGGGCAAAACCCTGCTGGTGGTGAACACCGCCACCTATTGCGGCTTCACCCCGCAATATGAGGGGCTTCAGGCGCTGTGGGACCAGTACCGGGACGACGGGCTGGTGGTGATCGGCGTGCCCAGCAATGATTTCGGCGGGCAGGAGCCGGGCTCCGAGCAGGACATCAAGCGCTTCTGCAAGATGAACTATTCCGTGGATTTCCCCATGACCATGAAGATGAAGGTGAATGGCGAGGAAGGCACGGCGGACTTCTACAACTGGCTGGCCGATCGCATGGGCGAAGGCTCCCGCCCCGCGTGGAATTTCCACAAATATCTGATCGCGCCGGACGGCACGCCCAAAGCCTATTTCGACAGCAAGGTGGAACCGCAATCCGACACACTGGTAGCGGCGGTGAAAGACACGCTGGGGAAATAAAGGGGTTATTAACCGCTCACGCCTTGACCGCTTGCGCGGCCCGGCTTTGTTTGCCCTCACGCAAGCGTGCTGCGCACGCGCTCCGCGGGGGCGCGGCACTTGCCGCGGGCCACGGTCGTGGCCTCCGCTCATCCCGCGCAGTGGCGGGATGGCGGTAGAAGATAGGTTGGGGTAAGCGGGGCGCGGGCTTATTTGATTTCACGCCTTGGCCGCTTACGCGGCCCGGCTCCAAATGGGCGCCGCATTGGCGGCGGGCCACGGTCGTGGCCTCCGCTCATCCCGCGCAGTGGCGGGATGGCGGTAGAAGATAGGTTGGGGCAAGCGGGGCGCGGTCGCGACCAAGGGATGGGTCCGTGCTGTGGCGGGACGGCGGTAGAGACGGCGTGTCTTATTCCGCTGCGGTCTGCTGCTCTTCCTGCCAGCGCAGCACCGGGTGGCGGGCGGCGCGGGTTTCGTCCAGCCGCTTTAAGGGGGCTGAATGGGGCGCGGCGGTGAAGCGCTCCAGCTCCCCCGCCTTTGCCGCGCGGGCCAGACCTTTCAGGCTGTCCACGAACTGATCCAGATCGGCCTTTGATTCCGTTTCCGTCGGCTCCACCAGCATGGCGCCATGAACCACCAGCGGGAAATACATGGTCATGGGGTGGAAGCCCTCATCGATCATGGCCTTGGCGAAATCCAGCGTGGTCACGCCCGAATCCTTCAGGAAACGGTCATCGAACAGCACCTCGTGCATACAGGGGCCGTCAAAGCTGGCGCTCAGATCGTCTTTCAAGCGCGCCAGCAGGTAATTGGCATTCAGCACCGCGTCTTCCGCCACCTGCCGCAGACCGTCGCCGCCATGGCTGAGCATATAGGCCAGCGCCCGCACATACATGCCCATCTGCCCCTGAAAGGCGGTCATGCGGCCAAAGGCGGGATCATCCGGGCCGTCCGGCCATTCCTTCAGCCGCAACCCTTCGCCGTCCCGCACGCAATAGGGCAAGGGCACATGATCCTTCAGCCGGTCGGAAAACACCACCGGGCCGGAGCCGGGACCGCCGCCCCCATGGGGCGTGGAAAAGGTCTTGTGCAGATTGAGATGCATGGCATCGACGCCCAGATCGCCGGGCCGCACCTTGCCCACAATGGCGTTGAAATTGGCCCCGTCGCAGTAAAAGAAGGCCCCCGCCGCGTGCACCGCTTCGGCTATGGCGATCATGTCCCGCTCGAACAGGCCGCAGGTATTGGGGTTGGTGATCATCACCGCCGCCACGCTGTCATCCAGCGCCTCCCGCAGCGCGGGCAGGTCCACCCGGCCCGCATCCGTCGCCGGGATGGATTTCACCCGGTAGCCGCAAAAGGCCGCCGTGGCCGGGTTGGTGCCATGGGCCGAATCCGGGCACAGCACCACCTTTCGGGCGTCACCACGGGCTTCCAGCGCCGCGCGGATCGCCATGATGCCGGTCAACTCCCCGTGCGCCCCCGCCTTGGGCGACAGCGCCACGGCGGGCATCCCGGTCAGTTCCGTCAACCAGCGGGAAAGCTCTTCCATCAGTTCAAGCGCGCCCTGCACCGCGCCCATGGGCTGCAACGGATGCAGGTCCAGGAAGCCCGGCAGGCGGGCCAGCTTTTCATTCAGCCGGGGATTGTGCTTCATGGTGCAGGAACCAAGCGGAAACAGCCCCATGTCGATGCCGTAATTCTTCTGGCTCAGCCGGGTATAATGGCGCTGCACCAGCGGTTCCTTCAGGCCCGGCAGCGCGGGCGGCGCGGATCGTTCCAGCCCGGCCATGTCCAGCGCGCCATCATCATCGAAACCGGGAAAGTCCACGCCGGTCTCGCGCGTGTCGCCAATCTCGAAGATCAAGCCCTCCTTCAGATCCAGCCCGCGATGACCGGAAAAGCTCTCATGGTCTTCAGGTTGCGTCATCGCCACCGGGCTGCTGGGCCGGCCCTGCGTATTCATGCTCATGCCAGTGCCTCCCGCATTGCCGTCTCAAGCGCGGCAATGTCCGCATCGTCGCTCAGTTCCGTGGCGGCCAGAATCAGCAGATCATCCAGGCCGCGCCCCGGATAAAGCCGGGACGCGGGCACACCCGCCATCACGCCGTCCGCCGCCAGCCGATCCACCAGCGGCGCGGCGGGGCCGGGCAGCCGCACGGTCAGTTCGTTGAAAAAGGCGGGCGTGAGCACCGCCACCCCCGGTACACGGGCCACGGCATCCCGAAGCGCCTGCGCCCGGCGATGGTTCCAGCGCGCCAGCCTGTGCAGGCCGGTGCCGCCCAGCAGGCTCATATGCGCGGTGAAGGCCAGCGCGCACAGGCCCGAATTGGTGCAGATATTGGACGTGGCCTTTTCCCGGCGGATATGCTGTTCCCGCGTGGATAGGGTCAGCACGAAGCCGCGCGCGCCGTCCGCATCCACCGTTTCGCCGCACAGGCGGCCCGGCATCCGACGCAGAAACTTGTCCCGCGTGGCGAACAGGCCCAGATAGGGCCCGCCGAAATTCAGGCCGTTGCCGATGCTCTGCCCCTCACCCACCACGATGTCGGCGCCCATGGCGCCGGGCGGTGTCATGGTGCCCAGCGACACCGCTTCCGTGACCACCACCACAAGCAGGCTGCCATTGGCGTGCACCGCCTCGGCCAGCGCCGTCAAGTCCCGCACATGGCCGAATACGTCCGGGTTCTGCACCACCACGGCGGCCACGTCCCGGTCCAGCTTTTCGATCAATGCCGCATCGTCGCGGGCCGCATCGTCCGGCGACGGGAACAGCACGTCCACGCTTTCATCCAGAAAGCGGGTCATGGTTTCGGCAACAGCCGTATAGTGGGGATGCAGATTGCCCGCGATCAGCGCCTTTTTCCGCCGCGTGGCGCGCAGGGCCATCAACACGGCCTCGCCGCAGGCGGTGGAGCCGTCATAAAGGCTGGCATTGGCCACATCCATGCCGGTCAGCGTGGCCACCTGGCTTTGAAATTCGAAAATGGCCTGAAGCGTGCCCTGGGCGATTTCCGGCTGATAGGGCGTGTATGCGGTCAGGAATTCACCGCGCTGGATGATATGATCCACGCTGGCGGGTACATGATGGCGATACGCCCCGGCGCCCAGAAAGAACGGCCCCGCGCCCGCATGAACATTGCGCGCGGCAAGCCGGGCAATGTGCCGCTCCACCTGAAGCTCGCTCTGATGGTCGGGCAGGTCCAGCGCGGGGTTCAGCGCGCTTTCCGGCACATCCCGGAACAGATCATCCACATGATCCACGCCGATGGCCCGGCGCATGTCCGCGCGGTCGGTCTCGCTCAAGGGCAGATAACGCATCATGCTCTCCCGTCTTGTGGGCACCCCCTTTGCGGGCGCCCGCGGTGCGCGGCCTCAGTCCAGCGTGGCGACGAAATCCGCATAGGCCGCCGCATCCATCAGGCCTTCCAGTTCACTGGAATCCGACAATGTCATGGTGAAGAACCAGCCATCCCCTTCCGGGCTCTCATTCACCTGTCCCGGCTCGTCTTCCAGCGTGGCATTGATGCCGGTCACCGTGCCGCCGACGGGCGCATACACCTCGCTCGCCGCCTTGACCGATTCCACCACGGCCACCTCATCGCCCCTGGCGAGCGTGCGGCCTTCTTCCGGCAATTCCACGAACACCACATCCCCAAGGGATTTCTGGGCATAGTCGGAAATGCCCACCCTGGCTTCCTCACCGTCAAGGCGCACCCATTCATGGTCCTGTGTGTATTTGATCATGCTTGTCCCCCTCTTGGGCCTTGATGGCCCTGTGCTTTCGTGTTCAACCCTGAGCCTGTCTCAACCCTGGCGCTTATAGCCCGCCTCGCGGAACGGCATCGTCGTCACCGTGGCGGGCAGCGGCTTGCCCCGCACCGACACGGACACCGCCGTGCCCGGCGCGCTCAGGCCATGGGGCACCACCGCCATGGCAATGGGATGACCCAGGCTGGGCGCGTATCCGCCACTGGTGACCACGCCCACCGCCTCGCCGCTTTCATCCAGCACGCTGTCGCCTTCCCGCGCCGGGCGCCGCCCGTCCAGCGTCAGGCCAACGCGCACCCGCGCAGGCCCCTTGTCCAGCGCCGACAGGATGCGATCCGCCCCGGCAAAGCCGCCGCTGCCCCGCCGCTTCTTCGACACGGCAAAGGCCAGCCCCGCTTCAACGGGGTCCATATCCGCATTGAAATCATGACCGGACAGGCACAGCCCCGCTTCAAGCCGCAGCGAATCCCGCGCCCCAAGCCCGATCAGGGCCACCCGGTCGTCCCGCAGAAGCCGCTGGGCAAAATCCGGCGCCTCGTCCGCGGGAATGGAAATCTCGAAGCCGTCCTCCCCTGTATAGCCGCTGCGGGACAGCCAGCAGACCACGCCTTCAAGGGTCATCATGGTGCCCTGCATGAAGCCCAGATCCCGCACATCCGGCGCGATGGCCGCCAGCACGTCCTCGGCCTCCGGCCCCTGAAGGGCCAGAAGGGCATGATCGTCATGGGGTTCCAGCGCCACCCGGTCACCAAGCGCGGCCTCTATCCGGTCATAGTCCTGCTCCTTGCAGGCGGCATTGACCACGATATAAAGCGACCCTTCCGGGTCCAGCAGGCGGGTGACCATCAGGTCGTCCACAATGCCGCCCCGGTCGTTCAGCAGCAGTGTATAGCGCATCTTGCCGGGTTTCAGGCCGGTCAGGAATCCGGGCGTGATCTCTTCCAAAGCCGCCGCCGGGTCGCCGCCATCGGTGGCGCGCACGGTGGCCTGCCCCATATGCGACACGTCGAACAGGCCCGCATGATTGCGGCAATGGGTGTGCTCGGCGATGATGCCGCCCTCATATTGAAGCGGCATGGAATAACCCGCAAAAGGCACCATTCGGGCGCCCCGCGCCATGTGCAGCGGGGTCAGCGGAGTGTGCTTCAGGTTTTCCGTCTGGTCGGACACGGTCGCTCTCCCCGGTCAATGGGTACATTTGGTCCGGGCGTGCATCGCCCGGCCCGTCCGCACCCCCTCTGTCATGGAACCTGAGAGATTGACCCGCACGGCTGGCGGGCTTTCCCCTTCGGTGAGCGCGGCACCGCCACGCTGCTTTCCAGAGTGTCTCACCCGGCGCGGTCCTGGGTGCCTGAGAGTTTCCGGGGCGGTTGCTCCTTCGGCGCCGGGCCACCTGCGTGGCCGGTCTCTCCCGCGTGGGTACATCCGATGTTTCACCGGATGGCGACCGGGCCAGAAGATGGAACGCGCGGCGCACGCTGTCAATTTCTCTTTTTGCCGCTCGCGCCTTGGCCGCTGGCGCGGCCCGGCTTTGTTTGCGCTCACGCAAGCACGCTCGCGCGTGCGCTCCGCGGGGGCGCCGCAGGGGCGGCGGGGCGCGGTCGCGCCCTCCGCTCATCCCGCGCAGTGGCGGGATGGCGGTAGAGGCGGCGTTGGTGCGGGTGGGAAGCTGTTTTTCCGCTCACGCAAGCACGCTGGCGCGTGCGCTCCGCGGGGGCGCCGCACTGGCGGCGGGGCGCGGTCGCGCGCTTGGTTTACCGCTCACGCTTGTTCGCTGACGCTCACCGCTCCGCGAGGGCGCGGCACTTGCCGCGGGGCGCGGTCGCGCCCGTCGGATGGGTCTGTATTTGGATAAGTCCGTGTTTGCGCAGTACATCAGAAGTGAACGGCGGTGCGCAGCAACAGCACTTCCGGGTCGTCCTCAAGGCCGGTCAGCGGATCGCGGGACTGGATGAAGCTGTAATTGGCCATGAACCGCACCGAGCGGGTCAGGAACCAGTTTAGGCCCAGAGTCCAGTCAGACATCACGCCGCCCGGCATGGCGGGACCGTCGAACAGGTCCAGTTCATGATAACGCACCACCATTTCCAGGGCACCCGGCCCGCCATCGGCCAATGACTGATTGGGGATCACCTTGCCGAACACACCGGCAGTATTGCTGTAGGGGCGATGTTCGCCGGTCAGGAATATGCCCACCTGGCCATAGCCCCCGTCCGCCGACAGGCCCGAACCGGCGCCGTCGCGGTCGATGTCCATATGCTTCCATTCGCCCTGCCAGGTCACGGGCCCCAGCGCACCGGCCAGTTCCGCGCCCCATGTGGTGGTCCGGTTGATGCCGGCCAACGTGCCCGTATCGATCAGACGGTCCCCGCGCGACAGCCGCACCACCGGGCGGGTCCGCAACCGGAACACGTCGCCGTTCACATCCTGGTGCAGCACATTGACCCCCAGATGCAGTCGGGCATCCGGCGTGACCACCGGGCGCCATACCGCCCGCCCGGCGACCATCAGCCCTTCATCGGCCACGGGGTCCTTGTCGGAATCCTGCGCGAACAGGCCAGCGGACAGGGTGTGATGGCGGCCCCACTGTTCCACCTGCGCGCCGATCCTGTGGCGGGGCAACAGGGTCGCATTGACGCCGGCGATATCGAAGGTCCGCTCCCGGCTGCTGGTATTGAAGGCCATGTCGGCCCTGGGCTTTTGCTGGCCGATGGTCAACCGGCTGTGGTCACCCGGCTGCCAGCGCGCATAGCCATTGACGATCCGGGCGCGGCCCAGCGAGAAATCGGATTCCACCCGGAAACTGATATCGGGGTTCAGCCTGCCGCGTAAATCGATCCGGGCCCGGCGGAACGCGGCATCGTCCTGAAAGTCGCGCCGGTCATCCTTGAAAAAGGCCAGGTCGGTTTGGAGCATACCACGGATGCTGATGCTTTCGCCGCTGTCCGCGTCCGTGACCGTCAGGCCCGGATTGATCTTGACCCTGTAATCGGCCTGCGCCCCATCCTGCCCGGCATCGGCCTTTGTAGTCGCTTTTTCCTGACGGGCTGAAAGGGCCACACCGTCCGGCGCATCAGCCGCCTTGTCAGGCCGTTTGAGGGCGTCGAGGCGGCTTTCAAGCGCGGCGATGGTCTTTTGCTGGGCGGCCACAAGGGCTTCCAGCCGGGCGATACGATCCTTCAGGCCACCGTCCTGCCCCCATGCAGCGGCGCTTGCCAAAACCCAGACCAACACACCAATCATAAGGAAACGCATGGTTCTGTCCCAACTGCTGCCCTGTCATGTCCCTTCAAAAACGCTTGCAGTGCTACTGCACACACATCCAGACTGCAAGGGCATAGCCAACAAGGCAGACCCCTTTTTCCCGCAGCACCGGATCAGCATGAACACCACAGACCAGACCATTCAGGCCGCCATCAGGCGCTTTGCCAGCGGCGGCGCGCGGCGCAGCGTGGCGGTGCAGCGCCTTGAAGATGGTGCGCCCCTTCTGCATGAAGCGGGCCACGCACCCCGCCCGGCGGCCAGTGTCATCAAGCTGGCCCTGGCCATCGCCGCCGAGGAGGCTTTCCAGGCCAACCGGCTGAACGGCGATGAGACCCGCCGCGTGGCCGACCTGCCGGACACCCGCTATGCCAGCGTCATCCACGGCCTGTCGCCGGACCATCGGCTGTCGCTGCGGGAAATGCTGCACCTGACACTGATCACCAGCGACAATCCCATGACCACCTGCCTTCTGGATGCGGTGGGGATGGCGGCTGTCAATGCGGTCCTCCGCCGGTTGGCGGCACACCCGGAAAGCCGCATGGATGTGGGGTTCGATGAAACGGCGCTTGGCCCCAGGGGCCGCGCCAACCGCCTGACGGCGGCGGACGCGATCGCCCTGATGGCCCATATCCATGCCCATTATCCGACGCTGGAAGCGGCCCTGGCCAGCAGCCTGCGCAACACCCGGCTGAGCCTGTTTCTGGACGAGGACTGGCACGCGCCGCACAAGACCGGCAGCCTGAACGGCGTTGTCAATGATGTGGGGATGGTGGCGCACAAGGGGCGCGGCTTTCTGATCGCGGTGCTGACGGACGGCGAAGCCGACCCCGTGGCCACGGCCCGCACTATCGGAACCCTGGCCCGCGCCGTCGCGGATGCGGTTCTGGTGTAACCGGGCACCGCCGGTCAGATCACACGCCCAGCACCTTGGCCAGCTTGCGTTCCAGCGATTCCAGCCGCAGGGGTTTCAGCAAATAGCCCTGCGCCTTAACCTTTTTCGCCTGCAACACGTCATAGGCGTCGCTGCTGGAAGTGAGGAAAATGATCGGCGTATTGGCTTTCTTCGGCGCATAGCGCACATTGGCGCCCTGGCGCAGGGACTGGGCAAAACCGTGGCCATCCAGCTTATCCATATGGATATCGCACAGGATCAGGTCGAAGTTGCGCTTGTCGAGCAGGCGCAGCGCTTCCGAGCCGTCCGCGGTCTCCGCCACGTCACGCACCCCCAATTGCTTGAGCAGCTTGATGGTGAGCTTGCGAATGACCGCTTCGTCATCCACAACAAGAACGCCCGCACGCATGAACGCCGGATTGGACGGCATGACGGCCCCTTTTATACTAACAACCTTAGACTGTCCCACTGAAAGAGTGGCCGCAATCTAGGCAGTTTCCTGACCGTAAACAAGATGCAACTGCATGATCACCGGCCCCTGGCCCCGATGCGCATTCCCGGAGTTCCGCCCCATGCCCGACACATCGCTACCCCCTTGGGCGATCGCCATGGTCCTGATGGTCGCCCCCTTCATGGGCAGCTTCGCCGCGCTGGTGGCCGACCGTTTGCCGGAAGGGCGCGGCTGGATCACCGGGCGGTCCCGCTGCGGGGCGTGCCAACACCCGCTTGGCCCGCGTGATCTGGTGCCGACCCTGAGCTTTCTGGCGCGGCGCGGACGCTGCCGTTACTGCGGTGCCCCCATCCCCCGCCACCTGCCGCTGATGGAAGGCGCCGCCCTGTTGATCGCCCTGCTGGCAGTGCTGACCGCATCCGGCGCTGTTGCCCTGGCGATGGCGGGGCTTGGCTGGTGGTTGCTGGTACTGGCACGGATCGACCTGACCCATTGGCGCCTGCCGGACAGCCTGACCCTGCCGCTGGTGCCCATCGGCCTCGCGCTGGCCTGGGCGCTGCCCGAGGTGCGCGATCCCCTGGCCCGCAACGGGGCGGAAGCGGTCATCTGGCATCTGGCCGCCGCCGGTTTCGGTTTCCTGCTGTTCGAAGGGCTGCGGCGATCCTATCGCGCGCTGCGGGGCCGCGAGGGGCTGGGCGGGGGCGACAGCCGCCTGATGGCCGGGGCGGGTGCCTTCACCGGCCCCCTGGCGCTGCCACTGATGATCCTGATGGCCGCCCTTTCGGCCCTTTTGGTGGCGGGAATCGCCCGGTTGGCGGGGCGGACAGTAACCGCGGGCACCGCCCTGCCCTTCGGCCCCGTGCTGGCGCTGGCGCTTTGGCTTACATGGCATCCGGCGATACGCGCGGTGATGCTGGGGCTGCCATAAACGCACGAGCGCGACCGGCCCCTGTTACAGCAATTCCTGGCTGCGCTGCGTATCAATGCGGCGGGTAACGAGGTCTTCCGTCAAGCCGGCCCCTTCCATCACGCGGGCGGCGAGCGACAGGCTGGCCTCGATCGTTTCGGGCACGGCCATCGTCGCCCCCGCATCCCGCAGTTCGCGGGCGTGCTGGCGGTGCCGGGCGCGGGCATAGATCGGCAGGTCCGGCGCCATGAAGCGCACCGCCTCCACGATCTCGCTGGCGGCTTCGGCATTGTTCAGGGTCACCACCAATGCCTGGGCACGTTCCACATGGGCCGCTTCCAGTATGGCCGTGCGGGCGGCATCGCCATAATAAACCGGCAGATTGTCCTTGCGCGCGCGGGTCACATTTCCTGGGTCCGTATCAAGGCCCACAAAAGGAATGTTCTCCGCGTCCAGCACATGGGCCAGTGTGCGGCCAACGCGGCCAAACCCGGCAATCACCACATGGCCTTCCACCTCGTCCACATCCTCCGCGCCGGGCACAACGCCATGGGCCGGGTCTTCTGGCCTGATGGCGGCTTCCAGCCGATCGCCCAGCCGTTGACCCACGCTGGCGATTGCCGGTGTGGCCAGCATGGTCAGCCCCACCAGAAGCAGCAGATACTGGTGCTCCGGCTCACTCAACACCCCAAGCGTGGCCGCCAGGGCGGAAATGATAAAAGCGAACTCCCCGCCCTGGGGCAGCAAAAAGGCCATTTTCAGCCCGGTATGCCGGGGCAGGCCATAAAGCCGCGCCAGAACGGCCAGAATCACCCCCTTCAGCAACAACAGGCCAAGGGCGCCGCCGATCACCGGCAATGCGCCATCCAGCACCATGCGGGTATCGATGCCCATGCCCACGCTCAGGAAGAACAGCCCCATGAGCAGGCCCTTGAACGGCTCGATCTGGACCTTGATCTCATGTACGAACTCGGTCTCGGACAGCAGCAACCCGGCAAGAAAGCCGCCCATGGCCATGGACAGGCCCGCCGCGCCCGTGATCACCGACAACCCCACCACCACCAACAGCGTGGTGGCCATGAAAAGCTCCACATTGCGGGTCTGGCTGACCATGCGGAACAATGGCCGCAGCAAAAGCCGCCCGCCGCCATAAATCAGCAATATGGCCAGCACCGCCTGCCCCAATGCCAGCAAGAGCGCCTGGCCCACCTGCCCGTCCGACTGCTGGCCCAACATGCTGACCACGAACAGGATGGGCACCACCGCCAGATCCTGAAACAGCAGGATGGAGAAGCTGGCCCGCCCGAATCGGGTGGCAAGCTGGCGCTTTTCCGACAGAAGCTGCACCCCCATGGCCGTGGACGACAGCGACAGTGCCGCCCCAACCACCACCGAAGCGGAAGCCGACAGGCCCAGCGTGCGGGATAACAGGAAGACAATCACGCCCGTGATCACCACCTGAAAACCGCCCAGCCCGAACACCAGGCGCCGCATTCGCCACAGGCGCTCCACCGACAGTTCAAGCCCGATCACGAAAAGCAGGAAGATCACGCCCAGCTCGGCAAAGGTCTGGACACTTTTCACATCCGAAATCACCACATGGGACAGCGCCGGCCAGCGATCCACCAGCAGGCCCAACCCGTTGGGCCCCACCAGCAGACCAACCACCAGATAGCCCAGAACGGGCGATATGCGCATACGGTGAAAAATCGGCACAACCAGACCGGCTATGGCCAGAAAGACCAGTCCTTCCCTGATATACGGTATGCTGTGCATGAATTTTGCCCTGTAACGCGCAGAGATGTAACAGGCCCCGCAAGCCCTTGTGTGGACCTAGCACGGCGGGGGCACCCGGTCCAGCGACCATCCCCTTTGGCGCCAAGAAGAAGCGCTTAAAATTTGAGCCTCGTTTTAAGAACCTTTTAAAAGAATTCTGACAGGCTTTCACTGAAACGTGAGGTGCGCGTGATGCCCCGGCACAGGAAGCGCACATGGCAGGACGACCAGAAGGTTGGTCATGGCACCTCGGAAAGGGTTTGGGATCGATGGTATTGCAAGGCGCGGCAAACGCTCTGAATGAAACCACCTTCCACCCCACGGCGCGGGATATCTGGCACCCCATGCTGAAGCGCCTGTATGCCTATTGGGAAGGGCTGGCGGCCAGCGGCCTGCCCGCGCGGCGGGACATCCACCCCAGTGACATGCGGGGCCTGCTGGGAAACATCGCCATATTGAAGCTGGAAGCCCCCGCCAGCGATGCCACCGCCAAATCCGCCCACCCCGCCTTTCGTGTCAAACTGATGGGCACCCGAATGAGCGAGGATTTCGGGCGGGATCTGACCGGCAGCCTCGTGGACGACGTGTTTCCATCGGAAACCATCAACCGGCTGCACCGCCTGATCGATGATGCCGCCCCCTATTTCGCCAGCAGTGTCCGCTTGGGCGGCGGGCCCATTCTCCAGCGCCAGACCGCGCAGCACTATTCCGCATTATGCCTGCCCCTGGCGGATGACGGCACAACCCCGAACCAGGTGCTGGTCGGCCTGTATTTTCACCCTCTTTTCGCTCTTGAACGGCCTGCTTGAAGGGCTTTGTTTTCCGCTCACGCAAGCGTGCTGCGCACGCGCTCCGCGAGGGCGCCGCATGGGCGGCGGGCCACGGTCGTGGCCTCCGGCGCTGTCGTAGGGCAGCACCGGTAGAAGCGACGCCGGTGCGGGTGGGTCCGCGTGTGCGGGGCGGCATGGTGGCAGGAGCGACAGGCGCGACGGTGATGGGTCACACTTGCTGTCTTTGTGGATTTCTGATGCCGGTTTTTGCTATAAACTGAGGTCAGTCTGACCCTGGCGTCAGATTCCGGCGTCATCATCATTCCGCAGTGGAGGGGCATTATCGCCACCGTTTTCAGAGTTCACCGTGCGCACAACCCGAAGCCCCGACCCCGGCTGCTGTCGGCCCTGTTGGCAAAGGGTGCTGACGTGCGACGGTGCGTTACAGGCTTGAGAAGGCCGCCCCTCAAAAGCCTGAGGCGGAGCGCTCTTGCGCTTGGCGCCCTGGCTGGTGGCGCCATGGCACCGGTCGCGGCGGAAACCTTCACGCTTCCGCACTGGTCGGAGGGCACCTATCATCACGGCCTGCTGCAAATCGCGCTGGACCACGCGCCGGGCGCGCACCAGTTGCGCTTTGCCAGAGCGCCGGAAACCACACAGGCCCGCTATGCCCGCATCATGGCCACCGGAAATGCCGATTATGACACGCTGGCGCTGGCCTATAGCCCGCAGCGGGATGACCGCCTGAAGGCCGTCCCCATACCCCTGATCCGGGGGATGCTGGGCTATCGGCGCCTGCTGATACGGGCTGACCGGGAATCGCTCACCCACGGGGCGGACGGGAAAGAAATCCCGGCGCGGGATCTGGTGCTCGGCTCCGCCCCCACATGGCCCGACACGCAAATCCTGAAGGCCGGGGGATTCCGGCTTTTCACCGCCACCTATGACAAGCTCTTCGATCTTGTGCGTCGAGGCCGGGTGGATGCCCTGCCCCGAAGCGTTACCGAAGTCGCCATGGAACTGGCGATCGCCAACCGGCAACCGGGCAAGGCAAGGATTCGGGTCGCCGATGACCTGATCCTGGCCTATCGCAGCCCGCTGTTCTTTTATGTGCGTGCGGACGACACGGCCCGCCAGCGCATCATCACAAAAGGGTTGAAGGCCGCTTATCTCAGCGGTGCCTTCATGCGCCATTTCAATGCCGATCCGGGCGTGCAAGACACGCTGGACCTGATCGCTAGGGGGCAGGCACGGGTGGTATGGCTGGACAACCCCCTGCTGTCGGCCAGCGTGCGCGCCATACCGGACAAGTACTGGCAGGCGCCGCCCTGCGTGCCGCCCCAGTGCACACCCATGCCCGCCATGGGGGGCGGGCACGGTATCATTCCCCACAACCGCGCAAGATGGGATCAATAGGCGAGATTGGGCCGCAACCACTGCTCCGCCTGCGCCATGTCCACGCCGCGCCGGGCCGCGTAATCAGCCACCTGATCCCGGTCCAGCTTGCCCACGCCGAAATAATGGGCGTCCGGGTGCGCGAAATAATAGCCGGACACCGCCGCCGTGGGCAGCATGGCGAAGCTGTCCGTCAGGCTGACATCAATGCTCTCCCGCGCGCCCAACAGGTCAAACAGGGCGGGTTTTTCGCTATGATCCGGGCAGGCGGGATAGCCGGGCGCCGGGCGGATGCCCTGATAGCGTTCCTGAATGAGCGCTTTATTGTCCAGCGCCTCATCGGGGGCATAGCCCCAGAATTCAGTGCGCACCCGCTGATGCAGGCGCTCTGCGAAGGCTTCCGCCAGGCGATCCGCCAGCGCCTTGAGCATGATCTCGTTATAGTCGTCTCCCGCCTCCTTGAAGCGGGCCAGATGCGGCTCGATGCCATGGCCGGTGGTGACACAAAATCCGCCCAACCAATCGTTCGGGCCGTCTTTGTCCGCCACGAAATCCGCCAGGCAGTCATTGGCCCGCCCGGCGCGCTTGGCCACCTGCTGGCGCAGGCAATGGACCCTGCCCACTTCCTGCCGGCGGGCTTCATCCCCGTATAGCGCGATATCGTCCCCCACCCGCATGGCGGGCCAGAAAGCCACCACGCCCCTGGCGGTCAACCATTTCTCCGCCACGATCCGGTCCAGCATGGCGCGGGCATCATCGAACAGGCTGCGGGCGCTTTCGCCCACCACCGGATCTTCCAGAATGGCGGGATAACTGCCCGCCAGTTCCCAGGTGCGGAAGAAGGGGGTCCAGTCGATCCGTTCCACCAGGTCCTCAAGGGGATAGTCGTCCAGAACCTTCGGCCCCAAAAAGGCGGGCTTTACCGGTTGCCAACCGTCAAAGGAAACGGTTGCGGCATTGGCCCGCGCGGCATCCAACGATACCAGGCGGTCGGTCTTTGGCCGGGCGGCGCGTTTTTCCCGCGCTTCCCTGTACTGGGCAGCGGTATCGGTCACCAGCTTTTCCCGGTAGCCTTCCGAGACAAGATGCCCCGCCACGCCCACGGCGCGGCTGGCATCCAGCACATGGATCACCGGGCCGTCATAGGCGGGGTCGATCTTCACCGCCGTGTGCACCTTGCTGGTGGTGGCACCGCCGATCAGCAGCGGCATGGTGAAGCCCGCGCGCTTCATTTCCTCGGCCACCGTGACCATTTCATCCAGCGACGGCGTGATCAGGCCCGACAGGCCGATCATGTCCGCGTCATGCTCCTTCGCGGCCTTCAGAATGTCGGCGAAGGGCACCATCACCCCCAGGTCGATCACCCGGAAATTGTTACATTGCAGCACCACGCCCACGATATTCTTGCCAATATCGTGCACGTCGCCCTTCACCGTGGCCATGACGATGGTGCCCTTGGGCCGGGCGCCTTCGGCTTTTTCCGCCTCGATGAACGGCTGAAGATGGCCCACGGACTGCTTCATCACCCGCGCCGACTTGACCACCTGCGGCAGAAACATCTTGCCCTCGCCGAACAGGTCCCCCACCACGTTCATGCCGTCCATCAGGGGGCCTTCGATCACATCCAGCGGCTTTGCGGCGTTCTGGCGCGCTTCTTCCGTGTCTTCGATGATAAAGTCCGTAATGCCTTTGACCAGCGCATGTTCCAGCCGCTTTTCCACCGGCTGGTCGCGCCAGGCCAGATCGGTTTCCCGCTTCACGCCGCTGCCCTTGTAGCGCTCCGCCATGTCCAGCAGCCGATCCGTGGCATCACTGCGGCGGTTCAGGATCACGTCCTCCACCGCTTCCTTCAGGTCGGCGGGAATGTCGTCATAAACGGTCAACTGCCCGGCATTGACGATGCCCATGTCCATGCCCGCCCGGATGGCGTGATACAGGAACACGCTGTGCATGGCCTCCCGCACCGCATTATTGCCGCGAAAGGAAAAGGAAATGTTGGACACACCGCCGGACACCCGCGCATGGGGCAGCGTTTCCTTGATGATGCGGGTGGCTTCTATGAAATCCAGCCCGTAGCGGTCATGCGCCTCTATGCCCGTGGCCACGGCAAAGATGTTGGGGTCGAAGATGATGTCTTCGGGCGGAAAGCCCACCTTGTCCACCAATAGCCGGTAGCACCGGGTGCAGATGGATACCTTGCGCTCCACCGTGTCGGCCTGGCCCTTTTCGTCAAAGGCCATCACCACCACCGCCGCCCCGAAACGGCGCAGGGTTTCCGCCTGCTCGATAAAAGGTTCCTCGCCTTCCTTCAGGCTGATGGAATTGACCACCGCCTTGCCCTGCACGCATTTCAGCCCCGCCGTGATCACCGACCATTTGGAACTGTCGATCATCACCGGCACGCGGGCGATGTCCGGCTCCGCCGCGATAAGCTGAAGGAAGGTGGTCATGGCCTCCTCCCCGTCCAGCATGGCATCGTCCATGTTCACATCGATGATCTGGGCGCCGCCCTCCACCTGGTGGCGGGCCACGCTGACCGCTTCTTCATAATCGCCGTTCATCACCAGCTTCTTGAAGCGGGCGGACCCGGCCACATTGGTGCGTTCGCCGATATTGATGAACTGGGCGGTGGATTGGGTCATGGGGCGGGACTCTCTCTTGCACACAAAATTTCGGGAAGCTCAGGCGCTCAGCACCAGCGGGTCGATCCCGGCCAGGCGCAGGCTGTGGGGGTCGCCGGGCAGAACGCGCGGCGGCTTGCCCGCCACCGCCGCCGCAATGGCGCGGATATGATCGGGCGTGGTGCCACAGCAGCCGCCGACAATGTTCAGCAGCCCCTCATCGGCCCAGGCGCCCAGATGCGCGGCGGTAATGTCGGGCGTTTCCTCATATTCCCCCATTTCATTGGGCAGCCCGGCATTGGGATACACGCACACACGGGTTTCGGCGATGCGGGCGAGCGTGGCGGCATGGGGGCGAAGGGCATCGGCCCCGAAAGCGCAGTTCAGCCCGATGGAAAAAGGCGCCACATGGCGCATGGAATACCAGAAACTTTCCACCGTCTGCCCCGACAGATTGCGGCCAGACATGTCGGTCAGCGTAACCGACAGCATGATCGGCAGCGTGACCCCGCGATCCGCGAACACCTGCTCGGCGGCAAAGGCGGCGGCCTTGGCGTTCAGGGTGTCGAACACGGTTTCGATCAGGATGATGTCCGCGCCGCCTTCCATCAGGCCGTCGATCTGCTCGGCGTAAGCCGCCACCACCTGATCGAAGGTGACCTCCCGATAGCCCGGATTGTTCACATCGGGCGACACCGACAGCGTCTTGTTGGTGGGGCCTACCGCACCGGCCACGAAGCGGGGCCGATCCGGCGTTTCCGCCATGGCCGCATCGGCGGCTTCCCGCGCCAGCCGCGCGCCGGCCACGTTCATTTCCCGCGCCAGTTCCTCCATGCCGTAATCCGCCTGGGAAATACGGGTGCTGTTGAAGGTGTTGGTTTCCACGATATCCGCCCCGGCGGCCAGAAAATCGGCGGTCAGGCGGCGTATCATGTGCGGTGCGGTCAGGTTCAGCAGATCATTATTGCCCTTCAGATCGCTGGGCCAGTCAGTGAACCGGTCACCGCGAAACTCGGCCTCGGTGGGCTTCTGGTACTGGATCATGGTGCCCATGGCGCCATCCAGCACCAGAATGCGCCGGTCGGCCAGCGCCGTCAGTTCGGCGGTCTTTTCGCTTGCGGGCGGGGTCATCGGGCGGTCTCCTGTTCCGGTTCCGGGGTCGCGTCCCTCGTGTCGGGGCGCAGGCCCAGCATGTGGCAGATGGCATAGCTCAGCTCAGACCGGTTCAGCGTGTAGAAATGGAACTGGCGCACACCGCCCGCGTGCAGGCGGCGGCACAGCTCCCCGGCCACGGTGGCGGCCACCAGATTGCGCGTCTGCGGCTGTTCGTCCAGCCCCTCGAACAGGCGGCCCAGCCAGTCCGGCACGGTGGCCCCGCACGCCGCCGCGAAGCTGGACAGCGTTTTGAAATTGGTCACGGGCAGCACGCCGGGAATGATGGGCACATCGATTCCATGCTTCTCGCAGCGGTCCAGAAAGCGGAAATACTGGTCCGGCTCGAAAAAGAACTGGGTGATGGCCTGGCTGGCCCCGGCATCGATCTTGCGCTTGAGATTGTCCATCTCCGCCTGCCAGTCTGGGCTGTCGGGGTGCTTTTCCGGGTAGGCGCCCACGGTCACCTCGAAATCGCCAATGCGCTTGATCCCCGCCACCAGATCGGCGGCATTGCGATAGCCGCCGGGGGTGGCGTGATAGCCGTCCCAGTCCGGCGGGGCATCGCCGCGCAGCGCCACGATATGCCGCACGCCCGCCGCCCCATAGCGCCGGATCACGGCATCCACGTCTTCCCGCGTGGCATCCACGCAGGTCAGATGGGCCGCCACGTCCAGGTCGGTCTCGGCGATAATCCGTTCGATGGTGCGATGGGTGCGCTCCTTGGTGGAGCCGCCCGCGCCATAGGTAACGGAAACGAATTTCGGCCCAAGCGGCCTCAGTGCCGTTACCGAATCAAACAGGCGTTCCGCCATCCTGTCCGTCTTGGGCGGAAAGAATTCGAATGATACGGCCACGTCCCGCGCCTCTTCGGCAAACAGGGTGGGCGACAGATGGGGCGGCAGCGCCGGTCTCTCGCGCCCGCTGGGGTCATGCCACATGCGATGTATTCTCCTTTGTCGCTTGGCCGGCTTGCCCTGTCCGGTCGTTTTCCGCCGTCTGGTCGGGCTTGTCGAAACGCCAGACCGTCACCACCAGCCGATCCCCGGTCAGGTGGCGTTTTTCCACCGGTATCAGACCGGCTTCCCGCGCCCAGCCCGCCATCTCATCCACCGAAAAGCCGAGCCGCCGGTGCGCGTGCACGGTGCGCAGACTTTCTTCCTCATGCGGGGCGAAGTCGGCCACCAGCAGGCTGCCCCCCGGCGCCAGCACGCGCGCGGCTTCCCTTAGCGCCAGCCCCGGCTGTTCGGCGAAGTGCAGCACCTGATGGAAAATCACCAGATCATTGCCGCCCGCCGCCACCGGCAGATCGTACATATCGCCCAGCGCCACCCGGCAATGGGCCAGGTCGGGCCGTTCAAGCTGGCGACGGGCCACGGCCAGCATGTCGGGGGAAATGTCCACGCCCACGGCCTCGCGGGTGTGGTCCCGGAACACGTCCAGCATCCGCCCGGTGCCGGTGCCCACATCCACCAGCCGCAAATCTCCGCCTTCGGGGGCCAGTGCGATCAGGGTCTGCTCCACCTCCGCCTCCGGCACATGGAGCGAGCGCACGGCATCCCACTGGTCCGCATTGGCCCGGAAATAGTCCTGCGCCGCGCGGAACCGTTCCGCCCGGATCGCATCCAGCGCGTCGGCATCCGCCGCCAGCAAGGGATCGTGCGACGGGGTCAGCGCCAGCAGCGATTCGGCCAGTTGGCGGCCCACACCGTCGGCGGCCAGCCGGTAGAACACCCAGGCGCCATCGCGGAACCGGGTCAGCAGCCCGCCATCCACCATCAGCTTCAAATGGCGGGAGACACGCGGCTGGCTCTGGTCCAGAATGCGGACCAGATCGCTCACGGTCAGTTCGCCCCGCGCCAGAAGCGCCAGGATGCGAAGCCGTGTCGTCTCCCCCGCGGCGCGCAGGGCTGCCAGAAGATCGTCCACCATTGCCTGTTCCGTTTCCGCCCGGCGATCCGGGCCCCATACCAGCCACAGGGCTGATGAGGGCTCATATATAAGGAAATCTTTATATCTGTAAAGGCCCTTCTCAAGATCGCCTGGAAAAAGGCCGTGGTCACGCGGCTTTGATAAGGCGGGGGCATCTGTTGACCGGACCCCCCTTGCCCCGGCGCCGGTTTCGCGCCAGTGTCGCCGCATTGATCCCTGTTCGCCGCCATGCGGCATCACCATCTGGAGGCGGCTGTGACCTCTCACATTCGGCACACACGCGGCGCGGACTCCGCGCTCAAGCGAATCACGCTCGGCCTTTGCCTGACATTGCTTACCGCCTGCGCCGGTGGCACGGAACCGAAAAACGCATCCGGCATTCATGACCCTTATGAAGACATGAACCGGGCCGTTTTCGCCTTCAACAAGGTGGTGGACCGCAACCTGCTGGACCCGGTGGTCACCGGCTATAATACCGTGGTGCCCGAACCGGCGCGGGACGGCGTGTCCAACGCCATGCGCAACCTGCGCGAACCGTGGACCTTCCTGAATGATCTGCTGCAGGGCAATTTCGGCCGCGCCGGCACGGCGCTGGGGCGCTTCGTGATCAACACCACGCTGGGTATTGGCGGCCTGTTCCGGGTGTCGGACGAAATGGGCATCAAATATCACAATGAAGACCTGGGGCAGACCCTGGCGGTCTGGGGCGTGGATCGGGGGCCCTATCTGGTGCTGCCGCTGCTTGGCCCGTCCAGCGTACGGGATGGCGCGGGCACCGTAACCAGCTTCTGGGCCGACCCGGTAAGCATCGCCGCGGATCGGGCCAATGAAAAGGGCCTGCAACTGGGGCTGGTGCTGACCAACGGCCTGTCACTGAGGGCCGACAATGACGGCCTGATCGACAGCCTGTATCAGGAAGACGATCCCTATATCTTCATGCGCTCCACCTATCGCCAGAACCGGGAGTTCCAGATCCGCAACGGCAAACGCGCCAAGGAACCCAGCGAGGCCGACGCCATCTTCGACGCGCTGGAAGAAGAGGATGGGGGCTGACCCCCTGCGCTCCCTTCCCAACCGGCGCCCGGCCACCGGGCGGTCATCACATGGTCAGGCATCCTCCGCCTGCATCTGGTCCATGATGGCGGCCAGTTCTTCGGCGTCCACATGGCGGTGATGGGTGGCCACGGCCCAGTCATGGCCGAAAGGGTCGCGGAACCTGGCCATGCGATCGCCCCAGAACATATCGTCCGGCGCCATCAGTTCGGTGGCGCCCGCCCCTAATGCCCTGGCATGGGCGGCGTCCACATCCGGCACATACAGCATCAGGCTGACCGGTGGCGCATTGGTGCCGTCCGGGCCGGATCGGCCATGTTCCGGCCAGGCATCGGACACCATCAGGGTCTGGCCATCCAGCCGCAACTCGGCGTGCATCAGCCGACCATCCGGGCTTTCCAGCCGGTGCAGCGGATGGAAGCCCAGCACATCCCCGTACCAGTCCACCGCGCGGGCGGCGCCGTCCACGGTCAGATACGGGCTGAGCAGGGCGGTATCGGCGGGTTTGAAACCGGTCTCGCTCATTGGTCCGCGTCCTTCTTGTCAGCCCGGCTTTCATCCGACCCTTCATCCATTGGGTCGGGCGCCTGATCCGCCGCCCCTTCAAGCGCGGCCACTTCCGCCCGCCAGTCACGCAGGCAGTAGAATTCCCGCATCTGGTCGGATAGCGGACGGTTCCCTTGCCCATCCTCGAAAAAGCGCCCGGCACGATCGGTCACCTGTCTTTTGAACCGGTCATTGGCGCAATCGATATCCAGCCGCCGGGGCTTGTGGCCCATGTCCATGTCATAGCGCTCCACCCGGAAGCGGCGAATGGCCGCATCCGGCGCGAACGGTTCCCGTGGCCCGCTGTAAACCAGCCGCGTGGCGGGCGGGTTGATCCAGGTGACCGGCTCCAGCAGAAAGCGCTCCCGGCGCGTTTCCCTGAGCACCATTTCCGGGCTGTAGGCGGCCATGTCCCGGATGCGTGTTTCATATTGATAGCGGGGCAGGCTGGGCAGCACGCAGCCCCCCAGAATCACCACCGTCGCCGCCACATAAACGGGCACACGGCGCCCAATTCGGTGCCGGAAGGGGCGCAGCGCCAGCCACAGCAACGCCCCCAGCAGGATGGCGCCATAGGGGCGCTCCATAAACAGAAAGTACAGTGCTTCCATGGGATCAGCTTCACCCTGTGGGGCCGCCCGGTCAAGCAGAAGCGGAACACTGGACCGGGCCGTCCAGTTCGGTCTAAGGTCGCCCATGATCGTGCCAATGCATCATTGGCCGGAGCGTTCCGTCACAGGATCATCAAGGGAGAGAGAGGACATGCCACTGACTTTGCTCAAGCGCGTGACGCGCGGCCTCGGCAAAAGCCTGACCATGGCGGCCATCGGCCTGCCCATGGTGGCGGGCCAGATGCTGGGCGCGACCGCCGCGGGCGCCGAACAGCCCAACCGGTCTGCCGAAAAGTTCAATCCCCTGCGCGGTATGCTGCGCTCGCCCAGCATGTACCGCGATGCCAGTGGCCGCCCCGGCCCCGAATATTGGCAGCAGAAGGCGGATTATGACATCGATGTCACGCTGGACGAGGACGAGAAGCGCATCATCGGCTCGGAGGTGATCACCTATACCAACCGGGCACCCTATGATCTGAACTATCTCTGGGTGCAGCTTGATCAGAACCGTTTTCGGGATGACAGCCTGGCGCGGCGCTCTGAAACGGCGCAAACCGCCGGGTCGCGGCGGGACAGCGCGGGCGCGGGCGATTCGCTGAGCTATGGCGCCCTGCGCCGGCAGCAGGCTTTCGAGGACCGCGAGTTCGGCCATGAAATCAAGAAAGTGGCCCTGAAAGGGGGCGGCGATCTGCCCTATACCGTGGTGGACACCAATATGCGGATCGACCTGAAGGAGCCGCTGGAAACTGGCGAGACCATATCCTTCCGCATCGACTGGGCCTTCAACATCATCGAGGAAACGAAGATCGGTGGCCGTGGCGGCTTCGAGCACTTCAAGAAAAACGACACCTATATCTATTTCCTGGCCCAGTGGTTCCCCCGCATGGCGGCGCTGACCGACTATACTGGCTGGCAGAACAAGCCCTTTCTGGGGCGCGGCGAATTCACGCTGGAGTTTGGCGATTATGACGTGGCGATCACCGTGCCGGAAGACCATGTGGTTTCGGCGACCGGCGTGCTGCAAAACCCCGACAAGGTGCTGAGCAAAACCCAGCGGGCACGGCTGAAAAAGGCCCGCACGGCGGACAAGCCGGTGTTCGTCGTCACCCCCGAAGAGGCGCTGGAAAACGAAAAGGACAAGAAAGGCGGCAGCCGCACCTGGCACTTCTCGGCGGAAAACGTGCGGGATTTCAGTTGGTCATCCAGCCGCAAATTCATCTGGGATGCCATGGGCCACAAACAGCCGGGGGCGGAGCATGAAACCGTCATGGCCATGTCTTTCTATCCCCATGAGGCGGAGCCCATCTGGTCGAAATATTCCACCCATGCGGTGGTCCACACCATGGATGTGTATTCGGAATTTTCCTTCGACTATCCCTACCCCACCGCCCAGTCGGTGAACACCTGGGCGCGCGGCGGCATGGAATATCCCATGATCACCTTCAACGGCTACCGGCCCACGGACCAGGAAAAGGCCGGGGACCGCACCTATAGCCGGCGCATCAAATACGGCCTGATCGGGGTCATTATCCATGAGATCGGCCATATCTATTTCCCGATGACCGTGAATTCGGACGAGCGGCGCTGGACCTGGATGGACGAAGGCTTCAACACCTTCCTGGAATATCTGGCGGAACTGCGCTGGGAAGAGGATTTCCCCGCCTGGACCGCGGTGGAAAGCTCCGCCGTCGGCGGCAAGCACTACAACTTCAAGCCCAATGTGCTGGACTATATCGGCCGCTATATGACATCCGAAAACCAGGTGCCGATCATGACCCAGTCGGACAGCATCCAGCAGTTCGGCCCCAATGCCTATTCCAAGCCCGCGGCCGCCTTTACGGTGCTGCGTGAAACCGTGATGGGCCGGGAACTGTTCGACTTCGCGTTCAAGGAATATGCCCGGCGCTGGAAGTTCAAGCGGCCCACCCCGGAAGATTTCTTCCGCACCATGGAAGATGCCTCCGGCGTGGATCTGGACTGGTTCTGGAAAGGCTGGTTCTTCTCCACCGATCATGTGGACGCGGGCATCACGGATGTGCGCAGCTACAAGGTGTCCTCGCTGGACCCGAACGTGGAATTCCCGCTGGAACGCAAGCGCGACACGGCGCTGGAACCGGAAAGCCTGCAACAGAAACGCAATCTGGATGAAGGCATCGAGATGCGGGTGGAGCGTTACCCGGAACTGAAGGATTTCTACAACAAGAATGACGAATACACCGTCACGCCGGCTGACGTGAACACCTATAACGCCTATCTGAAAAAGCTGGATCAGTGGGAACGGGACGTGCTCAAGCGGGCCGTCGAGGAAGACAAGACCCTCTATTTCGTGGACCTGGTGAACAAAGGCGGCCTGGTCACGCCGCTGCCGCTGACCATCACCTATGCAAACGGGGATACGGAAGAGCTGATGATCCCGGCGGAAATCTGGCGCCGCGACGACCGCGCGGTCACCAAGCTGCTGATCCGGGAGCGGGAGATCGCGTCCATCGAACTGGACCGGCACCACCAGACCGCGGATGCGGATTTCGGCAACAACCACTTCCCGCCGAAGATCACCCGCAACCGGCTGGAGCTGTACAAGTCGCGCTCCGCCGACCGGGACATGATGAAGCGGATGCTGGAAGAGCTGGAAGGCAACCACAAGACCGACAGCAACGCCCGCCAGGTGCCGCTGTCCGCCGGGCGCTGATCCATGCCCATTCGCAGCTACATGGGGGCCGTCGCCGTGGCGGCGGCCCTTTTTTCAGCCCTGCTGGCAACCGCCGCCCCGGCGCGGGCGCACCGTTCGCAAACCGCCTTCACGGTGATGCAATGGTCGCCGGACAGCGGCACATGGCAGATCATGCACGAAGTGCATCTGCACGACGCCCAGGAAGTGCTGGACCGGATCGACGGCGATCGGGATTTGCTGGTGGCCGAGGTGGAAGGCCGCGCCCGCCTGCTGCTGCATGTGGCGGATCGTTTCAAGCTGGCGCGTGACGGGCAGGCCCTTTCGCTCACCCCCATTGGCGGGGAGATCATGGGCGATCATCTGGTGCTCTATCAGGAAACCGACCGGCTGGACGGCCCCGGCACCCGGATGAGCGTGCAGAACGACATCTTCCGCGATGTGTTTCCCGATCAGGTGAACCAGGTGAATATCGAGCGCGGCACCGGTGTGAAAACGCTGCGCTTCGTGCGCGCGGGCAACCGCCAGTCTACCGACGTGCCAAAGTCCACCGACCTGCCGGGCGATGCCGCCCCGGAAAAGGGCACAGATAAGGAAAAGGATCAGCCCCATGCGCGCCATCCTTGAATGCCTGCTGATGAAGGCGGCCATGGCCCTGCCAATGACCCCCCGCACCGCCATCCTGCGGGACGGCAAAACACTCGACCCCGGCTTTGCCCGGCTGATCGCGCTTCGGGAAAAGATGGGCCTGAAAGACGTGGACAAGATGGCCGACAAGGTGGGGGTCGAAGGGGTCCGGCGCGTCTATAGCGAAGCCCTGCGCGCCATGTCCATCAGCCTTGTGCCGCTGGGCGTGGAGCGATTGAAGCTGACCGTTCCCGGCGGCGAGGGGCCCCGCCCCGCCCGGCTCTATACCCCCAGTCATGGCCGCCACGGTGATGGTATGCTGCTGTTCTTTCACGGCGGCGGATTCACCATTGGCGACCTGGACGGCTTCGAGCCTTTCACCCGCCGCGTCGCCTATCTGACCCGGATGCCGGTGCTGTCGGTGGATTATCGCCTGGCGCCGGAACACCCCTTTCCCGCCGCATCCCAGGACGCGCTGGCCGCCGCGCAGGCGGTGGTGGACGATCCCGGTGCCTTCGCCCCCGGCTGCCGCCGCGTGGCGCTGGGCGGGGACAGCGCGGGGGCCTCGCTGGCGCTGGGCGCGGCACACGGCCTGCTCCAGACCGGGCGGGCGGCGCACGCGCTCTGGCTGTTCAACCCCGCCGCCGCGCCGGGCACGGACTGGCCCAGCATGACCACCTTCGGGGACGGCTATATACTGACCAAAGGCATGATAGACTGGTTCCAGCGCCAATATCTGGGCAAGGACGGGCGCCACGGCGAAAAGGCGGGCAGCGGCCCCGGCGCCCCGCCTCTGGATCTGACCCGGCTGGAGCGCCTGGCGGACCTGCCGCCCTGCTTTCTCGGCGTCGGCGGCTTCGATCCGTTGCTGGACCAGAACCGGGCGCTGGCCACGGCCCTGCGCGATGCGGGCGTGAAGCTCACCTATACGGAAGAAAACGGTCTGATCCACGATTATGTCACCTTCTATCAGGCCAGCCGAACCGCCCTTCAGGCGCTGGAACGGGCCGCCGCCTGGCTACGGGCACAACTGGCCTGACGGATAGATGCCCCGTGGCCGCCCGTCCGGGCTGGACTTGGCGGCCCTTGAACAGCTAGGCTTCATTGTTCAACAGCCGTTTTCGGGGGAGCGACGCGCGGCATGAGCGATACCGGGTTCGATTATATCATTGTCGGCGGCGGCTCCGCCGGCTGCGCCATGGCCGCGCGATTGAGCGAGGACAGCCGCAACCGCGTTCTGCTGCTGGAAGCCGGGGACAGGGACGGCTCCATGAAGATCGACATGCCCGGCATGTTGATCAAGGTGGTCCCGCCCAACAAATACAACTGGGCCTTCTGGACCGAGCGGCAGGAAAAGCTGAACAACCGCCGGGTATACTGGCCGCGCGGCAAGGTGCTGGGCGGTTCCAGCGCCATCAACGGCCTGCTGTATGTGCGCGGCCACCCACGGGACTATGACGAGTGGGCACAACTGGGCTGCACGGGCTGGAGCTTCGATGAGGTGCTGCCCTATTTTCGCAAGCTGGAAGACAGCGACCGCCCGGAAGATGCGCTCCACGCCAGGGGCGGGCCGCTGAAAACCAGCCAGCACACCTCGAAGAACCCGCTCAATGACGCCTTCCTCAAGGCGGGCGAGGAAATGGGCCTGCCCTATACGGACGATTTCAACGGCCCAAGCCAGGAAGGGCTTGGCTGGTACGACCAGACCATTCGCGGTGGCCGCCGACAGACCGCCGCGCGCGCCTATCTGCACGAAGCGCGCGGACGGGATAATCTGACCATCCTGACGGGCGCGCAGGTACGCCGCATCACCTTTAAGGGCAAGCGCGCCACCGGCGTGGAGGTGAACCGCAAGGGCCGGGTGGAAAACTGGGCCGCGGGCCGGGAAGTGATCCTGTGCGGCGGGGCGATCAACAGCCCGCAAGTGCTGCAATTGTCCGGCGTGGGCCGGGCGGAGGACATCACCCCCTTCAATATTCCCATGGTCCATGAACTGTCCGGCGTGGGGCGCAATCTTCAGGATCATCTGGACATGATCGTCTCGGCGCCGTTGAAGCAGCCGCTGTCCGTGCTGAAATATCAGGCACCCCATCGGGGGCTGTGGGAAATCGGCAAATGGCTGATGGGGCTGCCCGGCCCTCTGTCGGACTGCATCACACCCACGGGGGGCTTCCTGCGAACCGACCCGGCACTGGAGCGACCCGATATCCAGCTTCACATCATGCTGGCCATGGCGGACGAGGCGCACGGCCTGACCAAGGCGACCGACCACGGCATGGGCATCCATATATGCCCGCTCAGGCCCCGGTCTCGCGGGTCCATCCGGATGAAATCGGATGATCCGTTGAAAGCCCCCGCCATAGACCCCAACTATCTGGGTGAGCCGGAGGACGAACGGATCATGCTGGAGGGTGTGAAACTGGTGCGCCGACTGTATCGCCAACCCGCGCTGCAAGCCATGATCAGCGGCGAAAAAGCGCCGTTCGACACCATCCCGCTGGACGATGACGCCGCCACCATGGAAGCGATCCGAGGCGCGGCGGAAACCATCTATCACCCGGTGGGCACCTGCGCCATGGGGCCTGTGGATCGCGCGGACAGCGTTGTGGACCCGGCCTGCCGGGTGATCGGCCTTTCCGGGCTGCGCGTGGTGGATGCCTCCGTCATGCCGCGGCTGATCGGCGGCAACACCAACGCCCCCACCATCATGATCGCGGAAAAAGTGGCCCATATGATCCGCCGGAATGCGGAGCGGCCAGACCGTCAGGACAGTCAGCACGCCGCCCCGGCTTGATCAGGGTCAAGGCGGCCACGAACACGAAAGACCAATATTCAACCCATCCAGATCAAACAGAGGAGAAAGCAATGGGTAAGCAGCTTTACATGGTTGCCGTTGACGGCAGCGAATGGGGCAACCGGGCCGCGGACAGGGCGATTACACTGGCACGGCAGACCGGCGCCAAGGTGCGCCTGATCACGGTGATCCCATGGTCCGGCATTCAGCCGCTGACGCTGGACGAAATGGCCCATCGCCCGCTGGACAAGAAGCAGGAAGAAGCCACCGCCAAGCAGGAAATCCTCGATGCCATCATGAAGAAGCACGAAGACAGCGGCGTGGACATCAGCGGCGAATTCTTCTGGGGCCACCCGGTAGAAACCATCCATGAAACCGCCAAGCGCGAAAAGGCCAATATGATCTTTGTGGGGCGCCGGGGCCGTTCCAAGGTGGCAGACCTGCTGCTGGGCAGCGTGGCCAACAGCCTGGCCCACACGGCGGGCGTGCCCGTGGTTCTGGTACCCTGACCTTACCGCCCTGTCCCTGTTCCACGATCGGCCCCGGCCCATGCGCGCCGGGGCCGACCTGACCGGGCTGTGACCCGGTGTGATCCCCTTGGCACTTGCAATCACGGGCCAACTGTGGCTCATGACGCCGCAGGTGGGCGCCATTCCGCCGCCCGCGGCAACAGGGAAGGCCATGACCGAAACCAGCGCCAGCAGCATCATTGATTTTGTCACCGCCATCGGCAATGCACCGCTGGCCATGGCGGCCCTTCTGGCGGTGGCGACCCTGATCACCGAAGACGGCGCCCTGATCGCGGGCTCCCTGCTGGTGGGCAATGACAGCCTGCCCGTCGAGTTCGCCATTGGCGGGCTGGTGGCGGGCATTTCGCTGGGCGATGTGGGCGTTTATATGGTGGGGCGATTGGCGCGCTCCGTGCGCTGGTTGCGGCGACGCCTGCCGCTCAGGCGTATCCGGCGCTTCCGGCGCTGGCTGAAGGGGCGGGAAATCCCCATTCTGTTTTTCTCCCGCTTTCTGCCGGGCACGCGGGTGCCCACCTATATCAGCTTCGGCTTTCTGCGCTTCTCGGTCTGGCGTTTCTGGATCACCATGACGGTGGCGGCCCTTGTGTGGGTCAGCGGCATGGTGCTTTTCGTATCGAACACACAGCGGCTTCTGTCCAAAATCGGCGGCGTGTGGGGCGTGATCGGGGCCCTTGTGCTGGCCATCGCCATCATTATCCTGATGCCGCGCCTGATGCGGCATATCAAGTCGGTAGCCCGCCTGCCCTTCCCGGAAAAGGACGATTGAACGCCATGGACCCGCTGCCCCGCACCGATGCCCCCCATGCCGGAATGCCGCCGCTGGACGACAGCGCGGCGGCCATTTCCAGTTTCGAATTCGCCAATCCAAGGCTGTTCTACACCCCCATCGCCGCCTATATCGCCTGGCTGTCGCTGCGACATCTGGGCGCCAGCCTGCCCACCAATGTGAACCCGCATCTGCCGCTGTCCGGCCTGATCGGCGAAAGCAAGACAGAGGTGATGAGCACGGTGCCGGACCATATGCGGCACTGGCTGTCGCCTTATGTGACCATCACCCGCGACGGCGATATGGCCGCCACCCTTGCAAGGGCGGAGCAGGCCATGAACGCGGCGGGCATCACCTATCCCTGCGTCGCCAAGCCGGACATGGGGATGCGCGGCGCGGGCGTTCAGAAGATCGACAGCGCCGAGGCGTTGAAAGCCTATATCGCCGCCTTCCCCGAAGGCGGGCATTTCCTGGTTCAGGCGCTTGTGGACGAAGAGGGCGAGGCCGGCGTTTTCTATGTGCGCTATCCGGGGGAGGCACAGGGCCGCATCATCAGCCTGACGCTGAAATATTTTCCCCGCGTCACCGGTGACGGCCACCGCACGCTCAGGGATCTGATCATGGCGGACACCCGCGCCGGTGCCCTGCCTCACCTTTATCTGGACCGCTTCCGGGACCGGCTGGACACGGTGGTCCCCAAAGGCGAAAAAATACGCTTGGCCTTTGCCGGAAACCATTGTCGCGGCACCATTTTCCGCAATGGCGCGGATCATGTCACACAGGCCATGACCGACCGTTTCGATGACATCGCCAAGGCCATGCCCGATTTCCACTTTGGCCGGTTCGACGTGCGCTTCGGCGATTTCGAAGCCTTCCGGGCGGGCCACGGATTCCGCATCCTTGAAATCAACGGCGCGGGCGGCGAGGCCACCCATATCTGGGACAGCCGCACCACGCTCTGGCAGGCTTACCGCACATTGGCGGATCAGTTCCGCCATCTCTATCGCATCGGCGCGGCCAATCGGCGCCGCGGTTTCCGGCCAAGCGGCCTGCTCGCCCTGTTCCGCGCCTGGCGACATGAACAAAACTTGAGCAAACGTTATCCGCAAACGCATTGAAGACCCGCGCCCCGATGCATACTGTATAAGTGTGACAAAGCGCCACATGAAGCGCGGCACGAAACGAAACCCAACAGGGCCATGATCGGCCAAACCGCCCGGCTGCCCTTTCACAGGCCGGGCAAAGGCATATGAGGGGGATACCCATGGACGCAGTACGCAAACATATCGACTGGCTGCCCGCCATCATCATCGCGGGCATTCTGCTGATGACAATACCGTCCAAGTTCGGCGGTGCCGCCATGACCGATGCCATTTTCCGGCAGGTGGGCCAGGCGCTTGGTCTGGGCTTTTTCGAAAGCATCGGCGCCTATCTGGTGGGTACCGCAGAACTGGTGGCCGGCATCCTGGTGCTGATCCCCGCCACACGGGCTTACGGTGCCGTTCTGGCGCTGGCCGTAATGACCGGGGCGATCTTCTTTCACCTGTTCACCCGGCTCGGCATGGTGGTCAGCTATTGCTCCACCGGTGCGCCGCTCGCCCAGTGCGGTGAAAATGGCGGCCAGGTGATGCAGGATGGCGGCCTGTTCTACATGGCCATTCTGGTGTTCGTTTCCGCCCTGTATCTGACGCTGAAGCACCGTCAGAAGCTGCCGATCATCGGTGGCCAGTAAGGAAGACGGCTTCAGGCACGCCCCGGGACGGGCTGCCTGAAATGCCCCCGTGAAAAAGGGCGCGTGGGATCATCCCCTCGCGCCCTTTTTCACGCCTTGTTGCCAAAGAAACGCCCCGCTGCCAGGGGCGCATGGTCTCCGGGGTCTGCCCCCGCCGTCAGGCGACCCTGGCGGTGGTCGCCGCGTCGATCTGGCGCACGGCATTGGCGGCATCCTGCTTGGCCGCATACTCGTTCCGCGCCACGGTCATATAATGGGCGGCCATGGTCTTGGTCACCCGCGCCTTTTTCATCAGGTCCACGAAATCATGCACATTTTTCAATGACAGGGCGTCGCGCACCGCCCCGCGCGGCATCCCGGACGCCAGCGCCAGCGCGCTTTCCAGGAAGCTGTGCACGCCGTTGCGCGCCATTTCCAGGGTCAGCAGATTGGTCAGCTTGCCTTCTTCGCGCAGGGTTTTCACATAGGCGTGAATCTGGTCTGGCGTGGCGCTCCTCACATGGTCCAGCATGGTATCGAAGCGCCCGCGATCGGCCAGCTTCTCGGCGGCGCTCACATCCACTGCATAATGGCGCACCAGCGCGGCCCGGAAATGGTCCGATACCCGGTCCACCAGCTTTTCCACCACCGCCAGCGGCAGGTCCATCCGCGCGCCGAGTTGATCCAGCACCCGCTTGTCATGAACAAAGCGGGTGATCACCTTTGAGCAGGCCACATCGCTCAACTGAATATGGTCATTGCGCACCATATACAGCACGCTTTCCTCGCTGCCCTTTTCCGCCAGAGCCACCATGGTCAGGTCGCCCAGGCTCAGCCGACGGGCCACGGTGATCTGCGCGCCGGTATAGAGTTCCGGCACCAGCTCGGCCATTTCCGCATCGGTGAAAATCTCGGTCACTTCCAGGAAGGGGGCGGAGACATTCTCCACATCCGCCGCGATCCGCGCCCCCAGATCCTTGGGCAAATCCTTGCAGTTGCGCAGTTCATAGGCCAGCACTTCCCGCACCTCGCGGCACACATCACCGGCCAGCTTGCGGGCCACATCGGCCACCTGATCGCGCTCACCGGGGTCCTGGCTGCCATTGAGAAACTGCCCCACCCGCTTGGCGAGGACGATCTTCTCCATGGTGGTTTCATTTATCAGGCTCATCTGGCCACCTCGATCATACATTGGCGGGACCAACACCCGGTCCACGACTCTGCCTTCAAGGTGAAGTCAAAAAGCCTAAATGGTCAATTTACGAGTAAAATTCGACTGAATTTGAAAATGAAAAGACATAACTTTTAAAGAAAAGATCGAATTTTATAAAAAATATCGAAACCGTTATTCAGTACTTGTCAAAATAGGCCAGCGCCGCCGCGACAAACCAAGGGTCGCGGAAAGCGCGATCATGAAAACCCACATGTCCCCCGCCACTTAGCAGGGCCGCACCGGTGCCCGGAACATCCGGCCAGGGGGCGGCTTCATAATCCCCCGATGGTATCCATGGGTCATCATCACCGTGAATGGCCAGAAAGGGGCGGCGAATATCGGCCAGGTGATAGATGGCCGAGGCGCGGGCGTAATAATCCTCCGCATCCCGGAAGCCGAACACCGGGCAGATCACATGATTGTCCAACTGGCGCACCGTATCGATCGAATCGCCGGGCCGGGTAATGGCCCTGGGCCAGAGATTGCCCAACTCCCGCTTCATATCCCGCACCAGATAGCGCATATAGAGCCGGTTTCGCGTGCGCTCCAGCGCTTTCTGGCAATGCGACAGATTGAGCGGCGCCGACACCGTAACGGCGGAACGCACCGCCGGATCGCGGCCAGCGGCCCCGTCTTCGCCCAGCAGGCGCAAGGTCAGTTGCCCGCCCAACGAAAACCCCATCAGCGACAGCCCTTCGGGAAACTCCTCCCGCGGGAGGGCGGCGATCACATCCCGCACATCATCCGTAAGGCCCGCATGATATGGTGCGCGGCTGGTGGCGCGGGACGGCCCGGCACCGCGATAATTCATACGATAGACCCGCCAGCCACGGGCGCTGAACCGGCGCGCGGTGGCGGTCATGTAAACGCTGCCCTCATTGCCCGCAATGCCGTGTAGCAGCAGCACCGCGCGGCCATTGGGCCGGGGCACTTCGTCGGCGTGGGGGTCCAGTTCATGGTCGGGGGCGGGGGCCGCCGGGTCTGTCACCGCAATGCTGAGCCGGGCGCCGCGCTGGCCGGTGATGGGCAGGCTGAGCCGCCGATCCGCCGCCGCGCCCGCCGCCTCGCGCACCAGCGTGTTGCGCACCGTCTGCAAATCCCCGGAAAGCCATGGAAAGCGCGGTTGAAAGGGGGGCAGCATCCCGGTGCCATCCGCCCCGATCTCATCCCTCAGCCGCCCCAGTATCCGCATTCCTCAACCCTGACCGTCTACCCCGAACTGCGAACTCCAGACCGCGAAGCGCATACGCTAACGAGACGGTCTGCGCCCCGCAAGCCATATAAGGCACGGAACGAAAACGCTGCGGGCACGCAGCCGGGGGCTGTCGCACAGGGGGAGAGACACATACAGGGGGCGCATCACGCCCGATCGGAAACCCCGTCAGGCGGATGTGGCAAGGGGGTTGGCGGTGTCATCCATGGGGGCCAGGTCTCCATCCCGTTCCGCCATGTGAAGATGGGCGATCACACAGCCCCTGGCCGCCCGCTCAAGACGCGGCGTGAGCCCTTCATAAATCTGGTCCACGATGCGGGCGGGATCGGTGCAGCCACGGCGCACGCAGTCAAGCACCTGACCGTGCCGGGTCATCCTGTGGGCACGGATTTCCGCCATGCGGGCGCCGGGCTCCTCAACCAGCGGGCCATGACTGGGCAGCATCAGTCGCCATGTCTGACCGGCCAGGCGATCCAGGCTGGTCAGATAGTCGCTCAGATTGCCAAGGGGCGGCACCACCACGGTGGTGGACCAGCCCATCACATGATCGCCGGAAAACAGCAGACCCTGCGCCGGCAGCGCATAACACATATGATTGGGGAAATGCCCCGGCGTATGCAGCGCCCGCAGGTGCCAGCGATCATCCCCGCCCTGCTGGCGAAGCGTCTGACCGTCCTTCAGGGTCCGGTCGGGGGAGAAGTCCGGGTCCACGTCCTCCTCCGTCGCGGCGAGCAGGCTGTCCGGCAGGCGCCCGGCACAGTATACGGGCGCGCCGGCGGCCTGTTGCAACGGGCGGGCCGCCGGGCTGTGATCCCGGTGCGTATGGGTGATGAAGATGCCATCGACCGGGCGCTCGGCCACGGCTTCCCGCACCGCGTCCAGGTGCCGCTCACAAGCGGGGCCGGGGTCGATCACCCAGACCCGTTCATCGCCCACCACATAGGTGTTGGTGCCGGGGCCGGTATAATCCTTCGCATTGTCCGCCAGCACCCTGAGAACGCCGGGCGCCATTTGCTCCGGCACGCCGTAAACCGCCTGCTCCCTCAACTCCCGCGCCACATCGGGGCTGGGCCGGTGGGTGGCCCGAACGGGATTTCCGGCCCGCACGCACGCGCCGGACGGCGTCTTGGACTGTTCTGTCATGCAGGTATCAATGCCTTGTTATTGCTGTCACTTGAAACCGAATCAGGGGGTGAGTGTGGTACCGATCCGGGGAAATCTCAAGGCCGAGAGCCCGGATCGGCCATCACGCCTCGGTGAATGGAACGGGAGGGGTGGCTGCCCGCAAGGGGTGACAGGCATCCCGGCGCCCCCTAATGTGCGCTGATGCGCCCGTCCGGGGAACGACGCAAGGGGGATTTCATGACTGAAAACAACACGGCCCTGCCGGAACCGGGGGCCATCCGCACCGGTGGCCAGATCCTGATGGCCGCGCTCAGGCGGAACGGCGTGGATCGGGTGTTCGGTGTGCCGGGTGAAAGCTTCCTCGCCGCGCTGGATGCCTGCCGGGACCACGGCGAGGCGCTGCGTTTCATCACCTGCCGCCACGAAGCCCCGGCAAGCGTCATGGCGGAGGCGGCGGGCAAGCTCACGGGGCGGCCCGGTGTCTGTTTCGTCACCCGTGGCCCTGGCGCCACCCACGCCACCACGGGGCTGCACACCGCCTTTCAGGACAGCACGCCCATGCTGCTACTGATCGGCCAGGTGGCCCGCGACCAGATGGATCGGGAAGCCTTTCAGGAGATCGACTATCGCCGCTTTCTGGAACAGGTGACCAAGTGGACGGCGGAAGTGCCCAGCGCCGATCGGCTGGGCGAATATGTGGGCCGGGCCCTGCGCACCGCCATGGCGGGCCGCCCCGGCCCGGTGGCGCTGGCCCTGCCGGAGGACATGTTGAGCGAAACCGCCCCCATGCCGCGCCTGAAACCGGCGGAACCGGCCCCCGCCCATGCCGGGCAGGACCAGATGGAACGGCTGGTGGCCGCGCTGGACGAGGCGGAACGCCCTTTCCTGCTGGTCGGCGGCAGCGGCTGGACCGCGGCGGCGCGCACCGCCCTGCAAGACTTTGCGGAGCGCAATCATCTGCCGGTGGCGGTGTCCTTCCGCTGTCAGGACAGGCTGGACAGCACCAGCCCCGCCTATGTGGGCGATATGGGGATCGGCGCGAACCCGGCCCTTGTACAGCGTATGCAACAGTCGGACCTGCTTCTGGCGCTGGGGCCGCGCCTTGGCGAAATGACCACGGGGGGATATCGGCGCCTTGTGCCCCCCGTGCTGGACCAGCCCTTCATTCATGTGCATCAGGGCGCGGAGGAACTGGGCCGCGTCTATCAGCCCGATCTTGCCATACAGGCCAGCCCGGCCACCCTGTTGCCCGCGCTGGACAGCGTGACCCTGACCCCCAGCCGCGCCCGTGCCCGCTGGTGCCAGACAGCCCGCGCCGACCTGGATGCCTGGCGCAGACCGGTGGACAATCCGGGCACCGTGAAGCTGGCGCGCTTCTGGGCCGAGCTTGGCGACCATATCCCGGCGGAGACCATCATCTGCAACGGCGCGGGCAATTATGCCGCCTGGCTGCACCGCTTTTACCGCTATCGCGGCGGGGTCAGCCAACTGGCCCCCACCAGCGGCGCCATGGGCTATGGCGTGCCTGCGGCCATCAGTGCCGCCCTGCACCACGGCGACCGGCCCGTCATCGCCGCCGCCGGGGATGGCTGCTTCATGATGAGCGCCATGGAACTGGCCACCGCCGCCGCGCACCGGCTGACCATCCTGTTTCTGGTCTTTGACAATGGCCAGTACGGCACCATTCGGATGCATCAGGAAGCGCACTATCCGGGCCGGATCAGCGCCACGGGGCTGACCAATCCCGATTTTGTCGCCTTTGCCGAAAGCTTTGCGATCAGTGCGGAAAAGGTGGCCGATACGGACGGCCTGCTGAACGCGGTGGACCGCTGGCAGGACCGGGGCGGCCCGCACCTGATCCACATACCGGTGGACCCGCGCGCCATCGCGCCGGGAAAAACGCTATAGGGTGGCCGGTCCACCGCGCCGCCACGGCGTATGGCGCACAAACGGCTGCCATGAAAGGCATCGAACCATGAAAAAACCGCGCACCCCAAACCGGGGCGCGCGGCTTTTTATTCTGTTGCTGGGCGCGGGCGAAGACTGCCCGCCCAACTTTGCTGTGGTCGTCCAGCCAGAGTGCCTTAGCGGCTCACCCTGATCTGGCGCCTTAACGGCGCTTGGCGATCAGACCGTCCCGCTCGGCGCGCTTGCGGTCAAGCTTCCGGCTGCGGCGGATAGCGGCGGCCCGCTCCCGCGCTTTCTTCTCGGACGGTTTTTCATAATTGCGGCGCATCTTCATTTCACGATACACGCCTTCACGCTGAAGTTTCTTTTTCAGCGCCCGGATCGCCTGATCCACATTATTGTCACGTACAACAACCTGCATGGGGTTGCTCACTCCTTTCCAAGGCCAGATTTGACACTTGCCGGGCAATAGCCCCCACAGCGTCCGCCATTGGGTGCGCATTTAGCAGAGCCAGGACGCCGAGACAAGCAAATAAAACCACCCCACCGGCGATCCCGGTGGTGGCACCTACGAACCTGTTGGGACACAGTATAAGACACACCGCCCCGCCGCGCAAGCCGCCACGCACCCCCCGCCACACGGGACGCGGGCACGGGCGCTTTTCCGGCGTTCCCCACCTTCGGGCTTTCATGACAGCCCGTCCGCGCTATGTTAGGCTCATGCGGGTTTGGCAGGAGAATGCATGATGGCGGACGAAACGATCAGGACAGCGCCGAGGGGGCTTCGCAACCTGTTGCTGGATGCCATGCTCGGCCATGTACCCTATGAAGGCTGGACCGACCGGGCGTTGAAAAGCGCCGCCGCCGACCTGGCGATTTCGCCCGAAATGGCGGAACTGGCCTTTCCCGGTGGCGCGCTGGAAGCGCTGGACCTGCACCTGTCCCAGGCCGATGATATGCTGGCGGACGCACTGGCGGAAATGGACCTGCCGTCCATGAAAATCCGGGACCGTATCACCGTGGCAATCAAGACGCGGCTGACCCAGCACGGCGACGAACGGGAAGCGATCCGCCGCGGCATGGCCCTGTTGATGATGCCGCCCTATGCCATAAAAGGCAGCCGGGCCCTTTGGCGGACGGCGGATGTGATGTGGCGCGCGGCGGGTGATACCAGCACCGATTACAACTGGTACACCAAACGGCTGACCCTGTCGGGGGTCTATGCCAGCGTACTGCTGTTCTGGCTGGACGACGAGTCCGAGGATTTCGGAGCCACATGGGCCTTTCTGGACCGCCGGATAGAAGATGTGATGACCTTTGAGAAGACCAAGGCCCGGCTGACCGGTAATTCCGGGCGCTTCCCGTCCATCAGTCGCTTTCTCGGCAAGCTGCGCTACCGGTCCTGATGCGGGCGGGCGGCACAGCGCCACCGGCCCCGGATGACAGGCCACATGACGGCACGGAACCCGATGACGGTGCCGATCTGGCGGTGCTGCGTGGCCGGTTCAAACGGTGGCTGCACAGCGAACGGGGCTGTTCGGCCCACACGCTGGATGCCTATGACCGGGACCTGACCCGCTTTCTGGACTTTCTGGCCGCCCATCGCGGCGAAACGGTGACAAAGCCCCTGCTGGCCGCGCTGCCGCTCAGTGATTTTCGCGCCTTTCTGGCACATGTGCGCGCCGAGGGGCTGGCGAATCGCTCCGTGGCACGGGTGCTGTCCTCCCTGCGCACCTTTTATCGTTATCTGGACCGCTTCGAGGGCATCAGCAATGACAGCCTTCAGGCGCTGAAGCGCCCCCGCCTGCCCGCGCGACTGCCCCGCCCCATCACCGAGGAGGAAGCCCGCGCCGCGATCAGCACGCCCGGTTCGCTGGCGGACGATGGCGGCGACTGGGTGGATGCACGGGACCGGGCGGTGCTGGCCTTGATGTATGGCTGCGGCCTGCGCGTTGGCGAGGTTCTGGGCCTGAATGGCCAGGACATACCCACCGGCGACACGCTGCGCGTAACCGGCAAGCGGGGCAAAACGCGCCTGGTGCCGCTGCTGCCTGTGGTGCGCCGGGCGGTGGATGCCTATGTGGCGCAAATGCCGTTCAGCCTGGCGCCGGAAGCCCCGCTGTTCCGGGGCGTGCGGGGCGGGCGACTGGGGGCGCGGGCCATCCAGAAACGCATGGAAGCGGTGCGCGCCGCACTGGGCCTGCCGAAAGATGCCACGCCGCACGCGCTCAGGCACAGTTTCGCCACCCATCTGCTGGGCCGGGGCGGGGACCTGCGGACCATTCAGGACCTGCTGGGCCATGCGGACCTGGCGAGCACGCAATTATACACCCAGGTGGACCCGGCACATCTGAAAGCCAGCTATGACGCCGCGTTTCGGCGGCGCTGATGCGCACCACCCCAATCAGGAGGTTTCATGCCCGACCGCAGCGAAAATGACCACAGGAACCGGGAACCACACACCCCCAACACCCCCGGCCCCACGCCGGAAGATGGGCTGACCCGGTTTCGACGCGGCACGCTGGTGGCCCTCTATGGTGCCCTGTCGCTGTTGTCCGCGCTGCTGGTGCTGGCGGGATTTTTCCTGTGGCCCGCGCTTGAGTCGGTCGGCGGCTATCTCAAGCTGCTTCTGCTGCTGGTGGCGGGGGTGGTGGCCATGCTGACCTGCGCGCGGGCCAGTTGGGATCTGATGACCAGCTATTTCATGCCCGCCCCCCGCGCCGATGCATCCCGAACGCCCCCCGACGAACCGGCGCCCGAATTCCAGTTGGTGCCGCTGTTCTTCGTGGCCCTGACGCTGTTCGCCGCAAGCTGGCTGGTGCTGGCCCTGCCCGCGGCTGAAGCCGCCTGAGGCCCCGGCGGGGCGGGCGGATCAAGCCGCCGCAAGGGGGCTGAAACAGACAGCGCAATGTGAAAAGGCCCGGCTCCCCCACAGGGTGCCGGGCCTTTTCCATGACCGATCAACAGGCGTGCCTTACATATGGATGGGCCGCTTGTGCACGGCGAGCGCCGCTTCCTTCACCGCCTCCGTCTCCGTCGGGTGCGGGTGGCAGGTCAGCGCGATATCCTCGGCGCTGGCGCCCATTTCCATGGCTGTGGCGGCCTGTGCGATCAGGTTCCCGGCGATGGTGTGCACAATATGCACGCCCAGCACGCGATCCGTCTTGCTGTCCGCCAGAATCTTCACGAAGCCGTCCGTGTCCTGATTGGTCTTGGCGCGGCTGTTGGCGGTAAAGGGGAACTTGCCGGCATTATAGGCCACGCCTGCTTCCTTCAGTTCCTCTTCCGTTTTGCCGACGCTGGCCACTTCCGGGTAGGTATAGACCACATTGGGAATCACATCATGGTTCACATAGCCGGTCAGCCCGGCCACATTCTCCGCCACGGCGATGCCTTCATCCTCGGCCTTGTGGGCCAGCATGGGCCCTTTCACCACGTCGCCAATGGCCCAGATGCCCGGCACATTGGTGCCGAAATCCGCACCGATGTCCACGCGCCCCCTGTCGTCCATCGCCACACCCGCCTTGTCCAGCGCCAGCCCTTCGGTATGCGGCTTGCGCCCCACACAGACCAGGCACACATCCGCCTCAATGGTGGTGGCATCACCCCCCTTCGCGGGTTCATAGGTGACCGACACGCCGGCCCTGGTTTTCTTGACCTCGGTGACTTTCGATTTGGTGTGAATGGTCATGCCCTGCTTTTTCAGCAGACGGCCAAAGGACTTGCGCACTTCCCCGTCCATGCCGGGGAGAACCTCGTCCATATATTCCACCACTTCCACTTCGGCCCCAAGCCGACGCCAGACCGAGCCCAGTTCAAGCCCGATCACGCCGCCGCCGATCAGCACCATCTTTTTCGGCACCCTGGGCAGGCTGAGCGCCCCGGTGGATGAGACGATCTTCTTCTCGTCGATCTCGATGCCCGGCAGGGTCGCCACCTCGCTGCCGGTGGCGATGATGATGTTCTTCGCCGACAGGGTTTCGCTGCCACCATCGTTCAGGTCCACGCTGACGGTGCTCTTGTCCTTGAAGCTGGCCGTGCCCCGGAACCAGTCGATCTTGTTCTTCTTGAACAGATATTCGATACCGCCGGTCAGGTCCGTCACAGCCTTGTCCTTGGCGCCCAGCATGGCCTTCAGGTCCACCTTCAGGCCGGTGGTCTTGATGCCGAACTTGCCGAAGTCGTGGTCCGCCTGCTCATACAGATGCGTGGCGTGCAGCAGCGCCTTGGACGGGATGCACCCCACATTCAGACAGGTGCCGCCAAGGGTTTCCCGCTTGTCCACGCAGGCGGTTTTCAGGCCAAGCTGCGCGGCGCGGATGGCGGCCACATACCCGCCGGGACCAGCGCCCAGCACCAGTACGTCATAAGGGTCAGCCATGAGAAATGTATCCTTTCCAGAGTCCGGGTCGGTCGGTCTTACATGTCGATCAGCAGGCGATTCGGATCTTCAATCGCCTCTTTCAGGCGCACCAGGAAGGTGACCGCCTCCCGGCCATCGATCAGCCGGTGATCATAGGACAGCGCCAGATACATCATGGGCCGGATCACCACTTCGCCATTGATGGCCATGGGGCGTTCCTGAATCTTGTGCATCCCCAGAATGCCCGCCTGCGGGGGGTTCAGGATGGGGCTGGACAGAAGCGACCCGAAGATGCCGCCATTGGTGATGGAGAAAGTACCGCCCTGCATTTCTTCCAGCTTCAGCTTGCCGTCGCGGGCGCGCTTGCCCATGTCGGCAATGGCCTTTTCGGTGGCCGCGAAGCTCATGTCCTGAGCATCCTTCAGCACCGGTACCACCAGCCCGTTGGGGGTGGAAACGGCCACGCCGATATTGGCATAGCTGCGATAGACGATCTCGTCGCCTTCGATGGAGGCATTGACAGCGGGCACTTCCTTCAGCGCCAGACAGGCCGCCTTGGTGAAGAAGCTCATGAAGCCCAGCTTGATGCCGTGCTTCTTGGCGAACAGATCCTTGTAGCGACCGCGCGCGGCGATCACGGCGGACATGTCCACCTCATTATAGGTGGTGAGCATGGCCGCAGTGTTCTGGGCTTCCTTCAGCCGCTCCGCGATGCGCTTGCGCAGGCGGGTCATCTTCACCCGCTCTTCCCGCGGTTCGCCGCTGTCCGCACTGGCGGCAGACCCGCCAGCGGCCCGCTGGCCACCGCCGCCGCCACCGCGCTGCTTCGCGGTACCCTTGTCGATGGCATCCAGCACGTCCACCTTGGTCAGGCGGCCATCCTTGCCGGTGCCCTTGATGGAAGCCGGGTCCAGATTGTAATCGTCCACGATCCGGCGCACGGCGGGCGACATGGGGGTCAGCGCATCGCCGGAACCGCCACCGGAGGGCGCGCCCGATTTGCCACTGTCCGCACCGGCGGACTTGCCGCCGCCATCATCGGCCCTGGCCGCCTTTTCGCTCTTGTCCTTGCCGCCTTTGTCCGTGGCGGAGTCATCCTTTGCGGAGTCGTCCCCGGCGTCGGCGGCCTTTTCGGGCTCGTCGCCCTTGTCGGCCTTTTCGTCTTTCTTGCCGCCGCCGGCCTTGCCTTCCGTATCCACCTTGGCGATCAGGGCGCCGATTTCCACGGTGTCGCCTTCGGCAACCACCTGCTCCACCAGCACACCGGCCACCGGGCTCGGCACTTCCATGGCGACCTTGTCGGTCTCCACCTCAACGATGGGCTCGTCCTGCTCTACGGCGTCCCCTTCCTGTTTCAGCCAGGTTCCGATGGTACCCTCGGTCACCGACTCGCCCAGTTGGGGAATCTTGATATCTTCAATAGCCATGCCTGGCGCCTTCCCTTGTTGTCTTACGCGTCCAGCGCGCTTTCAACCAATGCCTGCTGTTCTTTCTGATGCTTGGAAGCCAGCCCCGTGGCCGTGGCCGCGCTTTCCGGTCGCCCGGCATAGACCGCCCGGCGGGCCTTGCACTCCGCCTCATTCAGCGAATACTCGATCCGCTCATTGATGAAGGCCCAACTGCCCATGTTCTTCGGCTCTTCCTGTGCCCAGACCACCGTTTCCAGATTGGGAAACCGCTTGATTTCCTTGACCACGGCGTTGTGCGGATACGGATAAAGCTGCTCCACGCGCAGCAGATAGGTGTCGTCCTGTCCGCGCTTGTCCCGCTCCTCAAGCAGATCGTAATAGACCTTGCCGCTGCACATCACCAGCCGCTTGATGCCCTTGGCGGGTTTCAGCTTCAGGTCCGACTTGCCGTCCTTCATTTCGGCATCGTCCCACAGCAACCGGTGGAACTGGGAACCGGGGCCGAATTCCTCCAGCTTCGAGACGCATTTCTTGTGCCGCAGCAGCGATTTGGGCGTCATCATGATCAGCGGTTTGCGGAAATCCCGGTGCAACTGACGGCGCAATATATGGAAATAGTTGGCCGGGGTGGTGCAATTGGCCACCTGAATGTTCACTTCCGCACACATCTGAAGGAAGCGTTCCAGCCGCGCGGAGCTGTGTTCCGGCCCCTGGCCTTCATAGCCGTGCGGCAGCAGCATCACCAGGCCCGACATGCGCAGCCATTTATGCTCGGCGGACGTGATGAACTGGTCGATGATGATCTGGGCGCCATTGACGAAATCGCCGAACTGGGCCTCCCAGAGCGTCAGGCTGTTGGGCTCTGCCAGCGAAATGCCATATTCGAAGCCCAGCACGCCAAACTCGCTCAAGGGGCTGTCCAGCGCCTCGAACTGAACTTCCGGGTTGATCTGGGCCAGCGGTGTGAAGCGCTTTTCCGACTTCTGATCCACCAGATGGGCGTGGCGCTGTGAAAACGTGCCGCGCCCGCAATCCTGGCCGCTGAGGCGCACATGAAAGCCTTCCCGGAGCAGCGTGCCGAAGGCCAAAGCCTCGGCTGTGGCCCAGTCGAATCCGGTGCCGGATTCGAACATGGTCTCCTTGGCGTCCAGCACGCGCTTCAGGGTGCGGTGCAGATTGAAGTTTTCCGGCACCTCGGTGATGGCCTTGCCCACATCCCTGAGCGCCGTTTCCGCCACACCGGTATCGGCGCGGCGCTTTTCCGGGTCCTTCGCGGCAAGGCCAAAGCCCTGCCACTTGCCTTCCAGCCAGTCGGCCTTGTTCACCTCGTAATTGCGCCCGGCGCTGAACTCCTCCTCCAGCATGTCGTTGAACTCGCCCTCAAGGCGCTTCAAATCGTCCATGTCGGCCAGAAGCTTCTGCTTCACCAGCTTTTCCGCATACACCCTGGTCACGGGCGGATGGCCCTTGATCGCCTTGTACATGAGCGGCTGGGTGAAGGCGGGTTCGTCGGATTCATTATGGCCGAAGCGGCGGTAGCAGATCATGTCGATCACCACATCGCGGCCAAAGGTCTGCCGGAACTCGGTGGCCAGCTTGGTGGCAAAGGTCACCGCTTCCGGGTCGTCGCCATTGACGTGGAAGATCGGCGCCTGAACCATCTTCGCCGCGTCGCTCGGATAGGGGCTGGAGCGGGCGAACTGCGGGCTTGTGGTGAAGCCGATCTGGTTGTTCACGATGAAATGGATGGTGCCGCCGCAATTATAGCCGCGCAGGCCCGACATGGCGAAACATTCCGCCACGATGCCCTGCCCGGCAAAGGCGGCATCGCCGTGCAGCAGCAAAGGCAGCACTTCGCGGCGTTCCTTGTCCCCGCGCTGTTGCTGCTTGGCGCGCACCTTGCCGATCACCACCGGGTTCACCGCCTCCAGATGGGACGGGTTGGCGGTCAGCGACAGGTGGATGGCATTGCCGTCAAATTCCCGATCCGCGCTGGTGCCAAGGTGATATTTCACATCGCCCGAACCCTGCACGTCATCGGGCTTGAAAGAGCCGCCGTGAAATTCGTGGAACATGGCCCGATAGGGCTTCTTCATCACATTGGCCAGCACATTGAGACGCCCCCGGTGCGGCATACCGATGACGATTTCCCGCAAGCCGTGCTGCCCGCCGGTCTTCATGATCGCCTCAAGGGCGGGCACCATGCTTTCCGCACCATCCAGGCCGAACCGCTTGGTGCCGGTATATTTACGGCCCAGGAACTTCTCGAACTGCTCGGACTCGATGAGCTTGTTCAGGATCGCCATCTTGCCGCGATCGGTGAAGTGGATTTCCTTGTCCCGCCCCTCGATCTTGCGCTGAATCCAGGCTTTTTCCTCCGGGTCGTTGATGTGCATGAACTCGACGCCCAGATTGGAACAATAAGTGCGCCGAAGAATTCTCAGGATTTCCGTGACCGTGGCGGTTTCCAGCCCCAGCACATAATCCATATAGATGGGCCGGTTCATGTCTTCGGGGCCGAAGCCGTATGTTTCCGGGTCCAGTTCGGGGTGGGGCGTGCGCTCTTCCAGCCCCAGCGGGTCCAGATTGGCAATCAGATGGCCGCGCACCCGATAGGTGCGCACCATCATCAGCGCCCGGATGCTGTCAATGGTGGCGGAGCGCAGCGCCTGCTCGCTCACGCCGCCGCCCGCCGCCTTCTCGGCGGGGGCCTTTTCAATCATCATGTCGGCGGGGTCGAGCCCGTCCGTCCAGTCATCGGAAGGCCGGGGCGGCCAGTCATTGCGGGACCAGCTTGGGCCGGACAGGTGGGAAATATTCCGCTCCAGCCCGTCGAAGGTCTCCCGCCAGCCCGTGTCCACGGAATCCGGGCTGGACTGATAGCGCTCATAAAGGGCTTCCACAAAGCCGGGGCTGACGCCCTCAAGATCGGCAAGCTGATCCAGGTCTGATGCCATGCTGTTTCCGGGCCGGTCAGGTGGCCGCGCCCGCCTCCGTTGGGGTTGAGCGCGCCGTTATCGACGCGCCGGGGCAGATGCGGCACCGCCATGGCAGGGACGGTGCCGCTTGTTAAGACGTCATCAGCCCTTGATGGCGTCCAGCAGGGTTTCGCCGAGGGCCGCCGGGCTGTCGGAAACATGGATGCCCGCGGAGCGCATGGCCTCGATCTTGTCATCGGCGCCACCGGACCCGCCGGACACGATCGCCCCGGCATGGCCCATGGTGCGGCCCGGCGGTGCCGTGCGCCCGGCAATGAAACCGGCCACCGGCTTCTTCACCTTGTTGGCCTTGATGAACTCGGCGGCTTCCTCTTCCGCCGAACCGCCGATCTCGCCAATCATGATGATGGCATCGGTCTCGTCATCGTCCAGGAAGAGTTCCAGCACATCGATGAAATTGGTGCCATTGACCGGGTCCCCGCCAATGCCCACACAACTGCTTTGCCCCAGGCCGGCGGCGGTGGTCTGCGCCACGGCTTCATAGGTCAGCGTGCCGGAACGGGACACGATGCCCACCTTGCCCGGCTTGTGGATATGGCCGGGCATGATGCCGATCTTGCACTGGCCCGGCGTGATCACACCGGGGCAGTTCGGCCCCACCAGGCGGGTGTTGGAATTCTTCAACGCGCGCTTCACCGTGATCATGTCCTGCACCGGAATACCCTCGGTGATGCACACGGCCAGCTCGATCTCGGCGTCGATGGCTTCCAGAATGGCATCGGCGGCAAAGGGCGGCGGCACATAGATCACGCTGGCATTGGCGCCGGTTTTTTCCCGCGCATCGGATACGGTGTCGAAGATCGGCAGATCAAGATGGGTCTGGCCGCCCTTGCCGGGGGTGACACCGCCCACCATCCGCGTGCCATAGGCGATCGCCTGCTCGGAATGGAAAGTCCCCTGCGCGCCGGTAAAGCCCTGGCAGATGACCTTGGTGTTGCTGTCAACAAGAATAGACATTAAGCGGCCTCCTTCACGGCCTTGACGACCTTCTCGGCGGCGTCGTTCAAATCATCGGCGGCGACAATGGCAAGCCCGCTGTCCGCGAGGATCTTCTTGCCGATCTCCACATTGGTGCCTTCCAGGCGCACCACCAGCGGCACGCTCAGCGCCACTTCGCGGGCCGCGGCGACCACGCCCTCGGCGATCACGTCACAGCGCATGATGCCGCCGAAGATATTGACCAGGATGCCTTCCACATTGTCATCCGACAGGATGATCTTGAAGGCTTCCGTCACCCGCTCCTTGGTGGCACCACCGCCCACATCCAGGAAGTTTGCGGGCTCGCCGCCCTTCAGCTTGATGATGTCCATGGTGGCCATGGCCAGCCCGGCACCGTTCACCATGCAGCCGATATTGCCATCAAGCGAGATATAATTGAGATCGAACTTGGAGGCTTCGATCTCTTTGGGGTCTTCTTCCGACTCGTCGCGCAGGTCCTTCACGTCGGGGTGGCGGAACAGGGCGTTGCTGTCAAAAGCCATCTTGGTGTCGAGCACCACCATCTTGTCGTCTCCCGTCAGCACCAGCGGATTGATCTCCAACATGCTGGCATCCAGATCGGTAAAGGCACGATAAAGCGACCCCACCAGCTTGATGCATTCCTTGGCCGCGGACCCTTCCAGGCCCAGACCGAAAGCCACCTTGCGGCAGTGAAACGCCTGCAGGCCGGTGGCGGGATCGATCGTGATGGTGACGATCTTTTCCGGGGTTTTTTCCGCCACTTCCTCGATATCCACACCGCCCTCGGTGGAGGCCATGATGGCCAGCCGACCGGTCACACGGTCCACCAGCATGGAAAGGTAGAATTCCTTGGCGATGGCGCAGCCGTCTTCCACATAAACGCGGCCCACTTCCTTGCCTTCCGGCCCGGTCTGATGGGTCACCAGCGTCTTGCCCAGCAGTTCGCTGGCCGCCGCGCGCACGTCTTCGATCGACTTGACCACCTTCACGCCGCCCGCCTTGCCGCGGCCACCGGCGTGAATCTGCGCCTTGACGACCCATACCGGGCCGCCCAGCTTTTCCGCCTGCTCCACCGCTTCGTCGGCGGTATAGGCCACGCCGCCGTCCAGCACCGGCGCGTCATATGTCTTCAACAGGCCCTTTGCCTGATATTCATGAATATTCATAGTTTCCCCAATCCGGGTTTTCCCGATCCGGTTGATCCCGCCCGGCAGCCGGGCACGGACCCGGCAAGGACGGACAGCCAGAGATGGTCAGGCCAGCGACCCGTCCATCTTGATGCAAAGCTCCACCAGGCCCTCGACAGCCTTGACGGAATGATCGAAATTGTCCCGCTCCTCACCCTTGAGCCGGATTTCCACCACTTTCTCGATGCCGCTTTCGCCAATGATCGCGGGCACGCCCACATAGCGATCGGACACATTATACTGCCCATCCAGATGAGCCGCGCAGGGCAGCAGGCGCTTCTTGTCCTTCAGATAGCTTTCCGCCATCTGAATGGCGCTTTCCGCCGGTGCGTAAAAGGCCGATCCGCTCTTGAGCAGGCCAACGATCTCCGCCCCGCCATCACGGGTGCGCTGCACGATGGAATCGATCCTTTCCTGGCTGGACCAGCCCATTTCCAGCAGATCGGGCACGGGGATACCGGCAATGGTGGAATAGCGCACCAGCGGCACCATGGTGTCGCCGTGCCCACCCAGCACGAAGGCGGTCACGTCTTCCACCGATACGCCGAACTCGTCGGCCAGGAAGTGGCGGAAACGGGCGCTGTCCAGAACACCCGCCATGCCGCAGACCTTTTCCTTCGGCAGGCCGGAATATTTCTGCAATGCCCAGACCATGGCATCCAGCGGGTTGGTGATGCAGATGACAAAGGCATCCGGTGCGTGAGTCTTGATGCCCTCGCCCACCGCCTTCATCACCTTGAGATTGGTGTCCACCAGGTCATCCCGGCTCATGCCCGGCTTGCGGGGTACGCCGGCGGTGACGATCACCACGTCCGCGCCCTTGATGTCCGCATAGTCATTGGTGCCCTTGAGACGGGCATCAAAGCCTTCCACCGGCCCGCTCTGCGCCAGGTCCAGCGCCTTGCCCTGCGGCAGGCCCTCCACGATATCGAAAAGAACCACGTCTCCGAGATCCTTGAGCGCCGCAAGATGCGCGAGGGTACCACCGATCTGGCCGCCGCCGATCAATGCAATCTTTCTTCGTGCCATGAGAAATGCTCCAGCCCTTGAGTGTGCGCCGCAGAACGCCGCGCATCGACAAGATATGAAAAGTCGCGCAAGTTTCTACCGTGTTTACCGGGGTCAGGCAACCCCGCCCCCTTGGAAAAACAGCCTGTTCGACCTTGATGTGATCACGCCCGCGTCCCCCGAAAACAGGACGGATTCGCCGCCTGTCACGGGGTTTGTTTGCCGTGGCCGCGCGCCAGATAATCCTCGCTTTGCATCTCCATCAGGCGGGAGACGGTTCGCTCGAACTCAAAGGCGCCCGTGCCCTCGGTATATAGCGCATCCGGGGGCACCTCCGCACTGCACAATAATTTGACCCCGTGTTCATAAAGCACATCGATCAGGGTGACGAAGCGTTTCGCCTCATTGCGCTTTTCCGGCCCCATTTGCGGCACCGCCACAAGGATCAGCGTGTGATAACGCCGGGCGATGGCGCTGTAATCACGGGCGCCCAGCGGCTTGGCGCACAGCCGCTTGAACGAGAACACCGCCACCCCGCGCGCCGCTTTCGGCACGAAAATGGTGCGCCCGGCCACCTCCACCTTGTCCGACGGCACGCTGGCCCGGTCATCCACATTGCGGTCGGTCAAGCGGAAAAAGGCATCCCGCAGCCGGGCGGTGGTCTTCTCATTGACCGGGGTGAAATAGGTGTCCACGCCCTTCAGGCGTTCCAGCCGGTAATCGGTGTCGCCGTCCAGCGCGATCACATGAAAGCTGCGATGCACCAGGGCGATGAAAGGTTCGAACAGGGGCCGGTTCAGGCCGTCCTTGTACAGATCATCTGGCGGCCTGTTCGACGTGGCCACCACCACCACGCCGCATTCCAGCAATTCGTGAAACAGGCGCGACAAGATCATGGCATCGCCAATATCCGTGACCTGCAATTCATCGAAGCACAGAAGCGTGGCCTCGCCCGCGATTTCCCGCGCCACGGGCAGCACCACGTCCTCCTCCGAGGCGCGCCCGCCCCGGCGCACGCGCTCCCGTCCGTCCATGGCGCGCCACTGGCGCAGCCGCTCATGCACGTCCGCCATGAAATCGTGGAAATGCACCCGGCGCTTCGCCCGCACCGGCGCGGACTGGAAAAACAGGTCCATCAGCATGGACTTGCCGCGCCCCACGCCGCCATAGAGATACAGGCCCCTGGGCGGCTCGGCCACGCGCTTGCGCCCGAACAGATTGGCCAGCCGCCAGCTTTTGATGGACAGGGTGGCGCCGCGCCCCCCCACTTCCGGGTAGTCCACAAGGGCATCATGAAGCCGGTCCATATAGCCCACGGTGCGGCGCTGTTCCGGGTCGGCGGTCAGCGCACCCGTATCCACAAGGGTCTGATATTGCTGGCTCGGTTTTTCAGCGGAATGGTCGGCGGTCACACGCGGGGCCCTGAAAGATGAAGCGACAAAAGAACATGCCGCCCAGATTGGCGGGATCACCGTTCCAGTCAAGCCCCGTATATGCGGGAAATGACGGCATATTCGGGAATTGACCGGGACAGGCCGGGCGGGCACCATCTGCGATCCCCTCAGCGTCATCAAGCCGGAACCGAATTTCATGCCCGCAGCCAGCCCCGCCCTCGACAATTTCCGCGACCTTGGCGGCCTTTCCGGCCCGGACGGGCGGATCAGGGCGGGCCTGTTGATGCGTGGCGCCCTGCCGCGCGACCTGCCGGATGAGATAACCACCGCCACGGCACCGTTGACCGTGGTGGACTTTCGCAGCACGGCGGAGTCGGACCACAGCCCCAATCCCCTGCGAGACCGGCGTGATATTCGCTACCTCCCCCTGCCCATTGGCGGCAATGCGGCCGCCTGGGTAAAGCAGTTGTTCGCGCGAATGGGCAGCGACCCCTTTCCCGGCGATGCCCTTCGCGCCGAGTTCCTGCGCGCCTTCCGCACAATCCCGGTGGCCAATGAAGACGGGCTGCGCCGCTTTTTCGATGCCCTGCGCGCCGCGCCGGGGCCCGTGTTCTTCCATTGCACGGCGGGCAAGGATCGCACCGGTATCGCCGCCGCCCTGCTGCTTCACGCGCTGGGCATCAACCGGGATGCCGTGCTGGCGGATTTTCTGGCCACCAACGGCGCGGTGAACCTGCCCGCGCGCGCCGCACAGATGGCCCGGCGGCTGGAAAAGCGCCTGGGGCGCCCCGTGGACCCGGATCATCTGCACCCATTGGTGGGCGTGGAGGAAGCCTTTCTGGACGCCGCGTTCGACGCCATCCGGGACCATGCGGGCTCGGTGGATGCCTATATCGCGCACAATATGGGCTGGTGCGAGGCCACGCGCGCGCAGATGCGGGATAAATGGATGGAACCGGCCTGATTCCCGCCGCCGCCCCCGGCCACCGGGGCAATCCCTACCATTCCCGCACGGCCTGGCCGGTCAGCCGGTCAATGCGGCCCCGTTCTTTCAGCCGCTCGATGGCGTCATTGATCCGGGGCAGCAGATGGCGGGCCTTTTCATGCACCCGCCCACTCAACAGAACCCGGTCACACACCGGCCCGAGCTTGAGTGCGCGGGGCCAGTCCTGCTGGCGGCGCTGGAATTCCGTGGTGCTGGCAACGGTCATGTCCGCCTCGCCGTCCGCCACCGCCTGAAACGTGTCGCGCATGGACACGCGGCGGATGGTCTCGCCGAAGCGCAGCTTGGACGGATAGGTAAAGCCCCGGATCAGGGCGACCTTGTAGGCGCTCAGGTCGGTGGGATCGGGCAAGTGGTAATCCCGCTCCTTGTGCAGGATCAGATGATCCACAATCACGGCAAAGGGTTGGGTGAAATGCTGAAGCCGCTTTTCTTCCGGCCTTTCGCGCCAGACGGGGTTGGAGCAGCAGTCCAGCAGCAGATCACCCTTGATGAACATGTCCCGCCGCACATCGCGCGGCGCCGCGATCAGGCGCGCCTCGATCCCGGCCTCATCCAGAATGGCGTGCCACACATCGCGGTACACACTGTGCCCGATCCGGCTGGCGGGCACCGGCTCTGCCGCCGTGGCGGCAGTCAGGCCGTCCCAGAAAAAAAGCAACAGGGCAATCCAATAGGCACAACATCTAAACAACATGATCAGTTGCCATTACGCCCGCGAACCAACACTGTTATAATCCCCGCGGCGCCCATGGCCGCAATCGCCAACCCGATCTCTGTCAAACCCATGAAGCCGGCAAATATACTGCTACCCAGAAGCAGGACCAATGCGATCAACCCCAAATATTGGCCGCGCGCCAGGCTGCGTTCTTCCATGAGGGAAATGCGGTCTGTTATCAGCCGATCGTGACGGCACTGATCATCCCAGTTCCTGACGATTTTCTCAGCCGAGCCAGGAACCACCGCATCATATTCTTTTAGCATTTCAGGATTGGGGATCGGGCCGGAAAACTCCCGCTGCGCAACCAGAGCCGCTGAAAGAACGGCGTCCTGCTGTTCATGTCCGTCCACCTGGCGGCGTTCAGCGGCATCATCCGGCACGGCCTGAGAGTGGCCATGATCCTGATGGGGGTCACGATCCTGCCCGTGGGTATCCTTATCCATCAGCGGTCAGCCAGCACAATATGACGCCGCTTTTCGAGCACCGGGTTGCGGCGTCCTGTTTCCTTGTCGAAAGAAAGGCGCGTGGCGACCATGCGGCGCGGAAGATAAAAATCAGCAAACGCGGACAAGCTAAGTCCTGCGCCATACCGCAAAACCTTGTTTCGAACACTTCGTGCGCTCAAATTTCGCTTCGAAGACAAAATGTAATCCTTTCCCGCGACAGCATCAGAAAGCCGGGAAACCCCGGCCCCTCATGCCCGGATTGTACGGTTCGGATCGGATCATGGCAAGGTTCACCCCTTGCGCTCCACCATCATCTTCTTGATCTCGGCAATGGCCTTGGCCGGGTTCAGGCCCTTGGGGCAGGCATTGGCGCAGTTCATGATGGTGTGGCAGCGATACAGCCGGAACGGGTCTTCCAGATTGTCCAGCCGATCGCCGGTGGCCTCGTCCCGGCTGTCGAGCAGCCAGCGATAGGCCTGCAACAGCGTGGCCGGACCCAGATATTTGTCCCCGTTCCACCAATAGCTGGGGCAGCTTGTGGAACAGCAGGCGCACAGGATGCACTCATACAGACCATCCAGCTTTTCCCGGTCCTCCCGCGATTGCAGCCGCTCCCGCTCCGGCGCGGGGGACGTGGTCTGCATCCATGGCTTGATGGAGGCATACTGGGCGTAAAACATCTTCAGGTCAGGCACCAGATCCTTCACCACCTCCAGATGCGGCAGGGGCGTGATGGTCACATCGCCCTTCACATCCTCGATCGCGGTGGTGCAGGCCAGGCCGTTCTTGCCGTCAATGTTCATGGCACAGGACCCGCACACCCCTTCCCGGCAGGACCGGCGGAAGGTGAGCGTGCTGTCGATCTCGTCCTTGATCTTGATCAGCGCGTCCAGAACCATCGGGCCGCAGTCATCCAGATCCACTTCATAGGAATCCATGCGCGGATTTTCACCGGAATCCGGGCTCCAGCGATAGACCCGGAAGGTTCTGGCACTCTCGGCGCCCTCGGCCTTGTGGGCCTGCCCCTTGGTGATTTTCGAATTGGCCGGCAGTGCGAATTCAGCCATGTCTCATCCCCTGTTCAAACACCAGACAGCGCGCGGCCATCAGTAAACCCGCGCCTTGGGCTTGATGTATTTCACCTCGTCGCTCAGCGTATAGCTGTGCACGTCCCGGTAACCGATGGTGGCTTTCTTGCCATCCCACCAGGCGGCGGTGTGTTTCATCCAGTTTTCGTCGTCCCGATCCGGGTAATCCTCGTGCATGTGGGCACCGCGGCTTTCCTTGCGGTTGGCGGCGGATTCCATGGTCAGCACCGCCTGCCCGATCAGGTTCTGCAATTCCAGCGTTTCGATCAGATCGCTGTTCCACACAAGCGACCGATCCGTGGTGCGCAGGTCTTCGGTCTGGGCCACCACATCGGCGATCTTTTCCCGGCCCTCGGCCAGCACTTCCTCCGTACGGAACACGGCGCAGTTTTCCTGCATGGTGCGCTGCATGGCGCCCCGCGCCTCGGACGTGGACACGCCGCCATCGGCATAGCGCGCCTTGTCCAGCCGCTCCAGCGCCATGTCGGCATAGCCCTTGGGCAGCGGCTTGTGCGTGGTGCCCGCCTTGACCACGGTGGGCACATGCTGCGCCACGGCGCGGCCAAACACCACCAGATCGATCAGCGAGTTGGAGCCGAGCCGGTTGGCGCCGTGCACGGACACGCACGCCGCCTCCCCCACGGCATAGAGGCCGGTCACCTTGGCGTCCTGATCCTCCTGCGTGGGGTTCAGCACCTGGCCTTTATAGTCGGTGGGAATGCCGCCCATATTATAGTGCACGGTGGGCAGCACCGGGATGGGCTGCTTGGTCACGTCCACACCGGAGAAGATGCGCGCGGACTCGGAAATGCCGGGCAACCGTTCCGCCAGCACATCCGGGTCCAGATGGTCCAGATGCAGATAGATGTGATCGCCATTCTTGCCCACGCCGCGCCCTTCGCGGATCTCGTTGGACATGGAGCGGGAAACCACGTCCCGGCTCGCCAGATCCTTGGCGGAGGGGGCATAGCGTTCCATGAAGCGCTCGCCCTCGCTGTTAAGCAGATAACCGCCCTCGCCCCGCGCGCCTTCAGTGATCAGCACGCCCGCGCCATAAATGCCGGTGGGGTGGAACTGCACGAACTCCATGTCCTGAAGCGACAGCCCGGCCCGCAGCACCATGCCGCCGCCATCCCCGGTGCAGGTATGCGCCGAGGTGCAGGAGAAATAGGCCCGGCCATAGCCGCCGGTGGCCAGCACCACCGCGTGCGCCCGGAAGGCGTGGATGGAGCCGTCTTCCATGTCCATGGCGATGACACCGCGACATTCGCCATCTTCCATGATCAGATCGATGGCGAAATATTCAATGAAGAAGTCGCTGTCATGCTTCAGGGACTGCTGATACAGCGCGTGCAGCATGGCATGGCCGGTGCGGTCGGCCGCCGCGCAGGTGCGCTGGGCGGGCGGCCCCTCGCCGAATTCCGTGGTCATGCCGCCAAAGGGGCGCTGATAGATCTTGCCCTCTTCCGTGCGGGAGAAGGGCACGCCGAAATGCTCCAGCTCGTAAACGGCCTTGGGGGCTTCCCGCACCATATATTCGATGGCGTCCTGATCGCCCAGCCAGTCGGACCCCTTCACCGTGTCATACATGTGCCACTGCCAGGTGTCCGGCCCCATATTGCCCAGCGACGCGGCAATGCCGCCCTGCGCCGCCACGGTGTGGGATCGGGTGGGGAACACCTTGGTGATATTGGCCACGCTCAAGCCCGCCTCGGCCAGGCCCATGGTGGCCCGGAGCCCGGAACCGCCAGCGCCCACCACAACGGCGTCATATGTGTGCTCGAAGATCGGATAGCTTGCTGACATACCGTTAGCCCCCGAAGGAAATGTAAAGAACGGAAAAAATGCTGATCGCGGCCAGTAATACGGTGGCGAAATTAATCAGCACAAGGCTGACCACGCGCGCGCCCTTGCCGTGCACATAATCCTCGATCGGCACCTGAAGACCCAGCCGCATGTGATGAAACATGTTCAGCAGGAACAGGATCACCAGCACGGACACCAGCGGCTGCTTGAGCCATGCCACCCATTGCCCGTAATCCTTGCCCGCATTGAGCACCACCGAAACCAGCATGAACAGGGTCAGCGGAATATTGGCCAGCGCCGTAACCCGCTGAATCCAGAAATGGTGGGTGCCGTCCTTGGCCGAACCAAGCCCGTGCACGCGCGCCGCTGGCGTTTTGAAATCGGTTTCCACTTCAGCCATGATGATCAAAGCCTCCCGCTGGCAGCATAGGCCGCGACAAAAATCAGAATGGTGGCAACAAGGGAAAAGACCAGAGTGATGCGCGCCCATGTCGCATTAGGACCGGGAGCGAGCCCGCGCCCCGTATCCATCACCAGGTGGCGCACGCCGCTGGCCATGTGCTGCATCAGCGCCAGCGTAAAGCCGAACAGCACCACCTGCCCGATCACGCTGCCCGCCAGACCCTGCACATAATCGAAATGCGCCTTGCCGTCCGCCATGGCGTACAGCCACCAGGCGAGCAGCACCGTGCCCACCGCATTGGCGCTGCCGGTCACCCGGTGCAGAATGGACACCAGCATGTGCGGGCCCCAGCGATACACTTGCAGGTGTGGCGACAGGGGGCGGCGCACCTTATTGCGAGCCTCTGACATGAAATCCTCTCCCCGGTAGGTTCTGACCCGTCGGTCGATCGGCGCCGCGAAGGCACCCCATATGTCGAGCCGATGGCCCCGTTTCTTTCGCGCCTGTTGTACTCCGCTCCCACCCGCCACCGCAAGGCGCGATTTCAAAAGCCCCGATCCGGCCACGGTGCCAACTCACAGATAAATCGACCAAACGGTCGATCAAGTGGCTTTGTTTGCGCTCACGCAAGCGCGCTATCGCGCGCGCTCCGCGGGGGCGCGGCACTTGCCGCGGGCCACGCTTGTGGCCTCCGCTCATCCCGCGTAGTGGCGGGATGGCGGTAGGGGCGACGCCGGTGCAAGCGGGGACGGGGTTTGTTTGCGCTCACGCAAGCGCGCTATCGCGCGCGCTCCGCGGGGGCGCGGCACTTGCCGCGGGCCACGCTTGTGGCCTCCGCTCATCCCGCGTGGGGCGGGATGGCGGTAGGGGCAACGCCGGTGCGGGGGGAAGTGTGGTTGCTATTGCTGTTCCCTCAGGGCCTCGGCGCGGGCGATCAGGTCTCTGGCGTCACGCACATGCATGTCCTCGACCATGTGGCCGTCCACCCGTACCACGCCGCCGTCGGACTCCTCCCACGCCGCCACCAGCTTGCGGGCGTTGGCCACCGCGTCCGGGTCCGGGGCGAAGGCGGTGTTGGCGGCCTCTATCTGGCCGGGGTGGATCAGCGTCTTGCCGTCAAAGCCAAGGGCGGCGCCCGCCCGGCACTCCTCTTCAAGACCGGCTGTATCCTTCAGCCGGTTATACACGCCGTCCAGCGCCGCCAGACCATGCGCGCGGGCAGTAAGCAACGCCATTGACAGGGCCGCGCTCAGCGGTGCCCGACCCGGCACATGGGCCGCCTTCAGGCCATGCGCCAGATCATTGGTGCCCAGCACCAGTGCCCCCAGCCGGGGGTGACTTCTGGCGATCGCCTCCAGCGCCAGGAAAGACGCGGGCGTTTCCAGCATCACCCAGATCGCCAGAGACCGGGGTGCGCCTTCCAGAAACAAAGCCCCTGCCACATCCAGAACCGGGGCGGGGCTTTCCACCTTGGGGATCACCACCGCATCCGCGCCGCCCGCCACGGCGGCGGCCACATCGTCCCGCCACCAGGGCGTGTCCACCCCATTGATGCGAAGCGCCGTCAGCCGGTTTCCCATTCCTTGCGCCAGCGCGGCGCGGGCCTGATCGCGGGCGCCTTCCTTTTGATCCGGCGCCACGGCGTCCTCAAGGTCGATGATGACCCCGTCGGCGGGCAGGCCGCGCGCCTTTTCCAGCGCACGCGCATTGCTGCCCGGCATGAACAGCAGGCTTCTGAGCGGCCTGCTCCCCGGCGGTTCGGCACACATTGTTTGCGGGCGAGAAGCGGCCCCATCGGTGCGGGTCATTCATCCAACCTCTTTCTTACGCCATCGCGGAACCTGGCCCCGCATACCCGCGCGGGGGGCGATGACGGTCACGAAACGGCCCCGCCCGCGCGGCGCGGACGGGGCCACACATGTCGGGCGCCGCGCCTACCAGCCGCAGGTGCGGTCCTTGTTCTGCTCATCCAGCCACGCCTTCAGGGGCGCGAAATAGGCCAGAACGGCGGAGCCATCCATTTCCCGGCTGCCGGTGAAGGTTTCCAGCACGTCCGGCCAGGGCTTGCTGGCCCCCATTTGCAGCATTTCCTTGAAACGCGCGCCCACCTCTTCATTGCCGTAAACGGAACAGCGGTGCAGCGGGCCGTCCCAACCGGCCTGCTCGCAAGCGGCCTGATGGAACTGAAATTGCAGAATATGCGCCAGGAAATAGCGCATATAGGGCGTGTTGCCCGGAATATGGAACTTGGCACCCGGATCAAAGGCATTCGCCGGGCGATCCCCCGGCGCGGCCACGCCCTGATAGGATTCACGCAGATCCCACCAGGCTTCGTTATAGTCATCCGGGGTCGCCTCGCCGGAGAACACCTGCCAGCGCCATTGGTCCACCATCAGGCCGAAGGGCATGAAGGCCACCTTGTCCAGCGCCTGCTGCAACAGAATGGCGGTGTCCGCGTCCGAGCCGGGGGCCGTATCCAGCAATCCGATCTGCTTTAGATATTGCGGCGTGATGGAAAGCGCCACCATGTCTCCAATGGCCTCATGGAAGCCGTCATGGGCGCCGGTCTGGTACAGCGGGTCCTGATCCTTATAGGCGCGCTGATAGATATTGTGGCCGATTTCGTGATGCATGGTCACGAAATCCTCGCCATTCACCTTGGTGCACATCTTGATGCGCACGTCTTCCTTGCTATCGATGTTCCAGGCGCTGGCATGGCACACCACGTCCCGATCCTTGGGGTCCTCGAACAGGGACCGGTCCCAGAAGGTATCCGGCAGCGGCTCGAAGCTGAGCGACTGGAAGAAATTGTCCGCCGCCTCGGCCATTTTCACCGGCGTATAATCGTTTTCCGTCAGCAAAGCGGTCAGGTCATAGCTCTGGCCCGCGCCTTCCGGCTTGACGATATCAAAAATGTTGCCCCATTGCTGCGCCCACATATTACCCAGCAGATGCGCGGGGATCGGGCCTTCATCGGGGGCCACGTCATCGCCGTAAAAGTCATTGAGCCTGGCCCGCACATGGCAATGCAGACTTTCATAAAGCGGCTTCACGTCTTCGAACAGCTCATCCGCCGTTTGCCGGAAATCATCGGCGGGCATGTCATATTTGGACCGCCACATGGCGCCCACATCCTTGAAGCCCAGCGCGTCCGCCCCTTCATTGGCGATCTGCACCATGCGGGCATAATCATCCTTCATGGGCGGGGACACGGTGCGCCAGCCCCGCCAGGCGGCCAGCAGATTCTGCGGATCGCGGCTGTGCGCCATGGTATCGGACAACTGCCCCAGATCCTGCGACTCGCCGTCAATCTCCACCGAGCCGGTGGCATAGGTGCTTTCCAGCCGGGATTTGATCTCCGCCAGTTCACGGGTTTTTTCCGGGTCTTCCGGGGCGGGCAGGGTCAGGGCCGCTTTCAGCATCCCCATCTTGCGATCCAGGGCGGGCGGCAGGTCCACCCCCTGAAAGCGCTTGGTGGCATTGGCCAGCTTCACCGCCAGCGTGGTGTATTCCTCATCCGCTTCCGCGGCCAGCTTGTTGGTATCAACGGTGATGAAATTGTTCTGCACCCAGAAGATGCGGGATACCTTCACCCCCAGCTCCTGAAGGTCGGCTTCCGCCTGCTCCATGAAGGCGCGCGCCTCTTCCACCGTGGGCTGATCCCCACCGGAACAGGCCCCCAGGGTCAGGGCCAGCGCCCCGACCATGGCCCATCTGGACACCCGTGTGTTCGCGCCGAAATAACGGCCCTGCATCCGCGTCGTCATCACATTTCCCCCCTTGGAAAACAAACAGCCCGCGCGCCGGGATCGGCACGCGAACCAGATCGTCACCATGATGTGCGCGCCACCGGGGCAAGTCAACGCCAACAGGGCCATTGCACCGGGCCGACCGCCACGCCGCGCGGGGCGGAATGGCGGCGCGGGCCCTGCGCGGGATCAGTGCGGCGCCCGCCTATTTGTTCAGCAGGCCCTGATTGAGCATACTCTCGGCAATCTGAATGGCGTTGAGGGCGGCGCCCTTGCGCAGATTGTCGCTCACCACCCAGATGTTCAGGCCGTTATCCACCGTGGGGTCGGTGCGGATGCGGGAGATATAGGTGGCGAAATCGCCCACGCACTCCACCGGCGTGATATAGCCGCCGGGTTCGCGCTTATCCACCACGAGGCAGCCGGGCGCTTCCCGCAGGATGTCCCGCGCCTCGTCATCGGTGAGCGCTTCCTCGAACTCGATATTGATGGCTTCCGCATGGCCGACGAAAACCGGAACCCGCACACAGGTGCCGGTGAGCTTGATGGCCGGGTCCAGCATTTTCTTGGTCTCCACCATCATCTTCCATTCTTCCTTGGTGGAGCCATCCTCCAGGAACTGGTCGATATGGGGGATCACATTGAAGGCCATCTGCTTGGGGAAATTTTCCGGTGCCACCTCGTCATTGGTGAAGACCCCCTTGGTCTGGGAAAACAGCTCGTCCATGGCGGCATTCCCGGCGCCCGACACACTTTGATAGGTGTCCACCACAACGCGCTTGATCCTGGCACGATCATGCAGCGGCTTCAGCGCCACCACCATCTGCGCCGTGGAGCAGTTGGGGTTGGCGATGATGTTCTTCTTGCGAAAATCCTTCAGGTGATGGGCATTCACTTCCGGCACCACCAGCGGCACATCCGGGTCCATGCGGAAATGGCTGGAATTGTCGATCACGATGGCACCCTGCCCGGCGGCCTTGGGGCCGTATTCCTTGGACACGCTGCCGCCAGCAGAAAACAGGGCGATGTCCGTATTGGAAAAGTCGAAGCTGTCCAGCGCCTGGATGGTCAGCTCCTTGTCACCGAACCCCACCTTCTGACCGACGGAGCGGCGGGAGGCCAGCGCCACCACTTCATCGACGGGGAAATCCCGCTCGGCCAGAATAGTCAGCATTTCACGGCCCACATTGCCAGTGGCGCCCACGACAGCGAGGCGATAGCCCATGGTCATCTCTCCTGATGGATATGTGTTCAAGGGACCGGCGAAGCGGCGCCGATGGCGGCGCCCGTCAGTCGCTTTCCAGTGCTTTCAGCACAGCATCACCCATGTCCCGCGTGGACGCAGGCGTCATGCCATCCTGCCAGATGTCGCTGGTTCTCAGCCCGGTCAATAGCGCATCCGAGACCGCTTTTTCAAGATGGTCCGCCGCCTTCCCCATATTCAGGCTGTAGCGCAGGGCCATGGCCAGCGACAGAATCGCCGCCAGCGGATTGGCCTTGCCTTCCCCGGCAATATCGGGGGCGGAGCCGTGCACCGGCTCGAACAGGCCGGGACCGTCCGCGCCCAGAGAAGCGGACGGCAGCATCCCCAGCGAGCCGGTCAGCATGGCCGCTTCGTCCGACAGCATGTCGCCGAACAGATTGTCGGTCAGGATCACGTCGAACTGCTTGGGGGCACGCACGAGTTGCATGGCGCAATTGTCCGCCAGCATGTGTTCCAGCGTGATGTGATCATAGGATTCGTCGTGAATGCGGCTCACTTCCTCCCGCCACAGCAGGCCCGCCTCCATCACATTGGATTTTTCCGCCGACACCACGCGCCCGTCCCGCTTTTCCGCCAGGTCGAACGCCACGCGGGCGATGCGGTGGATCTCCCAATCCGCATAGCGGTGGGTGTTGATGCCCACCCGATGGCCGTGAGCATCGGTTTCGATGCCGCGGGGCTCGCCGAAATAAACCCCGCCCGCCAATTCGCGCACGATCAGTATGTTCAGCCCCGCCACCCGGTCTTTCTTGAGCGCGCTGGCATCGGCCAATGCCTCCATGCAGATGGCGGGCCGAAGATTGGCGAACAGGTCCAGTTCCTTGCGCAGGCGCAGCAGGCCCGCTTCCGGGCGCTTGTCATAGGCCACATTGTCCCATTGCGGGCCACCCACGGCGCCGAACAGTATGGCATCCACATCCCGCGCGCGGGCCAGCGTTTCATCCGCCAGCGGCACGCCGTGTCGTTCATAGGCGGCGCCGCCCACCAGGTCTTCCGACACCTGAAAACGCACACCATACAGCGCGCCCAGCCGGTCAAGCACGCGGCGGTTCTCGATCATGATTTCCGGGCCGATGCCATCACCGGGCAGGAACATTAGGGCCTTGTCAGCCATGGGGCCTCCTTCGGTCAAAACGGATGTGCGCGCCTTCTGCCGCGCCAATGGTCAGGCGCTGTAAAGCCAGGGCATCCGGGATCGCTGCCACTGCTCGAACGCCGCGATTTCCGCCTTTTTTCCCAGCGTCACGCCGATCTCGTCCAGGCCATTCAGCAGCATGTGCCGGTGCCCGGCATCATAATCGAATGGAATGGGGGTGCCGCCCTCGCTCATCACGGTCTGCGACACCAGGTCCACCGTGATGCGCCCGCCTTCAGCCGCCGTGTCATGCAGCGATGCCAGTTCCGGCGCCCCCAACGCCACGGTGACAATGCCGTTCTTCACGCAATTGCCCCGGAAAATATCGGCGAAGCTCTGCGCGATCACGGCGCGGATGCCCAGATCCCTGAGCGCCCAGGGCGCATGTTCCCGGCTGGACCCGCAGCCGAAATTCCGGCCCGACAGCAGGATTTCCGCGCCTTCGGCCATCTTGTTGTCAAACGGGCTGTCGGGGCGCAGGTGGCCATCCGCATCATAGCGCAAAGTTTCAAAGGCCCCGGCGCCAAAGCCGGTGCGCTTGATGGATTTGAGATATTTCGCCGGAATGATCAAATCCGTGTCCACATTGTCCCGTGGCAGGGAAATGGCGGGCGCGGTGATTTTACCAACCTTGTCCATCACGCTCTCCTAATCTTTTGTGTCCAGGGCGCGAATATCGACGAAATGCCCGGCAATCCCGGCCGCCGCCGCCATGGCGGGCGATACCAGATGGGTGCGCGATCCCGGCCCCTGGCGGCCCACGAAATTCCGGTTGGAGGTGGACGCCACCCGCTCCCCCGGCCCGGCCTTGTCCGGGTTCATACCCAGGCACATGGAGCAGCCCGGCTCCCGCCACTGAAACCCGGCATCGGTGAAAACACGGTCCAGCCCCTCGGCCTCGGCCATCTGCTTCACCAGACCGGAGCCGGGCACCACAATGGCTTCTTTCACCGTATCGGCCAGCCGCGCGCCCTTCACATAGCGGGCGGCGGCGCGCAGATCCTCGATCCGGCTGTTGGTGCAGGAGCCGATAAAAACCCGGTCCACGCGCAGATCGGTCATTTTCTGGCCCGGCTTCAGGCCCATATAATCCAGCGCCTTTTCGGCCCCCTCCCGGCGGGAGGGATCGTCAAAACCAGCGGGGTCGGGCACGTCGCCGGTCACCGGCACCACATCTTCGGGCGAGGTGCCCCAGGTGACCAGCGGGCTGATATCCGATCCGTCCAGATGGATTTCGCGGTCGAACCGGGCGCCGTCATCACTGGGCAGCGCGGACCAGTAAGCCACCGCCCTGTCCCAGTTTTCACCGGATGGCGCATAAGGGCGCCCCTTGAGATAGGCGAAGGTGGTGTCATCAGGCGCCACCAGACCGGCACGGGCGCCCGCCTCGATCGCCATGTTGCACAGGGTCATGCGGCCTTCCATGGACAGGGCCTTCACCACGCTGCCCGCATATTCGATCACGTGCCCGGTGCCGCCCGCCGTACCCAGCCTGCCAATCACGGCCAGCGCCACATCCTTGGCCGTGCAGCCGGGGGGCATGGTGCCATCCACCACCACGCGCAGATTGCGGGCGCGGGTCATGGCAAGTGTCTGGGTGGCCATCACATGCTCCACCTCCGACGTGCCGATGCCAAAGGCCAGCGCGCCAAACGCGCCGTGCGTGCTGGTATGGCTGTCGCCGCACACCATGGTCACGCCCGGTTGGGTAAAGCCCAGTTCCGGGCCGATCACATGCACAATGCCCTGGCGCACATCGCTCATGGAAATGTAATTCAGGCCGAACTCGGCCACATTGTCTTCCAGCGCGGCCAGTTGCGCGGTGGACATGGGGTCCGGGTTCGGCTTGTCCCGGTCCACCGTGGGCACATTATGATCCGGCACCGCGATGATGCTGTCCTTGCGCCACACCGAACGGCCCGCCATGCGCAGCCCCTCGAACGCCTGCGGCGAGGTCACTTCGTGCACCAGATGGCGGTCGATATAGATAAGGCCGCCCGTCTCCCCCTGGCGCGCCACAAGATGGCTGTCCCATATCTTGTCATACAGGGTGCGGGGGCCCGCACTGTTGTCATCGGGGGCGCGGGCGATCACGCGCTCACCCGGCGCGGCATGGTCATCGGACATGGCAGAAACCCTTGTTACGGAGGGCGCGGGATCGGGCAGGCGCCGCCCTGATCCGCGCGCCGTTCTTGCCCAGAAGTCCCCCGCTGTTTACCCGCCTGCCCGGCGCGGGGCAAGATGGAATCAGTTTCTCCGCCGACCCGGCAATTATCGGAAAGCCACGAACGGGTTCAAAAGGGCGCGGTGACCACGGGAGGATGGCCGGAATCAGGGGCGATCAGGGACGATCAGAGGCATCAGGGGCATCAGCCGCCTTCGCGCCGCTGCCGGCATTGTCCTTGCCGCCCTCTTGCGCCCCGCCATCGCCAACCCCGCCATCACCAGCCCCGTCATCCCCCTTTCCAAGCGACGAAAATTCCCGGAAATAGGATACCGACGCCTGTTCCGCCGCGGTCTTGCGCACCTCGGCCAGGCGATCCTGCACGCGCTGACGGCGGAGCAAGGTCACCGCCGCGTCCACCGCCGCGCCGCCCTCAAGGGGCCGGGGCTCATGGGACAACACCTGAAGGGCCTGCAAATTGTCCCCCCGGCGCACGAAAAACACCGCCCCGCTGTCAGCAAGCCCCTTCAGGCGGCTGCGTATGGCGGCGGGCAGGGTCTCGCTCATGGCGGCAAAGGGCTGTCGGCGATGGCGCACCCCGGCCTCGCGCGCCAGCTTCACCACTGCACCCAAAGTCTCCGCCCGGTCCAGCGCGGCACGCAGGTCCCGGCTCACCGCGTCCATGTCCATGAACACGGTATCCAGCGCCACATGGGCACGATCGGAATACAAATCCGGGTTTTCGGCCACATGGGCGCGGGCCTCGCTTCCCGTGACCGTGACACCGGTGCCGATGCGGGTGGCCGCATACGCCTCCGCCAGAAGGCGGTCCTGTGCGCGGCGAATCAGCCAGGCCGTATCGTCTTTCGCCTGCAAGCCCGCCGCCTCGGCCTTCTGGCGCAGCACGGCCCGCTCCACCAAAGCCCGCAAAGCGCTACGGCGAGAGGTCTGCCCCAATCCCTCCATTTGCAGGCGGACCATTTCCCGGTCCACATCCTCGATCAGGATGGGTTCGCCGTTCACCCGTGCCGCCACCCGCCAGGCGGCGGGCTCCTCCTGCACTGTGGGGCTGCGCGCCTCATCGACGCCGGGGCCGTCATCACCGCAACCCGCCAGCCCAAGGGCGGCAAATGACATCAGGCACAATGCGGAAACGCGCAGCCGTGCCGGGGCCGGAACAAGCCCCCTGAACATCTCGACAAAACACGCCACAAACCGCACTCCTATGGTGAATTTTTCTCTTTTATTCTCGATATCCTGAATTTTTACTCAATTTCTTCGCGACAGTCTGATACCTTTCTGACAAAGGTTGCAAGATGAGAAATGCCATGATCACACCCCGTTCCTTTCCGCGCGCTCTGCTCGGCCTTGCCGCCGGGCTGGTGGTCCTTGTCGCGCCGGTACAGGCGCAAATGCGCCTGGACACCAATTCCGACTCCGTCTGGCTCACTTTGGAAGACGACGGCGAAGGGGACCGTATCAACGGCTTCAGCTTCACCGACCTGATGCGGGACCGGGGGCTCACGCAGGCCGTGACCGATGTAACGCTCAGCGTGGAAAGCGCCGGCGCGCTCACCTTCTCCTTTCTGGCGGAAGAAAGCAGGGATCAGAACTATTTCGCTTTCGATACCGGCCCGCGCCCGAACATGACCCCGGCGCGCGGCGTGCGAATCAATGAAAACAATGGCGCCATCCGCACCGTGAACGTGGCCGCGGGCACCAGCTTCACGGGGGATGACATCTTCTTTGGCGGCAACCGCACCAGGGGCACCTTCGGGACCGACTCACCCTTCGTCGCCAGCTTCTTCGGATCGTCGGGCAGCGACACCACCGGCCTGACCCAGCTTGTCTTCGGCTTCAATGACCGCGCCGGGGGTGGCGACTCGGACTTTGACGATTTCCTGCTTCAGGTGAATTTCGCCCCCGCCACCGTCCCCGAACCGCCCCTGCTGGCCCTGATGGCCGTGGGGCTTCTGGGCGTGGCAGCCGGGCGCCGCCTGCTGCGTTAAGCGCTCAGGGGGCGCTGCGCCAGGCGGCTCAGGGGGCTAAGCCTGGGCCACCGGGCTGTTGGGCAGATGCGGGGCGCCGTGCGGCACCCGGCCCTGTTCCGCCAGCGTCATCACCCAAAGACTCCGCAAAGCGGGTGCCGTGGCGGGCGCCAGGCCAAGGCCGCCCCGGTTCAGGCCGTCGGCCAGATGAAGCGCCGCATCCTGCACCATTGAAACTGCGCCAGGGTGCACCATGACCGCCAGCAAGCGCCGCGCGGCGGCGGTTTCCCCGTGCTGCATCAGGGACACCACCGCCAGAAACCGCCCTTCATCCGCACTGATCCGCCCGCAACAGGCACAGCCGCAACGCACCATGCAGCGGGCATTGCGCACCCATGTGGCCAGAAAACCATCCAGCGACCGCGCGGCGGCAAGGGAGCCCAGCAGGCAGCTTTCACGCCCCCAGGATTCCAGCGCGGCCCGGCGCTCATCACTGCCAGCGGGCGTATTGGCGATTCGCGCGAACAGGCGCATCATTCCCACAAGGCGCGGGCCGACGCCACTCATGGCCAGCATGTCCAGCGCCTCCTGCCCTGCATGGCTGGCGGATAATCTGGCGGGGCCCCGCGCGGCGGCGGGATCATGGTGAAAAGCCCCGTCCGGGTTGGCGGCGGAATGGTTCGGATTGGCGCGGGATGACATGGGCAGGCCCTCCGTATTCAGGGGTTGGTGGCTGGCCCGTGAACCGCATGGCCAGCCTGTCATTTAAGTTTGATAATCATTATTAATTTCAGATGCAATGCCTTTCTTGCGTTTCGGGCACCATCCCGTCTCACACAAGCGGGCACAGGGCAGGTGGGCAGAGGCCCTCATCAAAACAGGCAAACCCGGACCAACGGGACCGGGCACAAAATGGCCGGGCATGAACCGCGCCTGGCCAACAAAAAAGGCGCCGCCCGATGGGCGACGCCTTGTACTGTCCGCATGAAGCTGCGCGCGGCTTAGCGCTGCTGCTTCTTTTCCGCGATGCGGGCGGCCTTCCCGGTGCGGCCACGCAGATAATACAGCTTGGCACGCCGCACCTTGCCCCGGCGCACCACGACAATCTTTTCGAGGATCGGGCTGTAAAGCGGGAAAATACGCTCCACACCCTCACCATAGGAGACCTTGCGCACGGTGAAGTTGGAGCCCATGCCCTTGTTGCGCTTGGAAATCACCAGCCCCTGGAACGCCTGCGTCCGCTCCCGGTTGCCTTCCTTCACCTTCACGTCCACCCGCACGGTGTCGCCCGCGGCGAAATCGGGGATGTCCTTGCCGTCGGTCAGCCTGGAAATCTGTTCCTGTTCCAGCTTCTGAATCGTATCCATTTCATCGGTCCTTTTGATCTTGATCCCGCACATAGGACGACCAGAGATCTGGCCGGCGTATGCGGGTGATTTCTTCCGCTTTTTCCCGGCGCCACCGCGCGATCCGGTCATGATGACCGCTGGTTAGCACCTCGGGTATGGCCCGACCTTCCCAGACCGTGGGCCTGGTATAGTGCGGATATTCGAGCAACCCGCTTTCAAAACTTTCTTCCCTGAGCGTTTCCTCCCCGCCCATCACACCGGGAAGCAGGCGCACCACACTATCCAGCATGGCGATGGCCGCCGGCTCCCCGCCGGAGAGAACGAAATCGCCCAGGCTCACTTCCTGCACGCCGCGCGCATCCAGCACGCGCTGATCCACGCCTTCGAACCGGCCACAGATCAGCCGCACCGCCCCGGCGCTCGCCCAGTGCCGCGCCATGGCCTGATCGAAACGCGGCCCGCGCGGACTGAGATAAACCAGCGGCGCATCTGCCATGCCTTGCCCGGTTCGGTCAATGGCATCGGCCAGAATATCGGCACGCAGGACCATGCCCGCACCCCCGCCCGCGGGGGTATCGTCCACAGAGCGGTGCTTATCGCGCGAGAAATCGCGGATGTCCACCGTTTTCAGCGCCCAAAGACCGTTTTCCAGCGCCCGCCCCGCCAGCGAATGGCCAAGCGGCCCCGGAAACATCTCCGGGAACAGGGTCAGCACCTCGGCGGTGAACAGGGCGCTCATCCCGTTGCCTCCCCGTCTTTCGGCACGTCCCCGTCTTTCGGCACGTCGCCCTCTGGCGCCGCGGTGGCATATTGGTGCCGCCACAGATCAAAGGCCACGGTAAGCGCGCCGCCGCCGATATCCACCATGGGCACCAATGTGCGTGTGAACGGCACAAAAGCATAGCGGCCATGATGGGGCACCGGCTGATCCAGCACCAGTTCCACCAGGTCCCCGGCGCCGAAATCCTCCACCGCCCGCACGAAACCGATGCGCTTCCCGGCCTCGTCACGGGCCTCAAGCCCGATCAGATCGGCGAGGAAGAAGCTGTCCTCCTCCTCGTCCAGTCCGGCCTCGCCCGATCCGGCGCTTTCGTCAGCGGCGTCATGCATTCGGTCGAGCGCCGAGCGCGGCACATAAAGCCGGGTGCCCTTGAGCGCCTGCGCCGCCTCCCGGTCAAGGGGCCGATCCAGGGCGACCACGAAGCCGTCACGAACCGTCTTCTGGCGCGACAGCGTGACAACCGGCCCGCCCGGCCCGTCATGCAGCCGGTCAAAGGCGAACAGGGTCTCCGGCTCGGCGGTGAAGCTCTTCACCCTGACCGCGCCGTGAACCCCGTGCGCACCGGTCACGGCGGCAACACAGATCCAGTCCCCCTCAACGCCGGCAAGCCGACGCTGGGTTTCGCTGTCTTCCGGGCTGCCGCCCCTGCTGGCACCCTTGCGGGCCATGGCGCGCTCCGCTTATCGGCCCCGCTATCAGGACTCGCTGGCTTCTTCGCCGCTGTCCGCCTCGGCGCCGCCACCGGCCTTGGCGGCCTTGGCAGCCTCAAGGGCTTCCTTTTCCGCTTCCTTGCGGGCTTCTTCCTTTTCACGGCGCGCTTCGGCCATGTCCTTGGCTTTCTGGCCCGGCTCGGCCTTGTTCGGATTATTGCGCTTCTTGGCACTCAGCAGACCTTCAGCTTCCAGGAAGCGGGCCACGCGATCCGTGGGGCGGGCGCCATGTTCAAGCCAGACCTTGATCCGCTCAAGGTTCATTTCCACGCGGTTTTCGTGGTCCTTGGGCAGCATCGGGTTATAGCTGCCCACCCGTTCGATGAAGCGGCCATCACGCGGGGCGCGGGTGTCCGCCACCACGATACGGTAATAAGGGCGCTTCTTGGCGCCGCCACGGCTGAGGCGAATTGCAGTTGCCATCGGGGTCTATCCTTTCAGATCGTCTTGTGGGTTCAGGGTTCGGTTTCACTAAGGTCGCGGTGCGCCCATTCAGCCCTTGAAAAGCTGGTCGAATCCGGGGGGGAGCTGGCCCGGCGCGGGCATCCCGCCCCCCTTTTTCATGGACGACATTTTCTTCATCATCCTGGCCATCTGCTTGTGGCTCTTGAGAAGCTTGTTCACCTCCTGCACGCTGGTACCGGAGCCTGTGGCGATCCGGCGCTTGCGGGAGGCATTGATCAGTTGCGGGCGGGTGCGTTCCTTCGGCGTCATGGAATTGATGATCGCCTCCTGACGGTTGAAGACGCTTTCATCCATGCCCGCCTGGCCGAGCTGCTTTTTCATATTGCCCACGCCGGGCAGCATACCGAGCACGCCCTTCATGCCGCCCATCTTCTTCATCTGGCGAAGCTGGCTGCGCATGTCATCCAGATCGAAGGTGCCCCTGGCCATCTTTTTGGCCATTTTCTCGGCGTCTTCTTCCTCAATGGTTTCGGCGGCCTTTTCCACCAGGCTGACCACATCCCCCATGCCGAGGATGCGCCCGGCCACCCGTTCGGGGTGGAAGTCCTCCAACTGGTCCAGCTTTTCGCCGGTCCCCGCCAGCTTGATGGGCTTGCCCGTCACGGCGCGCATGGACAGGGCCGCGCCGCCGCGCCCGTCGCCGTCCATGCGGGTCAGCGCCACGCCGGTAATGCCGATCTGCCGGTCGAAGGCTTCGGCCACGTTCACCGCGTCCTGCCCGGTCAGGCTGTCCGCCACCAGCAGGGTTTCCACCGGGGATACCTGATCGCGCACCTCGCGGATCTCGCTCATCAGGCTTTCATCCACATGGAGCCGCCCGGCGCTGTCCAGCAGCACCACGTCAAAGCCCTGAAGGCGGCCCGCTTCCATGGCGCGACGGGCGATCGCCACGGGCATCTGCCCCTCGACGACGGGCAGCGTCTTGACGCCGATCTGCTCCCCCAGCACACGGAGCTGTTCCTGCGCCGCCGGGCGCCGCACGTCCAGCGACGCCATCAGCACCTTTTTGCGGTCTTTCTCGGTGAGCCGCTTTGCCAGCTTGGCGGTGGTAGTGGTCTTGCCGGACCCCTGCAAGCCGACCATCAGGATCGGCACGGGCGGCAGGCCCACCGTGTTGATGGTGCTGGCCTCGCTGCCGAGCGTTTCCACCAGCTCGTCATTGACCACCTTGACCACTTGCTGGCCCGGCGTGACCGACTTCAGCACTTCCTGGCCCACGGCCTTTTTCTTCACCCGGCTGATGAAGTCCTTGACCACGGGCAGCGCCACATCCGCTTCCAGCAGGGCGGTGCGCACTTCGCGCATGGCGGCGTCCACATCCGATGCCTTCAGGGCGCCGCGGCGCTTGAGGCCATCGAAAATACCGCTCAGTCGGTCTGACAAACTGTCGAACATCGCGCTTTCCATGCTCTGAAGCCCCAAGGGGCCCGTCGGAAAAATCCTTGTGTCCCGGCAAAGGGCGGCCACAAACAACACGAATGGCACCAGTGTGCGAACCCTCGCTGACTGGTGGACATCCCCCCGCCTCATTGACGGGCGCCCCTATGACGGGCCAGGACGCATTCTGTATGGCTCCTTTTTCGGGAGTGGGCGCCTTTTACTGCCCCGGACTGCCGCTGTCAAGCATGGGAAGGCGTGTGGCCGGGGCGGGTAAAGGCGGCGTTGCGCGGGGCTGGCCGGGCGGCTAGGCTCTCGACCGGCGGATCACGGGCAAGGGGGAGCGCTGCATGAACGAACTGGAACCGGGCATCCTGCGAACACGGCGTATCGGCATGGTTCTGGGGCCGCTGGCCTTTCTGGGTATATATGCCCTGCCCGCCCCCGCGGGCGTGACCGCCGATGGCTGGATGGTGGTGGCCGTGGCGGCGCTGATGGCCGTGTGGTGGGTGACGGAAGCGATCCCCGTGGCCGCCACGGCGCTGTTGCCGCTGGTGCTGCTGCCGCTTCTGGGCGCCACGGACACAAGCGGCGCGGCGCTGCCCTATGCCAGGCCGGTGATCTTCCTGCTGCTGGGCGGCTTCATCGCGGCCACGGCAATGCAGAAATGGTCCCTGCACCGGCGTATCGCGCTGGCCATTCTGGCCCGCACCGGCGATGACCCAAAGGCCCTGATCGGCGGATTCATGGGCGTGGCGGCGGTGCTGTCCATGTGGATTTCCAACACCGCCACCACGCTGATGATCATTCCCATCGCCATCACGGTGGTGGATACGGTACTGGGCGAAAAAGGCCGCACCCACCCCTTCTGTATCGCGCTGCTGATCGGGTCGGCGTGGGCCGCCTCCATCGGCGGGCTCGGCACCTATATCGGCACGCCGCCCAATGCCTTCGTCAAGGGCTTCATAGAGGACCAGACCGGCATCACCCTGACCTTCATCCACTGGATGGCCTTTGCCGTGCCCGTGGTGGTGGTGATGGTACCGCTGGCCTGGCTGCTGCTGACCCGGCTGATCTTTCCCTTCCGCGCCGATCTTGTCACCGGCGGCCACGCGGTGGTCAGAGCCGAGCTTGAAGCCCTTGGCACAATGACACGCCCGGAACGCCGGGTGGCCGTGGTGATGGGGTCCATGGCCTTTCTGTGGGTGGCCCGCCCCTTCCTGCAACAGAGCGAAACCCTGACCGCCCTGATCCCGCCGCTGGCCCGGCTGGGGGACATGCACATCGCCATTGGCGGGGCGCTCGCCATGTTTCTGGTGCCATCCGCCGCCGGGCCGGGCCAGAGCCGCCGCCTGCTGGACTGGGAAAACGCCGAAAGCCTGCCCTGGGGCGTTCTGGTGCTGTTCGGCGGCGGCCTGTCTCTGGCCAGCGCGATCCAGAGCACGGGGCTCGCCATATGGCTGGGGGAGGCGCTTTCGCCGCTGGCCGCCGCGCCGCTCTATGTGTTGATTCTGGCGATCGTGGCGCTGGTGATCTTCCTGACCGAACTGACCAGCAACACCGCCACCACCGCCGCCCTGGTGCCGGTGCTGGGGGCCCTGGCCGCGCACGCCGACTTCAACCCCATATTGCTGGCCGCCCCGGCGGCCATGGCGGCAAGCTGCGCCTTCATGCTGCCGGTGGCCACCGGGCCCAATGCGGTGATCTTTTCCACCGGGCGGGTGCGCATTCCCACCATGGCGCGCGCGGGCTTCTGGATGAATGTGATCGGCACCTTCGTGGTCTCGGCGATCACCTATGCGCTGGTGCCCCTGGTGTTCGACCTGTAGGGCACAGGGCGGGAAAGCCGTGGACAGCCACCCCCCGGCGGCCTTATAAGGCGCGCCATGACGGATGCACGCACCATGGACTTTGCCAAGATGCACGGGCTCGGCAATGATTTTGTCGTCATTGACGCGCGCCAGTCCGGCCTGGTGCTGGACACGGCGGACGTGCGCCACATCGCCGACCGGCATCGCGGCGTGGGGTGCGACCAGTTGATCCTGCTGCGCGACAGCGCCCGCGCCGATGTGTTCATGGAAATCCACAATGCAGACGGCAGCCGCGTCGGCGCCTGCGGCAACGCCACCCGCTGCATCGGTGCGAAGCTGACCGCGGAAACGGGCCGCGACCGCATCACCATAGAAACGGACGCCGGGCTGCTCAGCGCAGAGCGGACAGCCGACGGCATACGGGTCGATATGGGCCGCCCCCGGCTGGACTGGGATGCCATCCCCCTTGCCCGCCCCATGGACACGGCCCATATGGACCTGACGGTCGGCCTACTCAACGACGGCGTGGCGGTGAACCTGGGCAATCCCCATATCGTGTTCTTTCCGGGCGCGGAGGCCGGGATCGACCTTGCCCGCCTTGGCCCGCTGGTGGAGCATGACGCCCTGTTCCCGGAACGGGTGAACGTGTCGATTGCCACGCTGGCAGGCCCGGACCATCTGCGCCTTGGCGTATGGGAGCGGGGCGCGGGCATCACCCAGGCGTGCGGCACCGCCGCCTGTGCCGCCGCCGTGGCCGCCCACCGGCGCGGGCTGACCGGGCGCCGTGTGGCGGTGGACCTTGACGGCGGGCGGCTTGACATCACCCTGGAGGACACGGGCCATGTGTCCATGACAGGCCCGGCCACCCATGTTTTTGACGGCAGGATTGTCTTGTGAGCAGCACGCCCACACAACAGGACGCGGAGATCGTCACCTTCGGCTGTCGGCTGAACGCCTATGAGTCCGAGGTGATGGCCGGTCACGCCAGCCGCACCGGGCTGGACAATACCGTGATCTTCAACACCTGCGCCGTCACGGCGGAAGCCGCCCGGCAGGCGCGGCAGGCGATCCGCCGCACCCACCGGGAGCGGCCCGATGCCCGCATCATCGTAACCGGTTGCGCCGCGCAGGTGGACCCCGCCAGCTTTGCGGACATGCCGGAAGTCAGCCATGTGATCGGCAATCAGGAAAAGCTGAGCGAAGCCCCCTTCCGGGATCTGAAGGCCGACCGGCTGGAACGGGTGCGGGTGAACGATATCATGTCCGTGCGGGAAACGGCGGGCCACATGATCGAGAGCTTCGGCGACCGGGCGCGGGCTTTTGTGCAGATCCAGAACGGCTGCAATCATCGCTGCACCTTCTGCATCATCCCCTATGGCCGGGGCAACAGCCGCAGCGTGCCCATGGGCGGCGTGGTGGACCAGATCAAAGCGCTGGTGGATCAGGGCTTTGGCGAAGTGGTGCTGACCGGCGTGGACCTGACCAGCTATGGGGAGGACCTGCCCGGCACGCCCACGCTGGGCACGCTGGTGCAGAAAATCCTGTCCCTGGTGCCGGGCCTGCAAAGGCTGCGCATTTCATCCATCGACAGCATCGAGGTGGACGACGCCCTGATGGACGCCATCACCGGGGACCCCCGGCTGATGCCGCATCTGCACCTGTCCCTGCAAGCGGGCGACAACATGATCCTGAAGCGCATGAAGCGCCGCCACCTGCGGGAGGATGCGATCCGCTTCTGCGAAACCGTGCGCGCCCGACGGCCAGAGATCACCTTTGGCGCGGACATCATCGCCGGCTTCCCCACCGAAACGGAAGAAATGTTCGAGAACTCGCTGAAGCTGGTGGAAGACTGCGGCCTGACCTGGCTGCACGTTTTCCCCTACAGCGCGCGGGAAGGCACCCCCGCCGCCCGGATGCCGCAACTGCCCGGTGACGTGCGCAAGGCCCGCGCCGCCCGGCTGCGCGCTCTGGGCGATGCACGGGTGGCCGACCTGTTCAGCGCGGCGCACGGCGCGAACGCCCGCGTTCTGGTGGAACGGATCGCCGATGACGGCAGTGCCACCGGCCACGACGAACGTTTCATCCCCGTGCACATCCCGTCCGGCGCCCGCGCGGCGGGGGATATCCTGCCCGTGCGGCTTGCCGATACCGGGCCGAACGCCATGACCGGCACCCCGATCGACCCCTGAACACCAACAAGGATTCCGTTCGCCCATGGCCGAGGAAAAGAAAAGCTGGTTCCGCCGCCTCAGGGACGGCCTGAAGAAATCCACCGGCAAGCTGTCGGACGGCATTGGCGGCATCTTCACCCGCGCCCGGCTGGACGATGACACGCTGGAAGAGCTGGAAGACCTGCTGATCACCGCCGATCTGGGGGTGGCCACCGCTGGCAGGCTGACCGCCGCCCTGTCGAAAGGCCGCTATGACAAGGCCATTTCGGACCAAGAGGTGCGCCGCGTGCTGGCGGACGAGATCGAGGCCATCCTCAAGCCCGTGGCCAGACCGCTTGAACCCGATCCCGCCAACACGCCCCATGTGATCCTGATGGTGGGCGTGAACGGCGCGGGCAAGACCACCACCATCGGCAAGCTGGCGAAGAAATACCGGGATGCGGGCAAGTCCGTCATGCTGGCGGCGGGGGACACCTTCCGCGCCGCGGCGGTGGAACAGTTGCAGATATGGGGGGAGCGCACCGGCGTGCCCGTTGTCACCAAAGAGATCGGCTCGGACGCCGCCGCGCTCGCCTATGAAGCGCTGGAGCGGGCAAAGGCCGAGGGCACGGACATACTGATGATCGACACGGCGGGCCGCCTTCAGAACCGCGAGGAACTGATGGCGGAACTGGCCAAGGTGGTGCGGGTGATCGGCAAGAAACTTGACGGCGCCCCCCACGACACGGTGATCGTGCTGGATGCCTCCACCGGCCAGAACGCACTGCACCAGGTGGGCACCTTCCGGGACATGGCGGATATCAGCGGCATCGTGATGACCAAGCTGGACGGCAGCGCCCGCGGCGGCGTGCTGGTGGCCGTGGCGGATGCCTACGGCCTGCCCGTTCACGCCATCGGCGTGGGCGAAGCGGTGGAAGACCTGCAACCCTTCGACCCCCGCCAGTTCGCCGAAGCCCTCGTCGGGCTGGACGGTGCCGAGGACAGGGACTGATCAATGGTCACGGCGGCGCCCTGAAGGGCATCCCTACCAGTCCCAGTCGTCGCCGTCTTCTTCGTCCGGGACGGGGTGGCCGTAAAGGTCGTGGTCGTCGCTGTCGGTGATGCGGGCCATCACCATGTCGCCGGGTTGCAGGCCCGTGGCAAAATCCAGATACACCACGCCGTCGATTTCGGGCGCGTCCGCATAGGTGCGGCCCACGGCGCCGTCCGGCCCCACATCATCTATCAGCACGGCCATTTCCAGCCCCACGCGCGCCTTCAGCTTTTCGGCGGAGATGCGGCCCTGCACCGCCATGAAGCGGCGCTTGCGATCCGCCTTCACGTCTTCCGGCACCGGGTCCGGCAGGTTGTTGGCGGCAGCGCCTTCCACCGGCTCATAGGTGAAGCAGCCCACCCGGTCCAGCCGGGCTTCCTCCAGCCAGTCCAGAAGATACTGGAAGTCCGCCTCCGTCTCCCCCGGAAAGCCGACAATGAAGGTGGACCGGATCACCAGTTCCGGCACCTGATCGCGCCATGTGCGGATGCGTTCCAGCAGCCCGGTGCTGTCGCCGGGGCGCTTCATGGCCTTCAGGATTTTCGGGCTGGCGTGCTGAAAGGGAATATCCAGATAGGGCAGGATCGCGCCCTTTGCCATCAGCGGGATCAGGTCGTCCACATGGGGATAGGGATACACATAATGCAGCCGCACCCACAGGCCCAGGTCCCCCAGCGCATCCGCCAGATCGGTAATGTGGGCGCGCACGTCCCGCGGCGCGCCGCTTGCGGGCGCCCAGCTTTCCGCCGCGTGGCGCCGGTCCACGCCATAGGCGCTGGTGTCCTGACTGATGACCAGCAATTCCTGCACACCCGCCTGTTTCAGTTTTTCCGCTTCCCTGAGCACGGCGCGCACCGGGCGGCTGTTCAGCCTGCCGCGAAAACTGGGGATGATGCAGAAGCGGCAAGTGTGGTTGCACCCTTCCGATATCTTCACATAGGCATAATGGCGCGGGGTCAGCTTCAACCCGCCCGGCGGCACCAGGTCGGTGAAGGGGTCATGGGGCCGGGGCGCGGCATCATGCACGGCGGACACGACGGCCTCATACTGGTGCGGGCCGGTCACCGCCAGCACATCGGGCGCCACCTCGCGGATCGCCTCTTCTTCCGGGCCGAGGCAGCCGGTGACGATCACCCGGCCATTTTCCCGCATGGCTTCCTTGATGGCCTCAAAGCTTTCCTGCTTGGCGCTGTCGATGAAGCCGCAAGTATTGACCACCACCACGTCCGCGCCGTCATACTCCCCGACAATGGCATAGCCTTCCGAGCGCAGGGTGGTGAGAATGCGCTCACTGTCCACCAGCGCCTTGGGGCAGCCGAGGGAGACAAAGCCCACCCTGGCCGGGTCGGTCAACGATCCGGGCGCGGGGCGGGCATGGGGCGTTTTGTCCATGGTATCAGGCATGGCCGGTGCTATAGCTGAACCGCCATCGAAATGCACCTGAAAAGAGGGGGAGGGGCTGATGGAAAACGGCTTTCGCTCAGACGCCGTGCGCGTGCTGGACTGGATCATGGCATATCGCGCCGGGCTGCGGGACCGGCCCGTGCGCGCGCAGGTGCAGCCGGGCGACATCGCCGCCCTGCTGGAAAGCGCACCGCCCCCAGCCACCTGCACGCTGGACGACGCCCTGAACGCCATCGAGCGCATCATACTGCCGGGCCTGACGCACTGGCAGCACCCCCGCTTCTTTGCCTATTTCCCCGCCAATGGCAATGCGGCCAGCTTTCTGGGCGAAATGCTGATGGCGGGCTTCGGGGTCAATGCCATGCTGTGGGAAACCAGCCCCGCCGCCACGGAGCTTGAAACCCGCGTGCTGGACTGGCTGCGCCAGAGCCTGGCCATGGCCCCCGGCTGGCACGGCGTGATACAGGATACCGCATCCAGCGCCACCTTCATCGCCACGCTGGTGGCGCGGGAAAAGGCGCTTGACTGGCGCGGCAATGAGGACGGCCTCGCCGGTGCGCCGAAGCTCACCGTCTATGCCAGTGTCCACGCCCATTCCAGCGTGGAAAAGGCGGTGATGATGGCCGGGCTCGGCCGCTCGGCGCTGCGGCGGATTCCCGCCCGCGCCGATGGCGGCATGGATGTGGATGCGCTCAATGCCCGGATCGCGGCGGACCTTGAAACCGGCCACCGGCCCGCATTGCTGGTGGGCACGCTGGGCAGCACGGACATCGGCGCTTTCGACCCGCTTGGCGATCTGGCCGCCACGGCACGCCAGCACGGCCTGTATTTCCATGTGGACGCCGCCTGGGCGGGCACGGCCATGCTGTGCCCGGAATACCGCTCATGGATGAACGGCGTGGACGGGGCGGACAGTTTCGTCTTCAACCCGCACAAATGGATGGGGGTGCATTTCGACTGCACCGCCCATTATGTGCGCGACCCGGACAGCCTGACCCGCACGCTGTCCATCCTGCCTGATTATCTGAAAACCGCCCATACCGGCCATGTGCGGGACCACCGGGACTGGGGCCTGCCGCTGGGCCGCCGGTTCCGGGCGCTGAAGCTGTGGCTGGTGCTCAGGCTGACCGGGCTGGACGCGATCCGCGCCATGATCCGCAACCATGTAACCTGGGCGCAGGCGCTGGCCGACTGGATCGACGCCGCGCCCGGTTTCACACGGCTGGCGGGGCCGAACCTGTCACTGGTCACCTTCCGCTTCGGCCCCGAAGGCGCACAGGGCGATCGGCTGACCGAGGCGCTTCTGGAAGCGGTGAACGCGGATGGCTTCTGCTATCTCACACGCGGCCAGGTGGCGGGCCGGAAAGCCATCCGCTTCCAGATCGGTGCCGAGGCCACCACCCTTGAGGACGTGCGCGCAAGCTGGGAGCGGATCAATAGCCTGGCGGTAGGGGCTTAGTGGTCGTCGTTACCGGGGGGCGGGCTGTCGTCTGGGGGTGTGTCTTCCTCATCATCGTCGATCAGGATGCGCTCGGCGGCGCCGTCCAGATCATCGAACTGGCCGGAACGCAGCGACCACAGAAAAGCCGCCAGCCCAAGCCCGCCCAGAAACAGCGCGATAGGAATGAGCAGGCCGAGCGCGCTCATGGCTGCAACCCCTCCCCCCACAGGCGGCCAAGGCGCAGGCGCAGGCTGTTCACCGTCACCACGATACTGGACGCGGACATGGCCACCGCCGCCACCAGCGGCGTTACAAAGCCCAGCACGGCCAGCGGCACCGCGATCACATTATAACCCAGCGCCAGCGCGAAATTTTCCCGCACCAGCCGCCTTGTGCGGCGGGCCACATCCAGCAGGTCCAACACCGCGTGAAGCGATTGGCCCTGAAAGACGAAATCGGCGGCGGTCTGGGTCACGTCGCTGGCGCTGGCGGGCGACAGGGACACATGCGCCGCCCTGAGCGCCGGCGCGTCGTTCAGCCCGTCCCCCACCATCAGGATATGGTGGCCCTCGGCCTTCATGGCCTCCAATATTTCGATCTTGCCATCGGGGCTGAGCCCGGCGTGCCAGTCCTCTATGCCCGCTTCCGCCGCCAGATGGGACACCGGCGCCTGCCGGTCCCCGGACAGCAGCGCCACCCGGCGCCCCTGAGCCTTCAGGGCTTCTATGGTTTCCGCCATATGGGGGCGGGGCGCGTCCTCGAAGAAGAGCTGCACCGGCGCGCCATCGTCAATGCGCACCCACAGGTCCGGCGTGTGGGTGGCCACGCCCGCATCACCCGGCAAGTCCAGATGGGCGCGGCTGCCGATGCGCACGCTGTGGCCGTCCAGCCTGCCCGAAAGCCCGGCGCCCGGCGTTTCATCCACATGATCGAACATGGGCAGCTTGCGATCCCCACCCGCCTCGGCCAGGGCGCGGGCCAGCGGATGACGGCTGGTGGCCGCCAGCCCCGCCGCCAGCGTCATCTGGCCATGGCTCAGCGCCGCGGGGTTTTGCAGTACCATGGCGCCGTGGGTCAGCGTGCCTGTCTTGTCGAACACCACCATGTCCACATTGGCCAGCCGCTCCAGCCCGTCATCGGCCTTGATCAGAATGCCGCGCCGCAAAAGCCGCCCGGCGGCCACCACCTGCACCACCGGCACGGCCAGCCCCAGCGCGCAGGGGCAGGTGATGATCAGCACCGCCACCGCCCGCATCAGGGCGAGATAAGCCTCCCCCCCATAGGCCCACCAGCCCAGAAAGGTGGCCAGCGCCAGCACATGCACCACCGGCGCATAAGCGCGCGCCATGCGATCCGCAAGCCGCACGAACCGGCCCCGGCCCTGCTCCGCGGCTTCCATCAGGCGCACGATTTCCGCCAGCAGCGTATCCTCGCCCCGGCCCGTGACGCGCACGGTCAGCGGCGCCGTCATGTTCAGCGTGCCCGCCAGCACCCGATCACCGGGCACGGCCTTTTCCGGCAGGCTTTCACCGCTGACGAGGGAGCGATCCACGTCGCTTTCGCCGGTTTCCACCACGCCGTCCACCGGCACGCGGGCCCCGGTCTGCACAAGGATGCGCGCGCCCTCGGCCACGCTGTCGGCGGGCACGGTACGATGGCGGCCATCATCGCCGATCACCACCGCCGGGCTGTCCTGCAAGGCCAGCAGGTTGCGCGCCGCATCCCCCGCCCGCGCGCGCATCCGATGGTCCAGCACGCGGCCGATCAGCAGGAAAAAGAGCAGCATCACGCCCGCCTCGAAATACACATTCGGGCCGCCGCGCCAGGCTTCGAACAGACTGGCAAACAGGGACAGCACCACGGCCAGCGAAATCGGCACATCCATATTGGTGGTGCGCACCTTCAGCGCGGACCAGGCGCTTTGGAAAAAGGGCTGACCGGCCACCGCCACGCCCAGTATGGCCAGCAGGGCGGACAGCCAGTGAAACAGCCGGCGGGTGGGCTCCGCCATCTCGCCGCCATGCCAGACGGACACGGAAAACAGCATGATATTAGCGCTGGCGAACCCCGCCACCGCCAGCGCCACCATCAGGCGGCGGCCTTCCCGGTCGGCGGTTTCGGCCTTTTGCTGATGAAAGGGGGTGCCTTCAAAGCCGGTGGCGGACAGGGCGCGGATCACGCCGTCCATATCCTGCCGGTCCCGGTCATAGGTGACCGACACACGCTTGTTGGTCAGATTGGCGCGGGCGGCGATCACCCCCGGCGTGGCGGACAGGCCCCGCTCCACCTTCTTGATGCATCCGGCGCAATGCATGGTGGGCACCACCAGATCCAGATGGGCGCGGCCCGCCTCGTCCAGCCGCACATAGGATGCGGGTTCGCCGAGGCTGCGCGCCGTCATGACGGCGGCCCTTCCGCGCCGGACTTCGGCTCCAGAAACAGATCATGGTCCTGACGCACCGGCGTGCCGTTCGCGGCCTCGGTGATCATCCGCACGGACCAGCGCCCGTCCAGCGGCAGGCTGACCGTGCCGCGATAGGTGCCGGGGGCGGTTTCTTGCAGGCGGATGGTGTGGTCCATATCCTTGCGCGCGGGGCGGCGGATGCGGGCGGTCACCGGGCGGCCCGGCACCACGGCGCCGTTCTGGCGGATGGTGAATGTCAGATCGAGCGCGCGCCCCTCGCCGCGTTCGGTTTCCAGCGCCATGTCCCAGTCAAGGGCGGCCTGCGCCTTTGCCTCGGCGAGGGTGTCATTATAAGCCCGCCCCCGCTCATAGGCATTGCTGGTGCTGACACCGGAAAAGGTATCCAGCGCCAGCCACGCCATGATGAAATTCACCCCGAACACCACGGCGAAAAAGCCGATCACGCCAAAGAGCACATGGCGCCCGGTCAGACGGCGATCGCCATGCGGCGGCTGTGATGGGTCGGTTCCGGTCATGGCGGCTGTATCCCTATCGTTCGGGCCCGTGAAAAGCCACGGACTCGCTGAGCAGCACGGTCCCCGCATCATCCTTCACCCTGATTGTCACCCTGCCCTTGCCCGCATCGAGCACACCGGCGCGCACATGCTCCCCCGGCATGATGACGAACAGGCTCAGCGCGCGCATGTCATCCGGGGGCACGGTGGTGCGCACGGCCTCGCCCGGCGCCCCGAAAGCGGTTTTCACGGCCAGGTCCGGCAGGCCATCCACCGTGACTGTCACAGGCCGGGAATCGTGCAGCCGGTTCATGATATTGACCGTATAGTCATTGCGGATTTCACCGTTCGACAAGGTGACGAAAAGCGGATTGCGGTCCTTCATGATGTTCATGGAAATATCGGATCGCGTGACCACGGAGGCAAGCATCAGCCCCGCCACCAGCGCCAGCATCGCGGCATACAGCACCACGCGCGGGCGGATGACCTTGGTTTCCTGAAGCTTCTTGCCGCCCGCCTGATCCACATGGGTGGCGGCATACTGGATCAGATTGGGCGGGCGCCCCACCTTGTCCATGATGCTGTTGCAGGCATCCACGCACAGCGCGCACTGGATGCATTCAAGCTGAAAGCCGTCCCGAATATCGATCCCCGTGGGGCATACGGCCACGCATTGCTGGCAATCGATGCAGTCGCCCCGGCCTTCCCAGCTTTCGCCCTTTTTGTGCTTGCCGCGTGGTTCCCCGCGCTGGCGGTCATAGGATACCAGAAAGCTGTGTTCATCCACCAGCGCGCCCTGAATGCGGGGCCAGGGGCACATATAGATGCACACCTGTTCCCGCGCGATGCCGCCCAGCAGATAGGTGGTGAAGGTAAGCAGCCCCACGAAGAAATAGCTGGTCAGCGGCGCCGTGCCGGAGACCAGTTGCACCGCCAGATCGGGCGCATTGCCGAAATAGAAAACGAACGCGCCGCCGGTGCCCATGGCCACCAGCAGAAAGGCCAGATGGGTCACGGCCTTCTTGATGACTTTTTCCGGCCCCCAGGGCGCCTTGTCCAGCTTGATGCGCTTGTTCCGATCGCCCTGAATCCAGCGCTCGATATGCACGAAGAGATCGGTCCAGACCGTCTGCGGGCACATATAGCCACACCAGACCCGCCCCGCCAGCGCGGTGATCAGAAACAGCGCAAAGGCCGCCATGATCAGCAGGCCGGTGGCCAGATAGACTTCCTGCGCCCAGATTTCCAGCCCGAACACATAGGCCTTGCGCGTGGGGAAATCGATCAATACCGCCTGATCCGGGGCGCTTCCGGGCCGCTCCCAGCGCAGCCAGGGCGTGACATAATAAATGCCCAGCGACACCGCCATGACCACCCATTTGATCAGCCTGAAGCGGCCATAGACACGGCGCGGATACACCTTTTTCCGCCCCGCATAAAGCCGGGTTTCCTTTCGATTCACGGGCTCGGCGCCGGGCGTGCCCAGCACCTGCCCGCCCGCACTGGTACCGGCGGGGGATTTGCGTGTGTCGGCCTCGGCCTCTGTCATGGCGGGTGCCTCGTCTGGCTTTGCTGCCACCGGCGTCAGCGGCTGCTGGCCGAATCCGTGGCCACGCCGCCGCCGAGCCCGTGCACATACAGGGTCAACTGCTTGATGGTTGCCTGATCCAGCCGGTCCGCCCAAGAGGGCATAACGCCGCGGCGGGAATGGGCCACGGTTTCATAGACCGTCTCCCGGTCCCCGCCATAAAGCCAGATGGCATCGGTAAGGTCGGGCGCACCCAGTGCCTTCATGCCCTTGCCATCAGCGCCGTGACAGCTTGTGCACTGGGTCTGGAAGATGTCGGCCCCGGCCTTCACACGGTCATCATACTCCGCCCTGCCGGAAAGCGAGAGCACATATTCCACCACGTTCAGCACCTCGTCCCGGCTGAGAATCTGATCATCCAGAAAGCGGGGCATTTCGGAAAAGCGCGTTGCCGGGTCTTTCTCCCAGCGGATGCCGTGCCGGATCGTGGTTTCGATCGCCTCAAGCGTACCGCCCCAGAGCCAGGCATCGTCGTTCAGGTTGGGGAAGCCCTTGAACCCCTGCGCCCCGCTGCCATGACAGGGGGCGCAATTGTCCCCGAAAGCCGCCGCGCCGCCGCGATTGGCAAAGGTGCGCAAGGCATCATCCGCCATGATTTCCTGATAGGAGGCATCGCGGATTTCCCGCACATAGCCGGACTGGGCCGCGTCGGCCTGAGCCATGTCTTTCGCCACCACTTCCCGCTGATGGTAGCCGAGCACGCCATCCGTATGATCCCATTTTTCACCGTCATAATAGGGAATGGCGGGATACAGCACCACATAGACCACCGCATAGAGAATGCTGGCATAGAAAGTCCACAGCCACCAGCGCGGCAGCGGCGTGTTCAGTTCCTTGATGCCATCCCATTCATGGCCGGTGGTTTCGGTACCGGAGACAGCATCCCGTTCCCGCCCCGTATGGCCCGTGCCGTTGGTGTTGTGCGTGTCGCTCATCGCTTTTCTCCATCGGGGTCGCGGGTTCCGCCACCCTGCCCGTCCCGGTCGCCCGTCGGGGCGTCGTCATCCTCAAGCGGCAAGTGCGCGGCCCGATCGAACATGTCGCGGTTGCGCGGCCAAAGGGCATAAACGACCGCCACAAGGAACAGGGCAACCAGAAACACCAGCCCCCAGGTTTCCGCGAAATAGATCAGGTCGGCATACATGGCGCGATCCTACTGTTTCTGTTTGGCGGCATCGAAGGTTTCAAAGTCCACCAGCGTGCCCAGCATTTGCAGATAGGCGACCAGGGCATCCAGTTCCGTCACCTGTTCCGGCTGGCCATCGAAATCGCGGATATTGATGTCTTCGCCGTACCGTTCCACCAGGCCGTCATAGCCATCGGAATAAGGGTCGAGCTGGGCTTCCAGGTCGGCTTTGGCGTTTTCCACCATGGCCTTGTCATAGGGCACGCCCACCAGCCTGTAGGTGGCGATGTGATCCTGGATGTGCTCATAGTCCAGCGGCGTTTCCGCCAGGAAGGGATAGCCCGGCATCACGGATTCCGGCACCACGCTTTGCGGCTTTTCCATATGCAGGCGGTGCCATTCGTCTGAATACTTGCCGCCCACGCGGGCCAGATCCGGCCCGGTGCGCTTGGAGCCCCACTGGAAGGGGTGGTCATACATGCTTTCCGCCGCCAGCGAGTAATGGCCGTAACGCTCCACCTCGTCCCGCAAGGGGCGCACCATCTGGCTGTGGCAATTATAGCAGCCCTCCCGGATGTAGATTTCCCGGCCCGCCATCTCCAGCGGGGTGTAGGGGCGCATCCCCTCCACCTTCTCGATGGTGCTCTTGATGAAGAAGAGCGGCACGATCTCCACCAGGCCGCCAATGGAGACCACAAGCAGGGTCAGCACCAGCAGCAGGATGGAGTTTTTTTCGATTATGGCGTGTTGGAACTTCATGACGCCCCCCTTTATTCCGCTGCCGCAGGCGCGGGCGCGGGTTCTTCCGCCTCGCCCGGACGAACCGCGCCCTGTATGGTCCGTGTGATGTTATAGGCCATGATGATGGCCCCGATGAGATAGAGCACCCCGCCAAGCGCGCGGATCACATAATAGATGTGCATCTGTTCCACGGTCTCGATGAAGCTGTATTGCAGGAAGCCCAGCTCGTCATAGGCGCGCCACATCAGGCCCTGCATGATGCCCGCCACCCACATGGAGGTGATATAGAGCACGATGCCGATGGAGCTGATCCAGAAGTGCCATTCCACCAGCGCCTTGGAATAAAGCTGGCGCCGCCCGAAAGCCCACATGGCCAGGCAGTACAGCGCCCCGAAGCTGACAAAGCCAACCCAGCCCAGCGCGCCGGAATGCACATGACCCACGGTCCAGTCCGTATAGTGGGACAGCGAGTTCACCGCCTTCACCGACATCAGCGGGCCTTCAAAGGTGGACATGCCGTAAAAGGCCACCGACACCACCAGCATACGGATGATCGGATCGGTCCTCAGCTTGTCCCAGGCGCCGGACAGGGTCATCAGGCCGTTGATCATGCCGCCCCAGCTTGGCATCCAGAGCATGACGGAAAACACCATGCCCAGCGTCTGCGACCAGTCCGGCAGCGCGGTATAGTGCAGGTGGTGCGGGCCCGCCCAGATATACAGGAAGATCAGCGACCAGAAGTGAATGATGGACAGTCGATAGCTGTAAACGGGCCGCTCCGCCTGCTTGGGCACGAAATAATACATGATGCCCAGGAAACCGGCGGTCAGGAAGAAGCCCACCGCGTTATGGCCGTACCACCACTGGATCAGGGCGTCCTGAAGGCCGGAAAACAGCGCGATCGACTTGCTGGAATAGATGCTGACCGGCACCGCCAGATTGTTGATCAGATGCAGCATGGCAATGGTGACGATGAAGGCCAGATAGAACCAGTTGGCCACATAGATGTGCGGCTCGTGCCGGCGGGCCAGCGTTCCCATGAAGACCACCAGATAGGCGACCCACACAAGGGTCAGCCAGATATCCACATACCATTCGGGCTCGGCATATTCGCGGGACTGGGTGGTCCCCATCAGATAGCCCGTGGCCGCCAGCACGATGAAAAGCTGATAGCCCCAGAACACGAACCAGGCAAGATTGCCGCCCCAAAGCCGCGCCTTGGTGGTTTTCTGCAACACGTAAAAACTGGTGGTGATCAGCACATTGCCGCCAAAGGCGAAAATTACCGCGCTGGTGTGCAGCGGTCTCATGCGGCCAAAATTGAACCAGCTCGTATCAAAGTTGAGCGCCGGATAGGCAAGCTGAAAAGCGATCAGCGTACCCGCCGCGAACCCGGCAATGCCCCAGAAAACAGAAGCAACCACGCCGTGGCGCACCACCTGCATGGCATAGCCCTGCTCCGGCGCGGTCTGGGCGTCCCTGCCGATCCACAAAATGCCGCCGATAAAAAAGATGGCGAAAACCAGCGCGTGAAATTCCATGGTGGCATCATAGGCCCCCGCGGCAACGAAAAGGCTGCCCAGCGCGAGCGCCGCGAACAGTGCCATCATCACCACGCCAGCAGGCCGCATACCGGAACCCGGCTCAGCCGTCAGATTGGTCGCCATGTGCGTTTCCCCAAATGGTGTTGCTTCATCCCTTGATGCAGGCGGCTGTGCGGCCCGCACGGTCTTTTTCTTCATTCCAGACCGCTTTCTGCCAAGACAGAGTGCCAGCCGGGTTGATCCAGGTCAAAGGCCATGAAGGTTCCCTGCGCCAAAGCGTCGCAAAGGTGGCTGCGCGGGGTCACCCGATGTTCACGAAAACGTGTTCTGCGCAAATGGCGGCGATGCGGAACACTGTCGCTGGCATGGCGAGTCTGCCGAGGGCACATGGTTAACCCGTCCCCAGAAGAATCTTGGCGCGGACCTGTCATCGCGCTAGGAAGATGAAAGGCTACCGGTCGAAATCCGGCAACACCAACGCCAGCCCGCCCTTCCTCAAGATACACGGGCGGGCAAGCGGGGGTCGCGCGGGCAATACAGGCAAAAGCGGCGCGGGACAGGGCAGCATACAAAAAGCAAGGGGGCCAAGGTGGCATCAATCAAGGACCGATTCGAAGGCTGGTTCGCGGACCTGAAAATGACCCACAAGGTGGCCGTGGGCCAGGGTGCGGTGATGGCGGTGTTCATGCTGTTCATCCTTGTCACCTTCATAGAGACCCTGATGGCCGAGTCCGCCACCGAGCGCGCCAGCACCCAGTACCGGGCCACCATCGCGCTGCGTTCGGCCCATGCGGACATGGTGGACATCAACGGCCTAGTGCGCGGCATCATGCTGACCCAGAACGATTTTCTGGTGCAGGTCTATGAAGATACCGACGTGCGCTATCAGAAGAATTTCCGCAAATTCATGCAGCTCATCGAAGGCGACGAAAAGGGCGTCGCAATGGGCCGAAAGGTGCGGGACGCCTTCGAGACCCTGAAGGAAAAGGTCTATAGCGAGCAGATGCGACTCGCCATGTCCGGCGAGGAGGGCAATATCGACAAGGCCATCGCCTATGAGACCGAGGGCAAGGCGTATGAATATCTGGAAACCGTGCTCTTCACCATCGCCGACCTGATCGAGCATCAGGAAGCCAAGCAGGCACAGGCCGAAGCGGCCATGCGCGATGCCTTCTTCAGCCAAAAGGTTTCGCTGGGCATCGCCGCCATCCTCGCCATCCTGCTGGCCATCGCCCTGAGCCGCCTGACCGGGCGGCGGATCGCCCAGCCGGTGGAGGACATCACCGGCGCCATGCGTGCCATTGCGGGCGGGGACAAGAAACAGTCCATCCCCCACCAGGGCCGCGGCGATGAAATCGGTGCCATGGCCAAGACGGTGGTGGTGTTCCGCGACGCCATGGTGGAAACGGAAAGCCTGGCCGAGGAAACCCGCCGCCAGCAGGAAAAGCAGGCGGAGGAATCCGCCCGCGCCGCCGAGGAAGAGCGCCGCCGCGTGGCCGAGCGGGAAGAGGCCGCCGAGCGCCGCCAGGCCCGCGCCGACCAGTTGGAAGAACTGGTGCGGGACTTTGAAAACCGCATCCTGACCAGCGTAGGCAATATGGAAAGCGCATCCACCGACATGCGCCAGACCGCCGACGACATGGCCGAAAGCGCCCAGAGCACGCAGGAACAGGTGACCCGCGTGTCACGCACATCCTCGGAAATGCAAAGCGAAGCGAGCGGCATGAAAGATGCGGTGGAGGGCTTCACCCAGGCCATGCAGTCCATCACCGAGCATATGGAACAGGCGGATTCGCTGTCCAGCGAAGCATCCGAAGCCTCCAGGCGCGGCGCCACCACGGTGGAAAAACTGACCGAGGCATCCGGCAAGATCGGTGCCGTGGTGGAACTGATCGACGACATCGCCGAACAGACCAACATGCTGGCGCTGAACGCCACCATTGAGGCCGCCCGCGCGGGCGATGCGGGCAAGGGCTTTGCCGTGGTGGCGGGGGAGGTGAAATCGCTCGCCAGCCAGACCGCCAACGCCACAGCCGACATTTCCACCCAGGTCAAGGCGATGCAAAACGTCTCGGAAGAGGTGCGCAAGGCCATCACCACCGCCGACGAGCAGATGACCGAACTGGCCGGGGTGCTGCGCCGGGTGGTGGGCACCATTCAGGAGCAGTATTCCGCCACCGATCAGTTGAGCCGGGCCGCCACCGTGACCCAGCAGGGCAGCGACGAGGTGGCATCCGGCCTGGAACAGGTGACCGGCGGCGCCGATCAGGCCAGCGCCGCCGCGGCGGATGTGCTGTCGGCCATCGAAAAGCTGGAACAGACCGCCCAGACCCTGCGCACGGACGTGGACGGCTTTCTCAGCGATTATTCGAAAATCGACTGACCCGACTGAGCGGGCCGGGGCGAAAAACAAGGCGGCAACCACCCCGCCGCCCCTTGGGCCACACATGGGCCGTGCGTGAGCCGCGCATGGGGTCGATCATGCGCGGTGGCTGTCACGGTTTTTGATCCATCGCAAGGCGATTTCTGTTAGGCTGCCCCATAGATGGACGCGGATTTGCTTTTTTGGGGGGAGAACAGCAATGGACCTGACATCCGACAAGCCAACCCACAGTGACCGCTTCTCAACCGTCGTCACCGGGCCCGGTCTGAACCGGATCACGCCGGAAGATCCGTGGCGCTGGCTGTCCGCGGGATGGCGGGATCTGCGCGCCAATGCCCGGCTCAGCCTGACCTATGGCGTGCTGTTCTCCGGCATCTCGCTGGCCTTGTTTTTCGCCCTGCTGGAACTGGAAATGGCGGCCCTTGTGCTGGTGCTGGGGGGCGGGTTCATGCTGGTGGGGCCGATGGTCGCCGTGGGCCTGTATGAAGCCAGCCGCCGCCTGGAAGAAGGCCAGGGCATTACGGCGAAGGAAATGCTGTTCGTCAAGCGAGCCTTCACCATGCAGATGGCCTATATGGGGCTGACCTTGATGTTCATGTTCCTGGCCTGGGTGCGGCTGGCAACGCTGATCTATGCCCTGTTTTTCGGCATGAAGACCTTTCCCCCCATCGACCAGTTCGTACCGGAGCTTCTGTTCAGCGTGGAAGGCGCCACCATGCTGGTGGTGGGCACCATTGTGGGGGCTGGCATCGCGCTGGCGGTCTATGCGGTATCGGTGATTTCCGTGCCGCTGCTGTTCCGCCGCGATGTGGATTTCATGACCGCGGTGATCACCTCCATCCGGGCCGTGAAGGAAAATTTCTGGCCCATGATGCTGTGGGCATGGCTGATCGCGCTCTTTACCGCCTTTGGCATCGCCACGCTGTTTCTGGGCATGATCCTGGTTTTCCCGCTGGTGGGCCACGCAAGCTGGCACGCCTATCGCGCGCTGGTGCCCCGCGCCGACGTGGCTCCGAAGGCCGACATAACCCCTAAGGCCGAAAGCGAAGCGCCCACAAGCTGAAGCGAAGGCCGGCGCGGCCCCAGCCACGGCCCGGCAGGGGCGCCGCCCGACTCAGGCGGCGCTTTTTTGCTAACGGCCCGCCTGATCCAACAGATAAACCGCCAGCGCCTTTCGTTCAGCCTGTGTGAGCTGTGGCCCTTTTTTGCTAACGGCCCGCCTGATCCAGCAGATAAACCGCCAGCGCCTTTCGTTCAGCCTGTGTGAGCTGTGGCCCTTTTTTGCTAACGGCCCGCCTGATCCAACAGATAAACCGCCAGCGCCTTTCGTTCAGCCTGTGTGAGCTGTGGCACGGGCATCGGCTGCGGCGGGTTTTTCAAAAGCGCGATCATCTCCGGCAGGTCATAGCGCGCCTTCAACCCTTTCAGGGGCGTGACATGGGCCCCTTCCGGCGCGGCAGCCTGCACATGGCAGCGCGCGCAGCCGCCCGTGGCGAACACCAGCGCCCCCTTGGCAAGGGCGGCGGTCTTCTCAGCCGGATCAAGATCATCAAGCCGCGGGCCGTCCGCAGTCTCACCCTGAGCCCGCGCCGGCAGGGCATCGCCCGCCGCCCCGTCACCCCGGCGAATGGCATACACGGCCCCGGCATAATCATCGCTCACATAGATCGTGCCATCACCGCCCAGCGCCACATCCACCGGGCGGCCGATCACCTCCCCGTCCCGCTCGAACCCGGTCAGGAAATCCCTGGATGTCACCGCGTCCCCCTGCCAGTGCAGGCTGACCAGCTTGTAGCCCACCAGAACGCTGCTGTTCCAACTGCCGTGAAGCGCCACCAGCGCCGCGCCCTGATAGCCGTCCGGCGCCGCGGTACCGGCCAGAAAGCGCATCCCCAGCGGCGCCCGGTGCGCGCCGAAACCGTGCGCGGGCGGCAGGGATTGCGCGATGCGATCCGCCGCACCCCGGCCCATGTCCGGGTCCGGCATCCGGTTGCCAAAGGCCACCGGCCAGCCGTAAAAGCCGCCGCGCACAATATGGTTCAGCTCGTCGGTGGGGATGGTGTCGCCCAGCAGGTCGCGGCCATTGTCGGTACCGAAAAGCCTGCCCGTGCGCGGCTGCCAATCGAACCCCACCGTGTTGCGCAGGCCGATGGCGAAAATTTCAAGGTCGCTGCCATCGGCTCGCGCGCGCAGCATGGTGGCGCGATAGCGGTGGTCTTCCCGGCACACATTGCAGCTCGACCCCACAGTGATGTGCAGCCAGCCATCCGGGGAAAAGCCGATGGTGCGGGTGCGGTGATTGCCGCCGCCCGGCAGGCCGGTGATGATCGGCTCCAGCGCCCCGGCGGTGCGGGCGTCCGCATCGAAGGGCGCGCGGCTCACCCGGTCGGTTTCGGCCACATAGACCATGCCATCCCTGAGCGCGAGGCCGTGGGGCACGTCCAGCCCGTCAAACAGGACGGTGCGCCCGTCGGCGCGGCCATCGCCGTCGTCGTCCCGGTGCAGCAGGATCACCCGCCCTTCCCGCATGGATGAAACCAGCACATCCCCCGCCCCGGTCACCCGCATCATGCGGGCATGGGGCACGTCCGCGGCAAAAACACCCATGGCGAAACCGTCCGGCAGGGTGAAGCGGTCATTAATGGTCTCCCGGTCGGGCGCCGCCACCTGTTCGCCGGTGAGCATGTCCAGCGCCGGGCCGCGTACCACCCACTTGTCCGGCCAGAAAAGAAAAAGCCCCAGCGCCAACGCGCCGAGGCCAAGACCCAGACCGATCAGGGCCTTCTTCCACATGGGCTTACACCCCGCGGCGCTGAACGGCACGGGCGAGCAGCCAGCCACGATCGCGGGCCAGCGCATAGCCGCCGAACAGCACCACCGCATAGGCCCCGTCCCCGATCAGGCTGGCGGCCAGGAAGGGCAGGCCCGCCACATAGGCGGCCAGGATGCCTTCCCCGGTCAGCGGATAGAAGCCCGCCAGCACCGGCCCCAGATTGGACAGCAGGAAGAACAGCGCCGCATTCACCGCCACGGCGGCGGCCACCCGGCCCGGCTTTTGCGCGCGGGCCAGCATCAGCCGGCCCACCAGCACGCTCGCCGCGAAACCGGCATACACAAAAGCCATGGACTGCCAGTCATAAAAGCCCAGCAGCAGATCGGCCATCAGCATGGGCAGCACCGGCACCAGCCAGGCCCGCCACAGCGGCAGATGGGCACCGGCGAAAAGGCCACTGGCCCCCACCGGGGAAATATTCCATGGATGCGGGATCAGGCGGCCCACAAAGGCGAAAAGGGTCAGAAACGTCTGCATAACATCCTCCAGCGGGGTTAGAAGTCCACGGCCAGACCGGCATAGGCGGCAAGGCCCGGTGCCTGAAACCCGATCACATCCTCATAGCGTTCATCGAGCAGGTTTTCAATCCGGCCCGTGACACGCACGCGATCGGTTATACTGTAACGCCCGGCGATACGCACCAGCAGATAATCATCCAGCGCCACGGTGCGGGCCGGTTCGGGGAAGGCGGGAAACAGCGTGTCCAGCGCGGTGCCCGTATAATCACCGGTCAGGGACAGACCCAGGCGGGGTGTCACCTGCCAGTCCAGTTGCCCATGGGCGGTGTGCCGGGGGCGGCGCTGTTCCCGGCTGCCGTCGGGCGTGCGGCTGGCCACGAATGCATAATTGGCCTGGCCGGTGATCGTATCGCTGAACCGGGCCACAAGACGCGCTTCCACCCCTTCGCGTTTGGACTTGCCGTCCCGGTTGCGTGCCGTGAACAGGCCGGAGCCGGGGTCGAAGGCAAAGCCGTCGATCTCGTTCTTCAGCCGGGTGGAAAAGCCGGTCACGGTCAGGCTCAGCCGGTCGCCCCACAGGCTCTGCTCCAGCCCCGCTTCCACGGACAGATTGCGCTCCGGTTCCAGGTCCGGGTTGCCGATGAAATTGTCGGGAAAGAAGCCGAAACGTTCGATGAAGGTAGGGGCCTTCTGCCCGCGCGACAGATTGGCGAAAAACCGGGTACCGCTGTGGGCCAGCCGCCAGGCCGCGCCCAGCCGGAAGGTGGTCACGTCCTCAAAGGCGCTGTTATCGTCGTGGCGCAGACCCGCATTCAGGCTCACCCCGTCCAGCGGGCGGCCGCTCCAGTCGGCGAAAAAGGCGGTATTGTTCAGGCTCTGGCGCTGGTTCGGATCGCCGAAGGGGCTGGCCGCCCCGGCCTGGGTGAAGTCGGTCTCCTCCCGCTCCAGACCCGCATGAAGGGTGTGGCGCCCGTTGATCCGCAGCGTGCCTTCAAGGGCCAGGTTCAGTTCCTCGGCCCCGGTGCTGCCATTGGGGGCGCCATCCGCGAAATTGTCCAGCGCACTGTCCAGAAAAGTGGCCTTGGCGTTCACAGTCAGCCGGTCAGCCAGAAAGCGACCCGTCAGGCGCCCGCTCAGATAGGTCTTTTCCGTTTTGGACACCCGGTCCCCGTCCACCGGCAGGCCGTCCGCGCCCACGGGGTCGAATTCATTGCGGGTATCCACATGGCGGGCGCTCATGTCCAGCGTCACCGCGCCCCAAAGATCCAGCCCGCCCCGCAGATTGGCGGTCAGATTGTCATAGCCGTCATTTTCCGCCCCGCTGCGGCTCACATTGGTGCCGGTGCTGTCGCTGGCAGTCAGCCCGCCGCGCAGGTGCCAGCGGCGCCCGTCGCCAAGGGTGCCGCCCGCGCCAAGGCCAAGCTGGCCGCGCACGGTGCCGAAAGAGCCGCCCTCGGTGCTGGCGGACAGACTGGGCGCACCGGCGCCCTTTTTGGTGATGATATTAATGACACCGGAAAGCGCCTCGCTGCCCCAGGCGGCGGACATGGGGCCGCGCACCACTTCGATACGCTCGATCTCGGCCACGGTCAGGTGCTCAAGCTGCACCTCGTCCGAGGCGGCGGGATCGTTCATTTCCACGCCGTCGATCAGAATCAGGGTGTGGTTGGCCTCCCCGCCGCGCAGGCGTAGCTGGGTCTGGCCGCCCACGCCGCCCGCGCGGGCAATGGACAGCCCCGCCACGCCCTTGAGCGCATCGGCAACGCGGAAAATCCGGGCTTTTTCAAGGTCTTCGCCGGTGATGACGGTCACCGGACTCGCCACCTCGCTGATCAGCCGGGGTGCGCGGGTGGCCGTGATCTGGATGGTTTCAGGGCCTTCCGCCGCCACACCGGCAGGCAGGGCGGCGGCAAACAGAAGTGCGCTCACAGGCGCGGTGCGATTGATCATATATCCCCCAATGGCAGGCACGCGGGGCGCCCGCCCTGTTCATAAAGTCAGCCTTTACGGGGGAATTTCGTCTCCCCGTTCCGGCAACAGTGTTGTCTTCTGTCGCCAAAACGGTTGGTCCGCGCCCACGGGGTATTCCCGCCCCAGGGCTCAGGCGACGCGACGGCAGGCTTCCTGACTTGCGGGTCATCGCCGGGGGTCCGCCTTCCCGATCATGCGATCAGTGGCACAGATGGACACCGGCTTGCCGCTTACAGTTGCGGGCACAGTCGCGGATTTGGGGCAGCCCCCGCACCGCGTTTCCTCTTAGCCCCCATGCGGGGGCACCGTCTTTTTCCTGTGTGGCAGGACAGGCCGGAAAGGGCAAGGGGGAAATGCGGCCCCCGCCCTGTGGGGGTCAGCCCGCCTCCGGGGCGCCGTATTTTTCCGTCAACTGGGCCACGCGGTCCCCGTCAATAGGCTGGAACAGAGGCGGAATGGGGGTGAAGGGCGTGCCCGCCGGCAGGGCGGACAGGGCCGGGCGGACACCTTCCGGCAGCAGCGGCGGCGTGCCCGTATCGCTGGCCTCCCCTTCCCCGAACGCGGCGCGGATGGTGGCGCTGGCACCGGGAATCACCGGGTGGCTGAGCACGGCAAACAGCCGCGCCAGATTGAGCGCCACATTGATGGCGGTCTTCGCGGCGGCCTCGTCCGTCTTCACCGTAGTCCAGGGCGCGGCCTCGGTCAGATAGCCATTGCCCGCCGCCCAGATGGCACGCAGGGCCGCCATGGCCTTGCGGAACTCCATGGCGTCCATATGTTTGCGATAATCGGCGATCAGCGGCTCCAATTCCTGCACCAGCGCCTCTTCCGCCGCGCCGAAGGCGGCGGCTTCCGGCACCTGCTCGCCGAATTTCTTGGCGCAGAACTTCATGGACCGGTTGACGAAATTGCCCAGCACATGGGCCAAATCCTTGTTCACCTGATCGGCGAACCGGTCAAAGGTGAAGGAACTGTCCCCGCCTTCCGGGGCATTGGCCATCAGCCAGTAGCGCCACTGGTCGGCGGGAAATTCCTCAAGCGCCTGATCGGTGAAGATGCCGCGCTTGGAACTGGTGGAAAACTTGCCGCCATAATAGGTCAGCCAGTTGAACCCCTTGAGCTGATCCACCAGCTTCCACGGCTCGCCGCTGCCCATGCAGGTGGCGGGGAAGGAAATGGTATGGAAGGGGATGTTGTCCTTGGCCATGAACTGCACATAGTGGACGGTTTCGTCCGCGTCATACCACCAGCTTTTCCAGTCCCGCCTGGCGGGGTCCTGCTCCGCCCAGTCGCGGGTGGCGGCGATATAGGCGATGGGGGCATCGAACCACACATAGAATACCTTGCCCTCGAATCCGGGCCGGTTCACCGGCACGCCCCAGCTCAGATCACGGGTGATGCCCCGGTCCCGGATGCCCTCGTCCAGCCATTTATAGGCGATGGATGTGACCAGATGCGGCCAGTCCCCGTGGCTGTCGATCCACTGGCGCAGCCGGTCGGCCATGGCGGACTGCTTCAGGAACAGGTGCTTGGTTTCCCGCACTTCCAGATCGGTGCTGCCGGAAATGGCGGAACGCGGGGTCACCAGGTCCGCCGGTTCCAGCACGCGGGTGCAGCTTTCGCACTGATCGCCGCGCGCTTTTTCATAGCCGCAATGGGGGCAGGTGCCCTCCACATAGCGATCGGGCAGATAGCGGTCATCCGCGGGGGAATAAAGCTGGCGGATGCTGTGTTCCTCGATCAGGCCGTTTTCCGCCAGCCGGGTGCAGAAATGCTGGGTCAGATCATGGTTGGACGGGTTGCTGGACCGGCCAAAATGATCAAAGGCGATGTGAAAGCCTTCATAGATGTCTTTCTGCACCTGATGCTGCTCGGCGCAATAGTCGGCCACATCCTGCCCCGCTTCCCGCGCCGCCAGTTCCGCCGGTGTGCCGTGCTCGTCCGTGGCGCAGATATAGATCACCTCCCGCCCGGTCTGGCGCAGATAGCGGGCATACACATCCGCGGGCAGCATGGACCCCACCAGATTGCCGATATGCTTGATCCCGTTGATATAAGGCAGCGCACTGGTGATCATCACCCGTTTGGCATCGGTCATGGCGGTCTTTTCCTTCCGGGCAATCGGCGCCCTTTTGTCAGCCGGAGCCCCGCTGGCAGGGCGGAGCCATCTTGCCGGTGGTGTAGACCAGCACGCCCATGGGATCAAGCAAGGCCACACCGCCCCACACAAACACCGACCTATCCGACAGCCGTGACCGCACCAACATTGCCTCTACCGGTGCTGCCCACGGCAGCGCCGGAGGCCACAAGCGTGGCCCGCCGCAAGTGCGGCGCCCTAGCGGAGCGCGCGCGACAGCGCGCTTGCGTGAGCGGAAAACAAACCCATCCCCACCCACACCAGCGTTGCCTCTACCGGTGCTGCCCACGGCAGCGCCGGAAGCCACAAGCGTGGCCCGCCGCCAGTGCGGCGCCCCAGCGGAGCGCGTGCGTAGCACGCTTGCGTGAGCGGAAAACAAACCCATCCCCACCCGCACCAGCGTTGCCTCTACCGGTGCTGCTCACGGCAGCACCGGAGGCCACAAGCGTGGCCCGCCGCAAGTGCGGCGCCCTAGCGGAGCGCGCGCGACAGCGCGCTTGCGTGAGCGGAAACAAAGCCGGGCCGCGCAAGCGGCCAGGCGTGAGCGGCAAACCTAATGACCCCTATTTTCAAGCCGCTCGATCTTGTCCATCAGGGCTTGGCGGGTCTTTTTCACCTCGGTCAGTGGCGCGGCGCGGTAGCGGCCCACTTCCGTGGCCGTGAAGGGGGTGAAATCGTCGGGCAGGGTCTCGGCACTGAAGCGCCGGAGCATCCAGTTCAGCAAGTCGGCGGTATCCGCGTCATTCAGCGGGCTTTGCGCCGTGCCGGGCACCCGCACCAGAAAGGCGCGGCCCCCTTCCACGCCCAGAAAGCGCGCCATGTCGCCCCGGAGCGAAGGCACCTTGTCGCCCATGCCGCTGCCGTCGGGCCGGTGGCAACCCATGCATTCCAGCTTGTAATTGATGGCGGGCGGCAGGGCTGTGGCGGGCAGGCCCATCAGTCCCGCCAGCAGCCCGATCCCCACAGCGCGCCTAACCGTTGTCATCCGCCACCCCGACGACCACCGCCGTGGAGCAGTTATAGACCACCGACTCCGTGCCCAGGCACCAGTTGATATCGTTGGACAGGCTGGGCCGATAGATCGGGCGGTCGCCCTCGCTGCGGTAACATTCGCAGCGGCCACAGGCGCTTTTGCCGCAGCAGTCATTATAGGAGATCACATAATCGCGCCCGTCAGCAGGGTTGTGGCAGGTGCCGAGCCAGGTGATGGGCGACGGTTCCGTGCCCGGCGGGCAGGTGTTCTGGCTGCCCCCGCAACAGGAGCAGAGAAACCCATCCACCCCGCAATAGCGCCAATAGTCACAGGATTGCGGGTCGCCTTCCGCCCCGCCGCCGGGGTCCGCCGCGCCCGCGGGCGCCAGGCGGGAAATCGGCAGAAGCGGCAGCAGGCCCACACCCACCAGCGCGCTGCCCAGCCGGCTGAGAAAGTGCCGTCGCGACAGGCCCCGCGCCGTGCCGCGGGCCGCTTTTTCCATCCATGTATCAAACCAGGCCATATCCGCTCCCTCGTCTGAAAGGCTCCGCGCTTCAGGCGCTGCGGCCTTCCGCTTTCATATAGTCCTGAAGGCTCGCCACATTGCGGGCCTTGGCTTCAAACAGGCTTTCCAGATGCTCCCGGCTGTTGGTCAGGCCGAAGGCGGTCAGCACGCCCTTGTCATCGATCAGCGCCGCGAAGGGCAGCTTGGACACCTGATAGGCCAGCCCCAGCCGGGTGGACACCAGATAAGGCAGGTCCGTCAGCCCCTTGGCGCGGCGAAACCCGGCATGGTCGCCCTCCCCGTCCGAGGCGATCAGGATGTCCAGCCAGCCGCGCTCCTCCTTTTCGATATGGCGCAGCACCGGCAGCAGGCTTTCGCAGATCGGGCAGGACGGCGACAGGAAAAACACCAGCGTGGACCGGCCATCGGCGCGCGGGGCGCCCACCGTGCGGGTGTCGCCGTCCATGTCCTCCACGGTGATTTCGGGCGCGCGCTCACCGGTTTTCAGCCCGGCGCCCGTCATCAGGGCGCCCGCCGGGGCCACCCGTTCATACAGCACGCCGATCTGCCGGGTCAGAGCGAACACGACCGCGCCAAGCGCGATCACCGCCAGCCACAGCAGCACATTGGACAGGATCAGGGTGATGGTCATGGGTGGTGTCCTTCCTCAAACATCCAGGGCACGCAGGCGCTTCAGCCGCCCGGCATTGCCCGCAAGGCCGCCCGCCGCCAGCGACAGGGACCAGAGCGCGCCGAGAACCAACAGGGCCAGCCCCGCATCCCAGGGGGTCAGCCCGCGATCCACCACCGGCAGAACCGCCATGGCCCCGGCGATCACGGTCAATATGGCATTGCGCGCCACCAGCCCCCAGCCAACGGTTTGCCGCGCCATGGGGCCACCGCAGCCGCAATCCAGATCGCGCCTGCCCTGAACCAGCGCCGCCGCCATGGCAACGCCAAAAAGGGCGAACAGGCCCGCGCCCAAAGCAAAGCCGGGGCCGGGCCGCCAGACCAGCAGCACGGGCACCAGCGCCTCCACGGCGGGAAGCAGGCGCGCCAGCAGCCAGCGGCCACGCGCGGAGGCCACGCCATAGCCCTGTAGCACGCCTTCAAAGCGCACCGGATCGCTGGCCTTGTGCCAGGCCGCGACGGCGAACAGCGCCGCCACCGCCAGCCCCGCGATCAGCACCAGGGCCGGGTCCACGGCCACGCTGGCAAGGGCGCCGCTCATGGCCGGGCCGCCTGAAGATAGCTGATGGTATCGCCGATATGCTCGATCTTGCGGACCATGTCGCCGCTCACCGCGTCATAGACATGCACTTCCGGCATCCCGAACAGCGCCGTGGCCAGCACCGGGTCGGCATCGTTCGACACCGCCATGGATGTGGCCATGGGGCTCAGCGCGATGGTCGCCACCTTTTCCCGGCTGTGCAGATCATAGACCCACACATGGGTGCCGGGGTTCTTGTGGGTGTTCGGCCCGCCCTTGTGCATCAGGGCATAAAGCCGCCCCACCGCCGTGCTGACCGCCAGCGGCTGAATGCCGCCAATGCGCCAGCCCGCGTCGCGCTCGCTGTCCGTCAGAAGGGACCAGCGCTGACCGGGCTCCGGCGTGCCGCTGGCCATGTCCACGGGATGAATGTGGCTGTCATAGGTGGAAAACAGCCATGTATCATCCACCCGCACCGCCTTTTCGAACAGGCGCGCGGAACTGTCCGGGTCGAAGAAGGGATCATGGTGTTCCAGTTCGGCTGTCAGGTCGTCGCCCTTCAGCGTGACGGTCATGAAAGCGCCATCGCCGCACAGGCTGTGAAAGCGTTTCGGGCCGCTGGGAAAGATCATGGCGCAGCCGGGAATGTCCACTTCCCGCACCATTTCACCGGCGGCCACGTCCACGATGGATACGCTCTGGCCCGGTGTGAAATTATAGATGGCCGCGTGGCGGTCCCCGTCCAGCAGGGCGTAGTTGCCAATAAAGGGCAGGCCGGAGAAAACACGCGGCGGCAGCACGGTTTCATCCACCGGGGCCAGATCGGTGAAGCTGTATTCGGTCAGCACGTCCGTCCGTTCGCCCCGCGTGCCCCGGCTGTAATAGGTCTCCGGGATGTAAAAGCGATCGGCGGAGTCCGGGATCAGCAGGAAGCCGTGGCCGTAGCCGGCGCTCACCATGCCCTCGAACCGGCCCGTGTCACCGTCCACCAGATAGGCGCGGCCATCCAGCATCCGCGTGAAGGACACGTCATTGACCCAGAAATGGTGGGCACCCGCCTGTTCGGGCATGGTCTCCACCGTCAGATCCTCCACCGGCAGCGGGGCGGGCCGGTCCTGGGCCGTGGCGGCCCCCGGCATGAACAGGGCCGCCCAGGCGACAAGGCCCGGTGCCATGTGTCTGAAGGCTGTCTTCATCGCTCTCTCCCCGCCTATAGCGCCATCAGGGTGGTTTTGAGTTCGGTGTAGAGGCGGATCGCCTCCGCGCCGTGCTCGCGCCCGAAACCGGATTGCTTCATGCCGCCAAAGGGCAGGCTGGCATCCACCAGATTATGACAGTTCACCCAGACCGTGCCCGCCTTGATCCGGCTGGTAAGGCGGTGGGCATTGCTCAGATTGTTCGTCCACACGCTGGCGGCCAGGCCATAGGCGCAGTCATTTGCCTTTGCCACCGCCTCGTCCGCATCCGCGAAACTTTCCGCCGCCACCACGGGGCCGAAGATTTCCTCCCGCACGATGCGCATGGTCCCCTTGCAGGCCGCGAACACGGTGGGCTCCACGAAAAAGCCGGGGCGGTCGGGGCGGTTGCCGCCAGCGACGATTTCCGCGCCCTCACCGCGCCCGGCTTCGATGTAATCGAGAACCCGCTTCTGCTGCGCCTCGGACACCAGCGGCCCCATGTCCGCCTTGGGATCCAGACCGGAGCCAAGCGTCATGCCCCTGGCCGCTTCCGCGAGTCCGGCGATCACATCATCATAAATCCTTTCATGGATATAGAGCCGCGATCCGGCGGTGCAAACCTGGCCATGGTTGAAGAAACTCGCCATGGCGGCGCCCTTGACCGCCGTTTTCAGGTCCACATCGTCCATGATCACCACGGGGCTTTTGCCGCCCAGTTCCAGGCTGACGCGCTTCATGCTCTCCGTGGCGGTGCGGTTGATGATCTTGCCCACTTCCGTGGAGCCGGTGAAGGCCACCTTGTCGATCTCCGGGTGTTCGGTGATCGCCGCGCCCGCCTCGGTACCAAGGCCGGTGATCACATTCACCACGCCAGGCGGAAAGCCCGCCTCGCCGACCAGCTTGCCCAGATAGAGCGCGGTCAGCGGGGTTTCCTCCGCCGGTTTCAGAACGCAGGTGCAGCCGCAGGCCAGCGCCGGTGCCAGCTTCCAGATCGCCATCAGGAAGGGGAAGTTCCACGGAATGATCTGGCCCACCACGCCCACCGGCTCCGGCGTGGTATAGGCGTGGAATTTCGCGTTCGGGATCGCATTGATGGACGGCTGAATGGACCTGCCCTCGATCTTGGTGGCAAAGCCCGCCATATAGCGCAGATAATTGACGGCCCCCGCCACATCGACGGCGCGGGCGAGCCCCTTGGCCTTGCCATTGTCCAGGCTTTCCAGTTCCGCCAGCGTGTCGGCATGGGTCTCCACCAGGTCGGCCAGCTTCAGGATCAGCCGTTCCCGCTCGGCGGGCATCAGGGCCGGCCAGGCGCCGTCCTCGAAGGCGCGGCGGGCGGCACGGGCCGCTTTGTCCACGTCCGCGGCGCCGCCACGGGGAACACGGGCAAGCATGGCCCCGGTGGCGGGGTTCGGGGTTTCCAGCATGGCGCCGTCGGCGGCGGCCAGCCATTCACCCCCGATCAGAAGGCCCTGCCCGGCATCCAGAAAGGCGCGCACCGCCGGGCTGATGGGGGCTTCGGTAACGGGTTCATTGCTATCCGGCATGGGTCGGTCTCCCTGGCAAAGAGCCACTGACTAGAAGTTAAACTCGATCGAGCCGCCAAACCACTGCGGATGACCGATCATCTGCTGAAAGAACCCGTCCTCGAAGAAGGGGAACTTGAAGGTGGTGTATTCCTTGTCGAACAGATTGTTGACAAAGGCCGACACCTTGTAGCGCCCATTGTCACCGGCATAGGTGATTCTGGCATTCCAGATGGAATAGCCATCCTGTGACAGCAACGGATCGTTATCCAGCGAGAAGAACTGCTCGCTCTGATAGGTGAAGTCCACCTGATAGCTCAACTCGCCCGCGTTCCCCATCGGCTGGTAATAGCGGAACACGCCATTGAGCGTGGCATTGGGGGCGAAGGTCAGCTCGCTGCCCAGCAGGTCTTCATTGCCCGGCAGAACCCGTTTCACCTTGCTGTCCATCAGGCCCGCGCCGAGCGTGGTCTCGAACCCCTCGAAGGGATTGGCCACCACTTCGGCCTCCATGCCATACACTTCCACCTGCGGAATATTGGTCAGGATGGAGGTGGCGCCGCCGCCTTCCAGATTGATGTTCAAAAGCGCCTGACTGTCTTCATAATCATAATAAAAACCGGTCAGGTTGAACCGCAGCCGTCCGCCGAACATCGAGTTCTTGGACCCCACCTCATAAGAGGTGAGCGTTTCCTTGTCATAGGGGGTGAAGCCCGCCTCGTCGAAGATGAAAGTGGCGTTGAAACCGCCGGACTTGAAGCCCCGCGCCACGCTGGCGAACAACATGTTGTCCGGCGTGACATTATAGGTCAGCCCGACCTTGCCGGATACATCGTCAAAGGATGTCTTCCGCTCCCCGCCCGTGCCGGGGCCGGTGGCACCATTGATGGTGCTCTCGAAATCCATGCGCTTTTCCTCGTCGGTGTAGCGCAGTCCCAGGGTCAGTTCCAGATCGGGCGTGATGGCATAATCCGCCTGGCCGAACAGGGCGATGCTCTCGGTCTCGATGGTATAGAGCCCGCGATAGTCCAGCAGCACCGGCACCACGCTCGGCGGCGGCGCCGCGCCCACATCGATCAGGAAGTCATCCAGTTCATTGTTCACCAGAAGATCGGCGCGGCCATCCTTTTCATCGGTATAATAATAGGCCCCCAGCACCCAGTTCAGCTTCGGCGTGGAACCGGACAGGCGCAATTCCTCGCTGAACTGGTCGCTATCCACGCCAAAGGTGGGCACCAGATAGGGATTGGGGCCCACATCGGTGTCTTCCTCGTGCAGTTTTTCCACGCTTTCCCAGGCAGTGATGGAGGTAAGGTCCACACCCCCCAGCGTGAGATTCACGGTGGCGGACACGCCCGCTGTATCCACTTCCAGAACGCCCTGGCGGTCAAAGTCCCCGGTATAGATGTCGCCGTCCGCATCGCGGTAGCCGGTCACGTCCTGGCATTCGTCATTGAGGATGCGCTCATTGGAACAGGGGGCGAAATTTTCGTCCAGAATGCCCACATGGTCATAATAGGGCGCGAACTGGTCCACTTGCCCGGCATGGCCTATCAGCAGCACATTCGCCGTGTCGCTGGGGGCCCATTCAAGCTGCCCGCGCACGGAATAGAAATCCGTATTGTTGGCATCCTGATCCGGGTCCAGCCGGTTGGTGACGAAGCCATTGTCCTTTTGATAGACACCGGAAACCCGCCCGCGCACCGTATCGCTCAACGGGCCGCCAATGCCGCCCTCGAAGCGCACTTCGCCGAACTCGGCCACGTCCAGCTTGGCGAAGCCTTCCAGTTCGGGCGTGGGCTTGCGGGAAATGAAGTGCACCAGCCCGGCGGTGGCGTTCCGGCCATACAGCGTGCCCTGCGGCCCGCGCAGCACTTCCACCCGTTCCACGTCGAAGATCTGGATGGTCTGACCGGCCAGCGTGCCCAGATAGGTGCCATCCACATACATGGCCACCGGGCTTTCATTGCCGTCGCCGAAATCATTCAGCCCCACACCGCGCAGGGAAAAGCCGGGATTGTTGCCCTCCCCCACCGGCGTACCGAAACTGAAGTTGGGCACCTGAGAGGCGATGCTGGTGCTGTCCTCGAAGCCCAGATCGCGGATCGCGGAACCTGAAAGGGCCGTTACCGAGACCGGCACATCCTGCGACCCTTCCTCGCGCTTGCGCGCGGTGACGGTGATCTCGTCCATCATCACCTGCGCGGAGGCCGCCTCGCTCACAAGCCCCAGCCCGGCAAGACCGCCAAGGCCACCGGTCAGAACACCGGAAAGCGCGGTGCCCAGAAGCGTGCGCCCCTTCAAACGACGAGATGCAGACGGTTGATTGCTACAACGCATGGGTCCCCCTCCCCTGATGAGTGATGCCGCGCAGCCGACCCCCTGCCGGGGCGCGGTCTGTCATGCCAGTGTCACACTACGCGGCGCGGGCCGGGGCGGCTTGTCTGGGTTTGCCAGCTTCTTTGCTAAGCGTGCCAAAAACGCGTTTTGCACCGCGTATGGCAGGCATGGCGCCCCCGGCACTTCGGATCAGGCGACCCCGCTTCAGGCACTTCGGGTCAGGCGGGCCTGTCGAAAAGCGCTGGGCGTGGCCCCGAAGCGCGCCTTGAAGGCACGGGAAAAGTGCGCGGCATCGGAAAAGCCGCAATCGAACGCCACCACGGTCAGCGACCGGTCGCTCATGGCCGGATCGCACAGCATGGCCCGCGCCCGGTTCAGACGCTGCTGCCACAGCCACCCCGCCGGGCTCATGCCGGTTTCCTCGAACAGGCGATAAAGCTGGCGGCGGGACATGTTGTTCTCCGCCGCGATGCGGTCCACCGTCAGGTCCGGGTCGCTCAGGCGCTCCTGCACATAGGCCGCGATCCGCTCCAGATGCCTGCCACCCACCACCGCGCCGCGCCTGCCAGCGGCACCTTCCGCATCCCGTCCAGAGACAACGCCCTCCAACAGGCGGAACACCATGTCGAACGCCACTTTCTGCTCCGCCGGGTTCATGGTGTCCCCCAGCCGGTGGCACGCCTGCACATGGCCCGCCAGCATGGCCCCCAGCCCGGTATCGCCGCGAATGGGCGTGGCGCAGGGCACACGATCCGTCCCCATCCAGTCGCTCACCAGGGGCAGCGGCAGATGCAGGGAAAGCTGCTCGTTCGTTTCGTCATAAGAAAACCGGGACGGATAGCGACTGTCGATCAATGTCAGATCGCCGGGCCGCAAATGGGCTTCCAGTCCGTTCTGGGCCAGCCGCGCCTGCCCGCCCTTCTGGAAAACCAGAAAATAATAATCGCTGGACGACTGCCCCAGATGGGCACGGCGCTTGGTAATGCGCCGGGCATTACAGGCGATATGGGCGATGTCCGCCGGCCCCATCCGCTTGACGCCGATATGACCGCGCACGCGCCCCCGGTCGCGGAAGTCGCTGTCAAACGGCCCGCACACATCACGCAGGACATCATTCCACTGGCTTTCGCTGTGGACCGGGCTGGTGGCGTGAAAGGACTTCTGCTCGTGCATGATTCAATCCTTAATCTGGAATTAACTATGGATCACAAACCGATCACGAACAAGAGAGCACGGGCCTTTTCGGGTGCTTTTCCATACGTTTATCCCTCAAAAGCTGTATCGATAAACGTCAGGGTCGTCGCAGCAGCAATGCCGCCGAGGCCAACCCCAATGCACTGAGAATCAGGGCCACCGAAACCGGGCTGCCCTGATACAGCATCGCCACCAGCGCCGCCGCGCCCGCCCCGGCCAGCATCTGCGTGGCCCCCAGCACCGCCGCGGCGGAGCCGGCAGCCCCGGCAAAGGGTGCCAGCGCCCGCGCCGTGGCGAGCGGCAGCATCACCCCCACGCCCCCCACGAACAGGGCGAAACCGGTCCATATGGGGATGAAGGCGGGGCTGTCGGTCCACACACTTGCGAACAGGGCAAGCCCGCCACCACCCAGCACCAGCGCCGCCGCGCCCCGCATCAGCACGCCATCGGCCATATGGCGCACCAGAAACCGGGCCGCGGTGGCCCCAAGGAACCAGAACACGGCCACAAAGGCGAACAGCGGGCCAAAGAGATCGGCGGAAAACCCGAAAACATCCACCAGCAAGGCGGGGGAGCCGGTCAGAATGGCGTAATAGCCCGCAAACGGCAGGGCGACCAGCAGCATGGCGCGGCGCACCTCGGCCATGCCCGCCATGCTTCGTGCCACGGGCCAGGGTGCCAGAAAAGTGCTCATGCGCAGCCTTGTGCGCCGGTGGGCGGGCACGGTTTCCGGCGCGATGCGCCAGACCAGCACGGCCAGGCCACAGGCAAACACTCCCAGGCTCCAGAAGGTGGCCTGCCAGTCCACCCCGTCGGGCAAGGCCGCCAGAATGCCACTGCCCGCCAGTGGCGCCAGAAGCGGCGCCAGGCCCAGAATGGCCGTTACCTTGGCCAGAAGCGATGCGGCGCGCGCACCGCTGGCAATGTCCCGAATGGTTGCGCGGCCCACCACCGGCCCCACGCCGCCGGTCATGCCATGCACGAAGCGCACCGCCAGAAGCGTGTCGAAATCCGGTGACAGCGGCGTCAGAAAGGCCAGCGCGGCGAACACCAGCAGGCCGCCCAGAAAGGCCGGACGGCGGCCCACCGCGTCGGACAGCGGCCCCCAGATGAACTGGCCCAGCGCATAGCCCACCACGAACACGCCCACCACCAGCGCCCCCTGCGCCGAGGGTACGCCGTAAGCCGCCGTCACCTTGGGCAGCGCGGGCAGGCTCATATCCACACTAACGGCTGTCAGGCAAACGAGCGCCGCCAGCAGCGCCTCGAACCGCCGCGCCCCTGCAGGCGTGCCAAGTGCATCGCTTTGTGCCGTCATGCTGGCCCCTCCCTGCGCCACCGTCCACGGCGATGGCTGGCCGGTCTGTCCCCACAGCGGGGGACAGGCGCGCCGGAGCACCCCTAAACCATAAGCCGTGTTTACCTTTTTTTCCCTGTCATGATAGCCCTCTCCACTCACGATAAAACGGTGCCTGTTCAGGCACTTGAAGACAGCCCCGGAACAGTTGAAGGACAGGCGCCCCATGCCGGCAGATACCATCGCGGCCCTTCAGCCCCGCTGGCGCAAAGATGCCTTCCCCCAGACGCCGGACAGCGCCATTGAGCGAGAAGGCAAAACCCGCTGGACCAATGTGCTGGAGCCAGATTTGGCCGCGCGACTCTATGAATGGGTGCGCGCCTTTGACGGCTGGACCACATCGCTTCAACAGAACGGCACACATTATACCGTCACCGCCGAGCAACGCAGGGCACTGGACACCACCACACGGCAGCAGCTTCACCATGCCGCCTGCGCGCAGGCGGCCCGTGGCTTTGGCTATCATTTCGACAGCTTCCCCATAGACGATGCGCTGGCAGCCCATGTCTGCCCGCCGGAATTGCGGGCCGTTCACGAACTGATCAATTCCAGCGGGTTCCTGGCCACCATGCGGCGCCTTCTCAAGGCACCGGATATCGCCTTTGCCGATTGCCAGCTTACCCGCTTCGGCCCCGGCGATTTCCTGACCGCCCATGATGATGATGTGGCGGGCAAGAACAGGGTGGCCGCCTATGTGCTGTCCCTGACCCCTAACTGGCGGATCGATTTCGGCGGGATGCTCTGTTTCCACGACGAAGAGACACAACGGGCCACGGGGTTAAGCCCCCTTTTCAACGCCCTGAGCGTTTTCACCGTACCGCGACGCCACAGCGTCTCCGCCGTGGCGCCCTATGCCAACCGCTATCGCTACAGCTTCACCGGCTGGCTGCGGAAAAAACGGTAGCCTTGATGACACACCACAAGACGGGCGGCACCCTGCCGCCCCCTCACTGGATGCCCATACATCTGGATCAGGCAGCCGGGCGTGTCCTTTTCAGGGAATTGGACCTGGCGGCATTCCGGCGGGCCCCCTTTCATGACGGGCGCACCCGGATCATCACCGACCGCCCTGCCGATGCGCGCCTCTTAAGCGATGTGATCGCCGCCTGGCGGGCCGCCACCCCCGCACCGGATCGCCTTTTGCTGCACCAGTCCTTTTGCGGCTCCACCCTTCTGGCGCGCGCCCTGCAAATGGCGGGATGCGCCGCCAGTTACCGTGAACCGCAAATCCTGATTCAGGCTCTGGAAAGCCATGCCCAACGGGCGGACCAACCGGCGACAGAAGCCATTCTGGCGCTCTTTCGCCGCGCACCTCAAGGCGAGCAGCCCTGCGTGGTCAAGCCGTCCAACTGGGTGAATCCATATCTCGCCGCGCATCCCGTGGCATCGGCGCCCGGCCTTGTCCTGCTGCGCATTGATCTGGTCGCTTTTCTGCTGGCGAACCTTCGCGGCGGGAAAGACCGCCTTGGCTATTCCCTGTCACTTCTGAACCTGCACCTGTCCATGAAACCGAGCTGGAAACCGCTTATTGCGGACATCAACCGCATGACCGGCACATCGCCGGTACGGGCGCCGCTTCACATGCTGGCGGTTCTCCATGCCTTGCAGGAGCAGGATTTCCAGACCCTCGCGCAGCGCAATGCCGACCGGGGCAACCGCCCGGCGCTGGAAATAAGCCATCGGGGTCTGACGGAAAACCTGCGGGATACACTGGATCATGTATGCCGCGCGCTGGGCCTGAACCCGGCTCACACGGATGTGGAACAGGCCCTTGCGCCCCTGCTGGCAACCCACGCGAAATCCCACGGGATCAACCATTTCCGGCTCCCGGACCAAAGCCGGGCGGACAATGCCCTGTTCCATGAATTCAGGGACGACATCATCGCCACCGAGACATGGGCCGCCACACACCTGCACGGCCACAGCCAGCCCTGATCAAGGCGGGCGGGGCAGGCCCGCGCGTCGCTCCGCTATCGCGTCACTGAGCCCGTGCCGCATCTTCTCAACCTGACCATTCCCCCACAAAAAAAGGCGCCCGCAAGGGGCGCCTGTTTTGTGGCGGAGAGGACGTCCGCAATTCTTCAATGATTTCATGTTGTTACCTGTCGCATATACCTTCTTATGTACCGGAAAACCGCCATTTTCCTGTTGCGCCCCTTTGCGCCCTATCGCATGGTATGACTTCTGGGAAGGCATACTGATAGGGATACGGTAACAATGCCAAGGGCGGCGAAGGAACTGACGGCGGCAGAGGTTCGGCGCATAGCCGCGCCGGGCTTTCATGCCGTGGGCGGGGTGGCCGGTCTGGGCTTGCGGGTGTCGCCAACCGGGGCCAGCCGGTCATGGGTGCTGCGCTACTATATCGGCGGGCGGCGGAAAAATGCCGGGCTGGGCCGCTTCCCTGATGTAACCCTTGCACAGGCCCGTGAGCGGGCGCGGGAGTTTCGGGACCAGCTTTGGCAGGGTGTGGACCCGGTGACGGAACGCCGCAAGAAGCAGGCGGCCCTGATAGCCGAACAGGCGGCGGGGCTGACCTTTGAGGAAGCCGCCCGCCAGTGCCACGCGGCACGGGAAAGCGAATACCGCAATGCCAAGCACCGGAAAGAATGGATAACCACCCTTGAACGCCACGCCTTCCCCGCCATAGGGCGGGTATCGGTGGACGCGGTGGACCTGCCCCATGTGCTGAAGGTGCTGGAACCGATCTGGCACACCCGCACTGAAACCGCCAGCCGGATTCGCCAACGCATGGAAGCGGTGCTGACCTGGGCCACAGTCACCGGCCACCGCAAGGGGGAAAACCCGGCCCGCTGGCGGGGCAATCTGAAAGAAGTGCTGCCCGCCCCCAACAAGATAGCCAAGGCGCGGCACCATAGCGCCCTGCCATGGCAACGCCTGCCCGCCTTCATGGACGCCCTGCACCAGCGGGAAGGCATGGCCGCCAGGGCGCTTGCCTTCACCATCCTGACGGCGGCCCGGTCAGGGGAAACCCGCAAGGCGGAATGGGCTGAAATTGATCTGAAGGCCCGTGTGTGGACCGTCCCCGGTGAGCGCATGAAGGCGGGCCGCCCGCACCGGGTGCCGCTGTCCGATGCGGCGGTGGCCCTGCTGCAAAGCCTGCCCCGGATGGATGGGAACCCGCTGGTGTTTCCCGCGCCGCGCGGTGGCGTGATGACCGACATGACCATGGCCGCCGTGGTCAAACGGATGCACCAGACCGCCATTGATGCAGGGGGCGAGGGCTGGACCGACCCCACCACCGGGCGGCCCGTCACCGTTCACGGTTTCCGGTCCACCTTCAAGGACTGGGCACGCAACCGCACCAGCTACCCCGATGAAATTTCTGAACTGGCGCTGGCCCATGTGAACAATGACGCCACCCGCGCCGCCTATGCGCGGGATGAACTGCTGGCCCAACGCGCCCGCCTGATGGGCGACTGGGCCACCTTCTGCACCCACCCGTTCGAGGCCGGGGCGGATGTTGTCAGCATCGGGAGTATGGAAAAATAGATATGAGCAGGTACTTTGAACCAACCGAGGCGGAATGGTCCGAGGAAAACCCCGTACCGCTCGACCGGGCCGAGGCCGAAGAGCGTTTGGGCTGCGAGATTTCGCCCGAAAGGTGGGAGCGAATCCGCAACGAATTCGCTTTTTACGCGCAATTCCAGCGCGACTCAAACAACGGCGCGCTGGTCAAAAATAACGACAAAAACAACCCCGACAGCATCGGTCCCAAGGGCGCCAGCGCAAAGAGAAAAATTAAAAGTATCATGGACCACACAGTGGACCTGATGAGAATGGACGATTACTTCAGGGAGTTGGAACATGCTTTCTTTGAAAAAAACTACGGGCAAGACTTCGATGTGAGGGCCGCCCTCGAAGAAATATGGGGCGCGGCGGAACGCTTGTACAAGTTTCAATCAGTTTGCGATGGGGATGTGGAAGGCAGCGCCTATACTACCGCCGAGCGGCGCAATGAATTCATAACACGGATATTTTTTTACCTTTTGCTCGACGGTGTAGAGCCCCAAGTAACCAGCGGGAGCCGGGCAGGCGAAGGCATCGAATATTCCGACCTTACCCCCTATGAGCAAATGGTGAAAGATTGCATCGAGAGCGCTGGCGGCCCATTACCGGAAACGCCCGAGAGATTCGCGAAGCTATGTTTGCAGGCCCGAACGAAAGCGTGCACCCGACTGGATGCACACTAGAATTCCATTTCCTGTTGAAAAACAAAGATATATCCGTCCGCAACGCTAGGGTTCTAAACGCGGATTAAAAAATCCGCATTCGCAACCCTGACCGCGCAAGGGAATGCCGCCAAACTCCATGCATCGACATTCAAGACGCATGGAGATTGAGCGATGCAATACCTATCCGACCTTCAACTTGCTGACCGCTTTGGCGTGAACCGGGCGACCGTATGGCGCTGGGTTCAGGCCGGGCATTTTCCCCGCCCCGTCAAACTCACGGAAGGCTGCACCCGCTGGCGTGCGGCGGACGTGGAACGCTGGGAGGCTGACCGGGCCGGGGGTGACGTGGCATGAGCGCCCAGACTCTACACCCCACGACCCTGCACCCAATGGCCGCGCGCTTTCTGCATGAGGCGCGCCAGGCATCCCCCGCCACCGCCTGCGGATGGCTCGCCATTATGGGGATAGACCCCACCGGCACACCTGACCCCTGCGCCACCATGGCGCGGGTTCTGGAACAGCGGCTGGCCCACCCCGCCGTTGCCGTCAAATTCGAGCGGCTAAAACCCCATGAAACCGAATGAGAAGGCCGCCGGGTGCGCCCCGGCGACCTGTGAAATCGTCCAACCAGCATAAAGGACGCCTGCAATGTATCCGAAATCCCGAACTTACACAATCATCCCCGCCGATGGCGGCCCCGCTTTCACGGTGGCCCTGAAGGGCCGCACGGCCTGGGCGCTGGACCAGCTTATTCAGGCCGGGCCGCGTGGCCTGACCACGCTGGAAAACCCCGCGCCGCGCTGGTCCGCCTATGTCCACAATCTGCGCGCCGTCGGGCTGACCATCGCCACCCGCTATGAGCCCCACGGCGGGCCATATCCGGGCCAGCATGGCCGCTATATCCTGAAAGACCGGGCCGCCCCGGTGGAGGTGGCCGCATGAGCGATGCACGCACCCTGACCGCCGCCCTGCGGGGCCGCTGGTACGGGCATTATGGCACCGCCTTTTGCCCGGCCCACCCGAACAGCCGGACGCCTGCCCTGTCGCTGGCCGATGGGGGCGGGGGCCGCCTGCTTCTAACCTGTCATGCAGGCTGCACCTTTGATGCCATTCTGGCGGCCCTGAAGGCGCGCGGGCTGGTGGACGGCACCGCCCCGGCCCCCGACCCGCTGGCCCCGGCCCGGCAGCAGGCGGAAGCCCGGCACAGGGCTGACCAGCGCGCCCGGCAGGCGGGCGAGATATGGCAAGCCGCGCAACCGATCGAGGGCACACCTGGCGAACGCTATCTACGGGGACGGGGCGTCACCTGCCCCTTGCCGGGCAGCCTGCGCTTTTTGCCCGACTGCTGGCACGGCCCCACCGGCCAGCGCCTGCCCGCCATGATTGCCCGCATTGATGGCGCGGACGGGTTCGGGGTGCATCGCACCTATCTTTCCCGTGATGGCCGCAAGGCCGCCGTGGCCCCGGCAAAGGCCATGCTGGGCCATGCGGTGGGCGGTGCTGTCCGCCTGACCGATGGCGGCCCGCTGGTGGTGTGTGAAGGCATCGAAACCGGGCTTTCCCTTGCCAACGGATTGATGGACGGCCCCCGCACCATCTGGGCGGCCCTGTCCACCAGCGGCATAAAGCGCCTGCGCCTGCCCTGTGCGCCGGGCCGCCTGACCGTGGCCCCGGACGGTGACCCACCGGGCCGGGAAGCCGGGGCGGACCTTGTGGGCCGCGCCCGCGCCCTTGGCTGGGACTGCTGGGCGTTGCCCGTCCCCAACGGGCAGGACTGGAACGACATTCTGCAAAAGGGGGCGGCATGACCATCGCACAGGAAATCCCCGCCCCATCCGACGGGCCGGAACCCATCGTGGCACAAAGCCCACGGCCAGCCACTTTCCCGGTGGAAGCCCTTGGCCCCCTGCGCCCGGCGGTGGAAGCCGTACAGGGGCAGACACAAGCCCCCGTGGCAATCCCGGCGGGTAGCGCCCTGGCGGTGGCATCGCTGGCCGTGCAAGGGCTGGCGGATGTGGAAACCCTTGGCGGCTATGCGCCCCTGTCGCTCTATCTGCTGACCATCGCCAGAAGCGGGGAGCGGAAAAGCGCCTGTGACCGGCCCCTGATGGCAGCCCTGCGCGACCATGAGCGGGAACAGGGCGCGCATTATGGCGCGGCGCTGGTGGACCATGAAAACGCGAAAGCCGTGTGGGAAAACCAACGGACCCGGCTAATCAAGGAAGCCGCCAGCAACAAGCCGGACGCGCGGAAGGCGGCGGAACAGGAACTGGACATTCTGAACCAGCCGCCGGAACCGCCCGCCCTGCCAGACCGCACCGTGTCCGAACCGACCTTTGAAGGGCTGACCCGCCTGTTCGCCACCGGCAATCCATCGCTGGGGATATTTTCGGACGAAGGCGGCCAGATGCTGGGCGGCCATGGCATGAGCCAGGACCACCGCCAGAAAACCATCACGGCGCTTTCCGCCCTGTGGGGCGGGGAGCCGATCAAGCGCACCCGTGCCGGGGACGGCGCGTTCACCCTGTGGGGCCGCCGCTTGGCGATTCACCTGATGGCCCAACCGGTGGTGACGGAAAAACTGCTGGCGGACCCGCTGGCACAGGGGCAAGGCTTTCTGGCCCGCTTTCTGATAACCGAACCGCCGTCCACCATCGGCACCCGCCTTCATGCCCGCAACCGGCACGACCCGGCGGCGCTGGATGCCTTCAACGCCCGCCTGCGGGATATTCTGGGACAGGACATGCCCCGCCAAGATACCGGCGGCGGGCTGAACCCCCGGCAACTGCCCTTGTCGCCGGAAGCGCGGGAAAGGCTGATTGTCTGGGCGGACCAGATTGAGGCGGCGCAAGCCCCCGGCGGCACTTATGCGGACATGACCGCCAGCGCCAGCAAGGCGGCGGAACAGGCGGCACGCCTTGCCGGTGTGCTGACCCTGTGGGCAAACCCGGATGCGCCAGCGGTGGACGGGGAGGCCATGGACCAGGGAATCACCCTTGCGGCCTATTATCTGGATGAAGCCAAGCGCCTGACCGACAAGGCGGCGGTATCCGAAGCCGCCCGCCAAGCGGAAGCCCTGCGCCATTGGCTGGTGAACGGCTGGCCGGAACCGGATGTATTGCCGGGCGACGTTCTGCAAAAAGCGCCCACAAGGGCTTTAAGGGACCGGGAAGCGGCCCGCCGGGCACTGGCGCGGCTGGTGGATGCCGGATGGCTGGTGCCCCATGAAGCCGGGGCGGTGGTGCGCGGCAAGGCCCGCCGGGAAGCCTACCGCATTGTGCGCCCATGACGCGGTGAGGCGGGCGGCATGGCGGCATGTGCGCCGCCGTGTTCGGCCCTGTGTCGCCAATATCACCGGTGTCGCACGCCCCGCCAACGGTAAGACACGGCTGCCCCCTTGGCCTGTGCTAAACGTGCTAAAACGGCTAAACAGGAACCGGTGATTAGCACATTTAGCACGATTAGCACGCAACCCGGCCCGGTCACGGCAGAATATAACCCGGTCCACTTACCCCCGCTGACCCCTTGCGAATCGTGCTATTCATGCGAAACACGCGCCCTTGTTTCGCGGGACTAGCACGTTTCGCATAGACCGCCCTTAACGTAAGAATGGGGCAAAATACGAAAATCGTGAAGGCCTATTCAAAACAGCGACTTGAAGTCTTAAATCGACTGAGTTTTTCACCACCCACGCGCCCGCGTGTACTTATCACGAAATCCTCATATCCCCGCCCGCGTGTACTTATCGCAAAAACCCTGTTGTGCCCCGTGAGCGGCAACCGCCTACCTGCCCCATGGGGTGTGCCATAGGTTCTTCTGGCGTGCTTTCAATACGGGCGCATAGCGCGCAAAGGGTAGGCGGCTTCTGGCGGGAAAAGCCGGATAACACCAGCCGATTCCCTGCCCGGCCCCTGTTGCATCCCATGGCATCCTATCACCTTTCAGGAAGGCATCACCATGGGCATACTATCCGTATTTTCAATTATAAGTCATTGAAAATAAACGATATATGGCGGAGAGGACGGGATTCGAACCCGCGAGGGTGTTGCCACCCAACTCGCTTAGCAGGCGAGCGCCTTAAACCACTCGGCCACCTCTCCGCCGCCGTGGATAGCCAAGGGGCCCCGGCCTGTCAATGCGCACTGTCATGGCGCGGGCAAAAAAGTTTGCGCCGGCTGTCGGGGCGATTTGAACAGGCCCCGGCAAAGCGGCTATACAGGGTGCACCATCATGAAAGGAACCGCCATGCCGGAAACAGCCGACACCCGCACGTTGGAAAGCCGCTGCCCGTTTCATCTGGCGGTGCCCGTGAACGATCTGGCCGCGGCCCGGCGGTTTTACGGCGATCTGCTGGGCTGCCCGGAAGGCCGGTCCAGCGAAACCTGGGTGGATTTCGATTTCTTCGGCCACCAACTGGTGGTGCATCTGGGCACCCCGCTTGGCCAGCCGGACAGAAACGAGGTGGACGGAGACGCGGTGCCCGGCTTTCATTTCGGTGCCGTGCTGCCCTGGGCGCGGTGGCAGTCGCTGGCCGCCCATCTTGAAGCACACGGCGTCCGCTTCATCATTCCCCCGCGCATCCGGTTCGAAGGTGCACCGGGGGAGCAGGCCACCCTGTTTTTCCGCGACCCCGCGGGCAATGCGCTGGAACTGAAAGCCTTTCGAAACCCCGGCCAGTTGTTCGCCCGATGACCCTGATCACCCCGCCAACACCGCGCAAGGACACAGCCCGATGAGCCAGGAACCCGATTCCCGCCAATCGCCTCCCCCGCAACCCCCTAAGATCCGCCCCCCGCGCATTCTGCCGCCCGTGGGTTGCCTTCTGGCGCTCGGCCTGATCTGGGGCCTGCACCGCCTGCTGCCCTATGGCCCCACTTTTCTGGACCATCCCGCCGCCGAAACCATCACCAGGGGGCTGGCTGTTCTGGGACTGGCGCTCACCATCAGTGGTATCGGCCTGTTCCACCGGGCGGGGACGGGCATCAAGCCCTTCAGCGAGGCCCGGCACCTGGTCACCGGCGGCCCTTACCGCCTGACCCGCAACCCCATGTATCTGGGCATGGTTTTGATTCTTCTGGGCGCCTTTGTGAAAAGCGGCACGCTTGCGGGGCTGTTGGTGCCGATTGCGTTCGCCCTGTGGATCGACCGGGCCTATATCCGGCGGGAAGAAGCCTTTCTGGAACAGCATCTGGGCGCCCCCTATCTTGCCTATAAGGACCGGGTGCGGCGCTGGCTGTAGAAAGGCGCTCCAGAGGCGAAACCACGAGAAGGGACTCAACGAGGCGGCGGCGTCGCCCCACCCCGTTTTTCCGGGGCGGTCTTCGCGGGTTCGCCGCAGGACCCGATGGCCACCTTGAGCGCGGCGAGCAGGTCCGGCTCCTGCTGCTTCAGGGCCTTGTTGGCCCGAAACCCCACCGGCAGCCGGGCGTACAGGCTGCGCCGCATCCGTTGCATCACGCGCTCATCCAGCACCGGCCCATAATCGCTGCCCACCAGCGCATCATAGTCGCCGCTCAACAGCCTGGCGACCGACCGCCCCGGCTTGAAAGGCGCCCAGACCACATGATACCCGCGATCCGACAGAAACTTGCCCGTGCGGGAGCCTTTGGGAGTCGCCACCGTGGCGGTTTCCATGAAATGCCGCGACGTGACATCACGGCTGTCTTTCCGCCGCTGATACCAATAAATGGACACCTGCGCCGCCGGGCCAATCAGCCGATCCGCAATGGAACGGGTGGGATCGTAGAAATCGGGATACCACAGGACGGGCTCGTCGCTGTTCAGAACCTGATCGGCCCGCGGCAGGGGGAGCTGCGCGGTCTCGATCTTTCGCCCCACCGCTTCGGACAGGCAGGCCACGGTCTCGGTAAACGGGCCGAAGATCGCATCCGCATAGGTATTGCCATAGGCAATCAGCGGCGACCCCATGGCGGACATGGCCGGCATTGCGAACGCCACGATACACAGCATTGCCCGCAGTTTTCTTCGAATCTTCCCGATATACATACGGCGACTATCCCTAAAGGCCGTTAACAAAACCCTTAAGGTAATAACAATCAACCGATCCCGGACTGACATTTACAAGTTCCCGCCGCCTCACCGACCCACCCCATCGCCAGGCCGGCAGCCATGGCCGGGGGGAATTGTTTTTTCCCCAAAGCGGGCTATAAACCCCGTATGGCCTATGACTCACTCAGGGATTTCATCCAGCACCTGGAGCAGACGAACCGTCTCGTCCGGGTGACGCAACCGGTCTCCACCAATCTGGAGATGACCGAAATCCAGACCCGTGTGATAGCGGAGGGTGGCCCCGCCCTGCTGTTCGAAAATGTCATCACGGAAACGGGCGAGAAAAGCCCCATGCCGGTGCTGGTCAATTTGTTCGGCACGGTGGACCGGGTGGCGCTGGGCATGAACCGCACGCCGGATGAACTGCGGGGCGTGGGGGAAACGCTGGCCTTTCTGCGCCAACCGGAACCGCCCCAGGGCTTGCGGCAGGCGTTCGACATGCTGCCGCTGGCGAAAAAAGTGCTGTCCATGAAGCCGAAAAAGGTGCGCTCCGGCCCGGTGCAGGATGTGGTGCTGACCGGCGACGATATCGATCTGATGAAGCTGCCGGTCCAGACCTGCTGGCCCGGCGAACCGGCGCCGCTGATCACCTGGCCGCTGGTGGTGACCAGGGGGCCGTCCACCGCGCGGGAGGACAATGTCAATCTGGGCATCTACCGGATGCAGCGCCTGGACGGCAAGCGCACCCTGATGCGCTGGCTGAAGCATCGCGGCGGCGCCCAGCAATATGACCGCTGGAAGCGCGAAAAGCGCGAACCCGTACCCGCCGCCGCCGTGATCGGGGCAGACCCCGGCACGACGCTCGCCGCCGTTACCCCGGTACCGGACACGCTCAGCGAATATCAGTTCGCCGGGCTGCTGCGCGGCAAGAAGGTGGAGCTGGTGGATTGCAAGACCGTGCCCCTTCAGGTGCCCGCCAGCGCCGAAATCGTCATTGAGGGCTATGTGAGCCTGGACGAGCATGAAGATGAAGGCCCTTACGGCGACCATACCGGCTATTACAACGCCAAAGAGCCTTTCCCCGTGTTCGAGGTGACGGCCATCACCATGCGGCGAGACCCGATCTATCTGTCCACCTATACGGGCCGCCCGCCGGATGAGCCCAGCGTGCTGGGCGAGGCGCTGAACGAAGTGTTCATCCCCCTGTTGCAGCAACAGTTCCCGGAAATCGTGGACTTCTGGCTGCCGCCGGAAGGGTGCAGCTACCGCATCGCCGTGGTATCCATGAAAAAGGCGTATGCGGGCCATGCCAAGCGGGTGATGATGGCGGTCTGGTCCTTCCTGCGCCAGTTCATGTACACCAAATTCGTGATCGTGGTGGACCACAGCGTGAACGCGCGGGACTGGAAGGACGTGATGTGGGCCATCTCCACCAAGATGGACCCGGTGCGGGATCTGGTCATGGTGGAAAACACCCCGATCGACTATCTGGATTTCGCCAGCCCCAAAAGCGGCCTTGGCGGCAAGCTGGGCATGGACGCCACGGACAAGATCGACGGCGAAACCGACCGGGACTGGGGCGACGTGATCGCCATGGACCAATCGGTGGTGGACCGGGTAAGCCAGATGTGGGACGACCTTGGCATCCCCGGCAGCGGCGCCCCCATCTGGCGGGGTTGAGCCACGCCAATCGCACTTCACACAGATATGGATATTATATGACCAACAGCCTCGACCTCCTCGACGATCTCATCACCAAGGCGCTCAAGGCGGGCGCGGACGCGGCGGACGCGGTGGCCCTGGAAGGGGTGTCCCGATCGGCGGGCTGGCGGGACGGCCAGCTTGAAGAGATGGAAGGCAGCGAGGGGGAGGATATCGGCCTGCGCGTCATCTTCGGCCACAAGGCGGCCATCGCCTCGTCTTCCGAGCGCAGCCCCGACGCGCTGGACCGGCTGGTGGACCGCACCGTCACCATGGCCCGCAATGTGCCGGAAGACCCCTATGTGGGCCTGGCACCGGAAGAGGCGCTGGAACTGGACCCCATCGACCCCATCGCCGCCGAGCTGGACCTGTGGGATGAACGCCGCACAAGCGCGGAAGACCTGCTGGCGCTGGCCCGGCAGGCGGATGAAGCCGCCCGCGACGTGAACGGTGTGACCAATTCCGAGGGGGGCAGCGCCACAGCGGGGGAGAACACCGTATCCATGATGACCAGCCATGGCTTTGCCAACCGCTTTCGCGGCAGCAGCTTTTCCATTGGCTGCTCGGCGCTGGCCGGTGGTGGCACGGACATGCAGCGCGACTTTGACTTCACCACCGCCCGGCACTTTGAAGACCTGGACGCCGCCGAACAGGTGGGCCGCACGGCCGGCGAACGGGCCGTGGCCCGGCTGAACGCCACCCGCATGACCAGCGGCCCCCGCCCGGTGCTGTTCGATCCGCGCGTCTCCCGCTCGCTGGTGGGCCATTTCGCGGGCGCCATCAATGGCAATGCGGTGGCGCGCGGCGCCAGCTTCCTGAAATCCCGCATGGGGGAACGCCTGTTCCCTTCGGGTGTGGACATCATCGATGATCCGAAAATGCGGCGCGGCTCCGGTTCGCGCCTGTTTGACGGCGAAGGCGTGCGGGTGACCCGTCAGCGCCTGGTGGCGGACGGCACGCTGAAAAGCTGGATGCTGAACAGCACCACGGCACGACAACTGAACCTGCCCGTTACCGGCCACGCCAGTCGCGGCGCGGGCAGCGCGCCCGGCATTTCGCCCAGCAATCTCTATCTGGCGGCGGGCGACACAACGCCCGCCGATCTGATGGCGGATGTCAAGGACGGCCTTTATGTGACGGAGCTGATCGGCATGGGCGTCAACACCGTCACGGGGGATTACAGCCGGGGCGCGGCGGGCTTTCGCATCGAAGACGGTGAAATCGCCGAACCGGTGCATGAAATCACCATCGCCGGAAACCTGCTGGACATGTTCGCCCGGCTTCAGGTGGCGAACGATCTGGTGTTCAAGCACGGCGTCAATGCGCCCACCGTGCGGATCGACGACCTGATGATCGCGGGGGCCTGATCGCATCATGCGCGACCATGCGCCATATCCGCCCACCGACCAGCCGCCGGACCCGGCCTGCCCCACGCTGGATGCGGATGCCCAGGTGCTGGCGGACGCGGCGCAGGAAGCCGCCGAGCTTGCCATGTCCTATTTCAGGGGCGGGGTAACGGCATGGGAAAAGCGCGCGGGAGACCCGGTATCGGATGCGGACATGGCGGTGGACAGCCTGTTGAAAGAGCGGCTGACCGGGGCGCGCCCCGGTTATGGCTGGCTGTCCGAGGAAACCGAGGACGCGCCGGATCGGCTGCGCTGTGGCCGGCTGTGGATCGTGGACCCGATCGACGGCACCCGCGCCTTTCTGCGCGGCGGCACGGACTGGGGCGTATCCCTGGCGCTGGTGCAGGACGGCGTGCCGGTGCTGGCCATCATGGCCGCGCCCGCCCGGAACGCGCTTTACAGCGCGCGGCTGGGCCGGGGCGCCACCTGCAACGGCACCCCCATCCGGGTCAGCGGACAGGACAGGCTGAACGAAGCCCGCATGATCGGGGACCCGGATGCCTTCCGCTCCCGCAGGCTGTGGCCAAAGCCCTGGCCCGCCGCCATGACCACCCATGCGATCAATTCCATGGCGCTTCGGCTGTGTCTGGTGGCCGACGGGGAAAGCGACTGCTGCGTCACCCTGCGTCCCAAGAACGACTGGGACGTGGCCGCGGCGGACCTGATCCTGCGCGAAGCGGGCGGCGCCATCACCACCGGCGAAGGCGCGCCGCTCACCTATAATGCCAGAAAGCCGCTGCACGCCCATATCGTCGCCGGCACCCCGGCCCTGATGCCCGCCCTGATGAACCGGGTGGACCCGGCCCTGAAACACTGGACGGAAAACCAGCCAAAAGGATTGCGGCGACCCTGACGGTCGGCCAATGAAAGTGCCGGTCAGTCCAGACCCCGTTCCAGCAACCGCGTGGCCAGCGCATCCAGATCATCGGCCACCACATCCGGCTCGGCAAACAGCGGATTGGCCACCATGCCGGGCCGGGCCACGAAACCCGCGCGACACCCGGCCCGCATCGCACCGGCCACATCCCAGTCATGGGCGGCGATCATCCACATCCGCCCCGGCGGCACCCCCAGGGCACGCGCCGCCGTGGTATAGACCGACGCCGCCGGCTTCAGCGCGCCCGCCGTATCCGCCGATAATATGTCCTCGAAACTGTCGGATAGACCGGCGAAATCAAGCTGCGCCCTGGCAACCTTGCGGGTCGAATTGGTCAGGGCGGCAAGCCGGTAATTCGCCCCACGCAGCCGGGCCAGCGCGCCGGGCACCTCGGCATGGGGCGGCAGCCGTGTCATGCCGCCAAGGATCGCCTCCCTGTGGTCCTCGGCAAGCGTAATGCCATGGATTTCCGCCGTCATCTCCAGCGCCGCGGCGCCAACAGCCCCGAAATCGCGGTACGCGCCGATAATGGTGCCGGTCCACCCGGTGCGCAGCACCAGAGCAAACCATTCTCGGCGCACGGCCCTGTCACCGAAAACCGCCTCGAACGCCGGATCAAGCGCCGACAGGTCAAGCAGGGTCTCGTTCACATCGAAAACAATCACGGATGCCATTGCAATATTCCCAAGGCAGCCCACGCCCCCGCCGCCCCATGATCAGAAATAATAGCGCAGTCCCAGCACGATGGTGCCGCCGCCGGGGGCGCTTTCGGGCAGGGGTTCCGGGCCGCTCAGGTCCGTGTCCTCATAGAGGGCCGTGATTTCGGCGTCGCCGATGAAATAGCTCAGCCCCACCCCCCAGTTCAGCCGATCCGGGTTGCTGATGCGCCGGTCCCCCACCCGGCTTTCGGAAATCATGTCATAGCCCAGCTTGCCGATCACGGTCAGGCTGGGCCTTGTGGGTACGGGCACTTCCAGGTCTACGCCCACGAACAGGCTGTCGCCCGCATCCGGCGCGCTCCACCGGCCTGAAGGGGCATAGGCGGTGGCAAGGCGCACATAGAACAGCCCCAGATCCCGTGACAGGCTGGCTTTTATTTCGGGAAAGAAACGACTGCGCCCGCCCGCGCCCTGCACGCGGTTGACGGTGGGATCGGGCCGGTCAAGCTGATGATAGCTGTCCATCTCCACCGAGAAATCCAGCGTGTGTCCCGCCCAGTCCGTGCGATAGCCGACGAACAGCTCGTCCTTTTCCGTCAGGTCCCCGGCGAAACTGTCGAACAGCCCCACTTGCAGGCCCAGATAGGCGCCGTCCGCATGGCTGATCATCAGGCTGCCGTCAAAGGCCGGATCGCCGCCGGACAGGCTCAGGCCCCGGTCCCGAAGGTCGCTGACACCGCCCACATAGCCATCCACGAACCAGTCATCCGCCCCCGCCGGGGCGGCCAGGCCCGCAACAAGCCCCATCACCGCGAGCAGTCTAACCATCCCGCACCTCGCTTTCAGCCACCTGCGCGCCCAGCATCAACGCCGGGTCCAGCCGCACATTGCGCCAGTTGATGCGCCAGTCCACATGGGGGCCGCTGGCCCGCCCCTTGGCGCCGATCTCACCGATCTGATCGCCCTGGGAAACGGCCTGCCCTTCTTTCACCGTCACGGTGCGCATGTGAAACAGGGTGGATGTAACGCCGAAGCCGTGATCAATGATCACAATACCGCCTTCCAGCAGATAATCCGGGTCCGCCAGCCGCACCACACCGCCCGCGGGCGCCCGCACCGGCGTGCCCGGCTCGGCGGCGATATCCAGCCCGAAATGGGGGCTTCGGGGTTTGCCGTTCAAAATCCGCTGGCTGCCATAAAAGCCGGAAAATCGCCCCTCGGCGGGCTTGATGAACCCCTGTGTCCAGAAGGTGGCGTCGGTCAGGTGGCCGCGCGCCTCGCCCACCCGGCGCATTTCCGTCTGCCGCCGCTTGCGCCAGCTTTCGGGCGGCGTCACCGTTTTGGGGGGCAGGCCGTCCACCCGCTCGATATCGAACTTGCGGCTTGCCACCGACAGGGTGCGGGTGATGGTCTCCCCATCCGGGCGGGTCACTTTCAACAGCGCGTCCCCGTCATGATCCCGGCCAAAGCCGAAAACGATGCGCCCTTCAGGCCCCACCTTCACGGTGCGCCCGTCCAGCGTAACGCTGCTGCCCGGCGCCACCCGGCCCCAGGCCATGCCGCCCTGCGTGATCTGGCCGGACAGATCAAGGGCGTAACCCGGCAGGGCCCCGGCCAGCATCAGGCCGGAAACAGCCACCAGATAACCGGCGAAACGCCGGATAAAAAGCCGGAAAAGGCAGGGAGAAGGCTTCATGGGCGCGGTCTTTCCATTAAACGGTATAAGGGCCAGGGTCATAGCAGGCTGCCCTGCCGGTCATCCCCCGGCGGTGTAGGTTTCTGCGCCTTGGAACGGCGACGCGGCGCGGCTTTGTCTGGCGGCGTGTCCGTGTCGGGCCTGTCCTGCGCATCCAGGCTCACCGCCGGGTCCGTGACCGTCATCAGGCTGGCCCCGTCCCGGAAAGTGACGGTCACGGCATCGTCCAGGGCCAGACCGGCGCGGGCCGTAACCGGCGTGCCATCGCCGTCGCGCACCAGCGCGAACCCCCGCGCCAGAACCCGCTTGTGCGACAGGCTTTCCAGCATCCGGCCCTGCGCCGCCAGTCGATCCCCAAGGCCGGTCAGTTGGCGGCGATAGGCGGGGGCCAGGCGGGCGGACTGCGCCTCCATCCGGTCCCGCTGGAATCGGGCCTGCTGACGCAGGCGCCCGGCGCTCAGGCTGCCGGTGAGATGATTCAGCCGGGCCTTATGCCGTTCCGTCACGGAGCCGAGCGCGCGGGGCAGCCGGTCGTTCAGATCGTCCAGCTTCTGGCGGGCCAGGCCCAGCAGATCCTGCGGGCGCGGCAGGGCACGGGCCAGCGCGGTCACGCGGTCCCGCCGGTCATGGATCAGGCGGGATTTCTGCCCCGCCAGTCGCCGATTCAGATCGGCCAGCGTGGCCTTCAGGTCGGCCATGACCGGCACCGCCATTTCCGCCGCGCCCGTGGGGGTGGGCGCGCGCAGGTCGCTGGCAAAGTCGATCAGCGTGGTGTCGGTTTCATGGCCCACGGCGGAAATCAGCGGAATGGTGCTGTCGGCGGCGGCGCGCACCACCTCTTCCTCGTTAAAGGCCCACAGATCCTCGATCGAGCCGCCGCCGCGCGCCACGATCAGCACATCGGGCCGGGGAATCGGCCCACCTTCCGACAGGGCATTGAAGCCGCGAATGGCCGCCGCGATCTTTCCCGCCGCGCTGTCCCCCTGCACCGGCACCGGCCAGACCAGAACGGGGCGCGGAAAGCGATCCGCCAGCCGGTGCAGAATGTCCCGGATCACCGCCCCGGTGGGCGATGTGACGACACCGATCAGGCGCGGCATATAGGGCACGGGGCGCTTGCGCTCCGCCGCGAACAGCCCCTCGGCGGCGAGCTTTTTCTTGCGCTCCTCCAGAAGCGCCATAAGTGCCCCGGCGCCCGCGGGCTCCATCCGTTCGATCACCATCTGATATTTGGAGCGCGGCGCATAGGTGGTGAGCTTGCCGGTGCAGACCACTTCCAGCCCGTCTTCCGGCTGGAATCGCAAACGGCTGGCCACGCCGCGCCAGCACACGCCGTCCATCACCGCCTTGTCATCCTTCAGGGTGACATAAAGATGGCCGGATGCCGCCCGCTTCACGCCCGACAGCTCCGCCCGCACGCGCACCCGGCCAAAGCTGCTTTCCACCGTGGCCTTCAGCGCGCCGGAAAGCTCTGAAACGCTGTATTCCGGGGTGTTGTCGCCCGCCTGCCCCGGTGCGTCCGTCGCGGGGTGAGAGCGGGAATTTTCGGTCGGGGGATGGGTCATCGGGGGGCGGGTCCCTCGCTCAAGCGGGAAAAGCAACGCAAGGGGCGCACGACCACCCCTTGCCTCGCCCGGAGCCTATGATACAACACGCCACGCTTCAAGCGACACCACACAAGCGGCCACGGCCACGAAGGGGCGCCCATGAATATTCTTCTCATCGGATCGGGCGGGCGGGAACACGCCCTTGCCTGGAAGATCGCCCAATCCCCCCTGACCCCGGCGCTTTTCATCGCGCCGGGCAATCCGGGCACGGCCACGCTGGGCACCAATGTGGCGCTGAACCCGGATGACCGGGCCGCTGTTGCCACCTTTTGCGATCATCAAGGCATAGACCTGGTGGTGATCGGGCCGGAAGGGCCACTGGTGGGCGGCCTGGCCGATCATCTGCGGGCGGCGGGCGTGGCCGTTTTCGGGCCGGACGCGGCGGCGGCGCGGCTGGAAGGGTCCAAGTCCTTCACCAAGGCGCTGTGCGATGAAGCCGGCATTCCCACCGCCGCCCATGCCAGTTTCGACCGCGCCACAGATGCCCATGCCCATCTGGATCGCATGGGCGCGCCCATCGTGGTCAAGGCGGACGGGCTGGCCGCCGGCAAGGGCGTGACCGTGGCCGAAACCGTGGACGAGGCCCGCGCCGCCATAGACGCCATCTTTACCGAGCCGGGCGCCCGGCTGGTGCTGGAAGAAAAGCTGACCGGCATCGAGGCCAGCTTCTTCGCCCTGGTGGATGGCGAAACGGCCCTGCCGCTCGCCACCGCGCAGGACCACAAGCGCGCCTTTGACGGCGACAAGGGCCCCAATACGGGCGGCATGGGGGCGTTCAGCCCGTCGCCGCTGATGACGCAGGCGCGCATCAATCAGGTCATGGACGAGATCATCACCCCCACCGTGGCCACCATGAAGGCGCGCGGCACGCCTTTTCGCGGGGTGCTCTATGCCGGGCTGATGATCGACGGCCCCCATATGGGGCTGATCGAATACAATGTGCGGTTCGGCGACCCGGAAGCACAGGTGCTGATGCTGCGCTGGGACGGGGACATGGTGCCCGCCCTGTATGCCGCCGCCACCGGCGCGCTGGCGCACCTGGAGACGCCGCCCCGCTGGTCACCGCAAGCGGCGGTGACCGTGGTAATGGCGGCGCAGGGGTATCCGGGCGCCTATGACAAGGGGGAGCCGATCCACGGCCTTGACGCGGCGGCCCAAACCGGCGCGCGCATCTTTCAGGCGGGCACGGCCATGGATGGCGGCACGCTGGTCAGCGCGGGCGGTCGGGTCTTGAATGTGTCGGCACTTGGCGACACGCTGGACGCGGCACGGCAGACCGCTTATGAGGCGGTGGACCGGATAGAGTGGCCCGGTGGTTTTTGTCGGCAAGACATTGCCGCCCTGGCCGCGCCGGACGCGGAGTGAAAGGAAACCCACCGTCCATGGCGAACAGCAAGGTTTACGGCCTGACCATCGGCTATGATGTGGCCGGCCCGGCGGCGAAAACGCCGGACGATCCGCCGCCGCTGATGTTCCTGCATGGCTGGTGCGGGGACCGGCAAAGCTTTGCCGAACAGATGGCCGCCTTCAAGGACAGCCACCGCTGCATCGCGCCGGACCTGCCCGGCCACGGCCAGTCCATCAAGACACGGATCGACCATGGCATCACCTTTTTGGCCGAGGTGATGGTGGGCCTGATCAAGGAACTGCGCCTGTTTCCGCCGGTGCTGGTGGGCCATTCCATGGGCGGGCCGGTGGCGATCGAAATGATGCGCCAGGCCCCCGACCTGGTCCGCGCCGCCGTGCTGATCGATCCGGCCATGATGATCCACAACACACCGGTTGCCGACCCCATGCAGCGCGCCCTGGATGCCATGGAACGGGACGGCGTGAAACCCACCTTCGAGCGCATGATCGACCGCAGCCTTGCCGCCGCGCCGGAGGAAGCGGCGCTTCGGGACTGGCTGATGGAAAGCAGCCGCCGCGTGCCCGGCCAGGTTGCCATTACCGCCTGGCGCGGGATGCTGGACTGGTCCGGCCCGCAGGCGCTTGGCGCCGTCGCCGGAACGGGCAAGCCTTTGGCGATCATCAATGGCCCAAACCCGCTGAACGAACGCAGCGCGATTCTGCACCGGGCGCCGAACCTGCAATGGGCGACCACGCTGGGCGGCGGGCATCACCCGCACCTGACCCGGCCAGGACAGGTGAACGCCATGCTGGCAAGCTTCCTGAACGACGAAATGCGTGGCGATCCCGCCTGACACCAGGGCGTTGAGACCGGCGCCCTGATACCGGCGCCCTGATACCGGCGCCCTGATACCGAGGCCCTGAGACCCTGGCACCGGGACGGGGGCCTAGATAGAGCGGATGTCCTCGGCCACCGCACTGGCATTGGGTGCGCCGGTAATCATGCGCACCTTTTCCGGCGGGAAGGTGATGGAGACGCGGGTGCCCTTGCCGGGCACGCTGTCAATCGCCATATGGGCTTCCATCTTTTCGGCGAAGGCGGCCACCAGCGGCAGCCCCAGGCCCGATCCGCTCTGGCGGCGGGTCATGCTGGTATCCACCTGGCCGAAGGGCCGACGGGCCAGTTTCACTTCTTCCTCGGTCATGCCCAGGCCGGTATCTTCCACCATCAATATGGCGCCGCCATCGGTGGCCTGGCGCAGCTTGAGGAAAATACGCCCCCCGGTTTCCGTGAACTTCACCGAATTGGCCAGCAGATTGAGGCATATCTGCTTCACCAGGCGCTCGTCCGCTTCGATTTCCAGGCCGCGATCAATGTCTTCCCGCAGCATCAGGCCCGCATCCACGCTGCGCTGCTTGATCATCGTCATGGCCATTTCGATGCAGTCCCGCGGGTTGATCCAGCGGATTTCCGTGTCCAGGCGCTCGGCTTCCACCTTGGACAGGTCCAGAATGTCATTGATGATGGCGAGAAGGTGAGTCCCGCTCACATGGATGTCCTCGGCATATTCGCGGTAGCGGGCATTATGGATCGGCCCCAGGATTTCATCCCGGATGATCTCGGCAAAACCGAGAATGGCATTGAGCGGGGTGCGCAGTTCATGGCTCATATTGGCGAGAAATTCCGACTTGGCCCGGTTCGCCAATTCCGCCATGTCGCGGCTGCGCTGCAATTCCTGCGCCTGCAACAGATCGTCGGTCACGTCCCGCCCGATGATCAACAGCAGGGGGTTGTCGATTTCCTCTATCTTTTGAACGAACAGGCGGAAATGACGCACCAGCCCGCCCCGCGTGCGCACGGTTACCGGCACATCGGCCATGGAGGCGGTCATCTTCAGTTCCTCGGCGAACCGGCTCTGGAACATGGGGTCGGCCCACACGCCCAACTCGTCCGGCGTGCGACCGAGCACCTGATCCCGCCGCAAGCCGAACACATTGAGAAAGGCGGGGTTCACATCCACAAGCCGCCGATCCGACAGGCGGGTGATCATCAGCACTTCAGGCGACAGGCTGAAAACGGACTGGAACATTTCCCGCGCACGGGTTTCGGCGCGGGCTTCGGCGACAGTATCGGTAACATCGAACAGGCAGGCGGCCATCGCCGGGGCGCCCTGCCAGGTGATCGACCGCGCCCGGCATTCCACCCAGCGCACGTTCCCTTCCGGGCCGTCATCCCCCTTTGGGCACAGCAGCCGGAACCGGAAAACGACGGGCTCCCACGCGCCGTCCAGGCAGCGCTGGCTGGTATCCAGCAGGATTTCCCGGTCTTCCGGGTGGACAAGATGATCAATGCTCCCGGACAAGGGGTCGCCGTCCCCGCCCAGCAGGTCCACCATGGGGGCGTTATGGTACAACACCTCGGCGCCGCGCAGCACCATAACGGCTTCCGCCAGGCCATCCAGCAACCCGGCCATATCATCAGTCTTTCGGCCCGTCACATTCTCGTCCCGCACATATCGACACCAACCGCCGTCATACGCCGCAGCCACGGCCAAACAGACACCCTCACCCGGCCAAAGCCGGACGCGCGCATCGAACCGACGATACCCTAGTACGGTGAACCCGGTCTGCCTAGTCATGTTCACGATTTTCCCCCGTGTGTGTGTACAGACGGGCGAACAGGACGCGGGACCGGCCTTGACAAGCCCCGCGCACTGGCTGATAGTTTCAACAACAACAAAAAACGTCACGACAGCCGGGCCCGGAGACGGCCAAATAATAAAGTCCGCTCCGCGCCCTTATCATGCAGCAAGTAACAAGACCTGCAAAACTGCACGACATGCGAGGACAGACATATGAAAACCATCTGGAAAATCGCGGCCCCCGTGGTCGTGATCGCGGCTGGTGTGGCCACCTTTCCCACACTTGAGGCCGCCAAACCCGACCCCGACAAAAAGATTGAGGCCAACCGCCCCGTTTCGCTGTTCGTCGAGGACGTGCGCCGGGAAAAGGTGACGCTTGAAGTGGCGACCCAGGGCGAAGTGCGCCCGCTGACACAGGTGGATCTGATTCCGCAGGTATCGGGCCGCATCATCGCCGTGGCGGACAACTTTTCCGAAGGCGCCGGCTTCCAACCGGGCGAGACCCTGTTGCAGATCGACCCCAGCGACTATGAGCTGGCCCTTACCCGCGCCGAATCCCGCGTGGCGGAAGCCCGCGTGACGCTGGAACAGGAACTGGCCGATCAGCGGATCAAGCAGAAACAGTGGAAGGAATGGGTCAAGGACGGCAACCCCACCGATCTGGCGCTGAACAAGCCGCAGGTGGCCCGTGCCCAGGCGGCGCTGCGCGCAGCCGAGGCGGACCTGCGGGAGGCCGAACTCAATCTGGAACGCACCCGGATCAGCCTGCCCTTTGAGGGGCGCGTGGCCGAACGGGCCGTGAGCCTGGGCCAGTTTGTGCGGGCCGGCGACAATCTGGGCCAGGTCTTCGCCACCGATGCGGTGGAAGTGCGCCTGCCCCTGTCGGACAGCCAGCTTGCGGACCTGAACCTGCCGCTCGGCTTCGTGGCGAAGTCCATGGACACGGCGCCCGAAGTCACGCTCACCGCCACCCTTGGCGGGCAGGTGCGGCACTGGCAGGGGCGCATCGTGCGCACCCATGCCCGGATCGATCAGGAATCGCGGCTGGCCTTTGCCGTGGCACGGGTGGATGACCCTTATGGCGCGGGCACATCCGACGGGATGCCCCTGCCGGTGGGCCTGTTCGTTCAGGCCGGTGTGGAAGGGGCCACCCGCACCGATGCGCTGGTCATGCCGCGCGCTGCGCTGCGCTCGGAAAACACGGTTTATGTGATCGCCGGGGACAACACCCTTTCCATCCGGGAAGTGACGGTGCTGTCCTCCAACGCCGATCGCGTGCTGGTGAAGGACGGCCTGAAAGCCGGGGACAGGGTGGTCACCTCCCCCGTGCGGGCCGCCGTGGACGGCATGAAGGTGGAGCCCATCACACGCTCCGCTGAAGCCGTTCCCGCCACGCCTGACCGCTGAGGGAGGCCCCCATGATCAATCGCATCATCGAATGGTTCGCGCGCAACACCGTGGCGGCCAACCTGCTTATGGCCGGGATCTTCCTGTCCGGCTTTCTTGCCTTCAATTCCATGGAGCGGGAACTGGACCCGCAGGTTCATTTCCCCGGCCTTGAGATCACCGTGCCCTGGCCGGGCGCGGCGCCGCAGGAAGTGGAGGAACAGATCATCCTGCGCATCGAGGAAGCCGTCAGCGACCTGGACAATGTGGACTGGGTGCGCTCCTTCGCCAATGAAGGGTCGGGCCGGGTGCTGATTCTGGCCAACAATATGGGCATTGATTTCGGCCAGTTCATGGCCGATGTGCAGCGCCGGATCGACGCCATATCCACCTTCCCGCAGGATATCGAGCCGCCGCGCATCGTGCAGTGGGTGAACCGCAATGAATATATCCGCGTGGCGGTGTCCGGCGACATTGGCGAACGGCCACTGAAACGGCTGGCCGAGGACATGCGCGAAGAGGTGGCCGCCCTGCCCGCCATTTCCATCGTGCAGCTTTTCGGCACCCGCGACGAGGAAGTCTCCATCGAAGTGTCGGAAGAGGCGATGCGCCGCTACGGCCTGACCTTCGACGAAGTGGCACAGGCCATTCGCGGCAGTTCCATCAACCTGTCCAGCGGCACGGTGCGCACGGACACGGGCTCCTACAGCCTGCGCGCGCGCAACATGGCCGACACGCAACAGGACTTTTCCCGCATCGTGGTGCGCCAGACCAGCGACGGCGGCACCATCACCGTGGGCGATGTGGCCACGGTGATCGACGGCTTCGTGGACGAACCCATTCTGGCCACGCTGAACGGCGAACCCGCGGTGCTGATCCAGGTGATGACCACAGACACCATGAACATCGTCAAGGCGAGCGAGGCCGTGCGCGACTGGCTGGACAAGCGCCAGGAAACCCTGCCCGAAGGCGTGAGCCTGACCCTGTGGACCGACAATGCGGACATCTTCAACAGCCGTATGGAGACCATTGGCGGGGCCGCCCTGCAGGGGCTGTTCCTGGTCACGCTGGTGCTGCTGCTGACCCTGCGGCCCAAGGTGGCCTTCTGGGTGACGGTGGGGATCGCCACCGCCTATGCCGGGGCCTTCATCATCCTGCCCATGGTGGGGGTCAGCATCAACATGCTGTCCACCTTCGCCTTTCTGCTGGTGCTGGGGATCGTGGTGGATGACGCCATCGTGGTGGGGGAAAGCATCCACACCGAAAGCCACAAGACCGGCGGCGGCCTGACCGCGGCCATGCTGGGCACGCAGCTTGTGGCCAAGCCGGTGATCTTCGCGGTGCTGACCACCATCATCGCCTTTCTGCCATGGATCTGGATCGAGGGGTCCACATCCGAATTCACCCGGCACATCACCTGGGTGGTGATCGCCGCGCTCAGTTTCAGCCTGGTGGAAAGCCTGCTGATCCTGCCCGCGCACCTGTCGCACCTGAAGCCCAGGGAAAACCTGACCCGCTTCGACCGCTTCCAGAAGCGCATCGCCGACGGCATCGTGACCTTCGCCGACACGCGCTATCGCGGCTTTGGCGAACTGGCGGTGAAGAACCGCTATATGACGGTTGCCATATTCCTGTTCGCGCTGTTCCTGGCCTTTGCCCTGATGGCGAGCGGCTTTGCCAAGACCAGCTTCATGCCGGAAATCGAGTCCGACGAGGTTTATATCAATGTGACCATGCCGGACGGCAACCCCTATTGGCGATCCGAAGATGTGCTGGCGCAGCTTCAGCGGGCCCAGGAAACGCTGGTGCGGGAAGTGGCGGAACGCTCCGGCGAAGAGAACACCCTGATCGAGAACTGGTACACCCGGTCCCGCCGGGACAGCGTGATCGCCATTGTCAAGCTGGCCCCGCCGGAAGTGCGGGACATGTCTTCCAAGCAAGCCGCCCTGCGCCTGCGTGAGCTGATCGGCGACATCCCGGACGCCAAGGAAGTGACGGTCAATTACACCCTGAACAACCCGGACCCCGGCTTTCAGCTTTCCGTGGCCCATGAGGACCTGAACATGCTGCGCGCCGCCGTGGCGGACCTGGAGGAAAAGCTCCGCAGCTATGACGCCACCTATGACGTGCGCAACAATCTTCAGGGCGCGACGGAGGAAATCCGTTTCCGCATGAAGCCCGGCACGGAAAAGCTGGGGCTGGACCTGGCGGACGTTTCCCGGCAGGTGCGCCAGGCCTATTACGGGGAGGAAGTGCAACGCCTGCCCCGCGACGGGTCGGACGTGAAGGTGATGGTCCGCTATCCCGAAAGCAGCCGAAATTCCGTGGAAAGCCTGAAAGACTTCCGGGTGCGCACCGATGACGGGCGCGAAGTGCCGCTAACGGCGGTTGCCGATCTTGTGTACGAACCGGGGATCAAGCAGATCGTCCGCCGCAACGGCAAGCGTGCCGCCGAAGTGAGCGCCGACCTGACCGACGACGTGCGCGGCGACATCATGACGGATCTTCGGGAAAACTTCTTCCCCGAATGGGAGGCCCGCTATCCCGGCCTCACCCGCGACGTGACCGGCCAGGCGGAAGGCGAACAGCGCTTCCTGCAAGAGGTGCTGACGCTCTACAGCACCGCCTTCTTCATCATGTATGCGCTGCTGGCCATCGCCTTTCGCAGTTATGGCCAGCCCATCGCCATTCTGGTGGCCATTCCCTTTGCCTTTGCCGGGGCCATTTACGGCCACTTCCTGCTGGGCATGACCATGGCGATCTTCAGCTATTTCGGGATCGCCGCGGCGGCGGGCGTCGTCATCAACGACAATCTGGTGCTGATCGACTTCTACAACCGTCTGAAAGAACGCGGCATGGGCACGCGGGAAGCCATCGTGGAAGCGGGCGTGGCGCGTTTCCGGCCCATCCTGCTCACCTCCGTCACCACATTTGTGGGCCTGATGCCCATGATGCTGGAACAGAGCACGCAGGCCGCCTTCCTCAAGCCCATCGTGGTGGCGCTGGCCTTCGGCGTGGCGATCGCGCTGTTCATCACCCTGCTGCTGGTGCCCGCGATCATCGTGATCGGCGACGATCTGGTGCACGGCAAACAGGCCCTCGCGGGCGCGGTGAAACGGCTGGTGCGTGGCCGCCCGGCGGATCAGGCGGCGGAATAGGCAACACGCCGAACCACACTGCCCTCTGGCGGTACACCTGGGGCGGGGGTCATCTCCCGCCCCATTTTCGTTGGCCGCCGAGGGATCACCCCCGGCTTGACGCCGCGCCGCCGCCTGCTAGCCTCCGCCAGCGACCCCAACAGGACAGGAGCCCCCATGCCCCCCGATACGTCCCCCGACCGCGCCAGCCTGCCCTATCGCCCCTGTGTGGGGCTGATGCTGCTGAATGACCGGGGCCACATCTTTGTGGGGGAGCGCATCGACACCCCCGGCGCCTGGCAGATGCCCCAGGGCGGCATCGATCCGGGGGAGGATGTGACCACAGCGGGCCTGCGGGAACTAGAGGAAGAAATCGGCCTGACCCCGTCGGACGTGACGATCGAGGGCCAGACGGACGACTGGGTGCTCTATGACCTGCCGGACCACCTGCTGGGCAAGGTCTGGGGCGGCAAATATCGCGGCCAGAAACAGCACTGGCTGAAACTCCGCCTGACGGCCCCGGACTCCCGCATCAATCTGGACACCGCCCACCCCGAATTCACCCGCTGGAAATGGTCCACCCCGGAACAAGTGCTGGACGAAATCGTGCCTTTCAAACGGGATATGTATGAGCGGGTTTTGCGCACCCTTGTCGATCAGCCCTAAAATCGCACCGCCACACACCTACTCCCCCAACACCCCCGCCACCTTCGGTATTTCGGTCTGTGCCTGCTCCATGAAGGCAGCGGTCTTGGCGGGGCGTTGGCGGCCCTTGGGCGTGACGAGGGCGACGGGGGCCGGGTCCGGCTCGAAGGCTTCAAGGATCGGGATCAACCGACCGTCCGCGATGGCCGGGGCGGCCTGATAGGACAACAGGCGCGTGATGCCCAGCCCGGCGGTCGCGGCGTTCAGGGCGCTTTCATTCGTATTGGTGGTCAGGCGGGGGGAGACAGGTACCCGCCGCGGCCCGGCGCCGCCAAAATCCCACTGATGGCCGGACCACGCCCCGGTGGGGGCGATCAGATGGTGACCTTCGAGCGCCTGCGGGCTGTCCGGTGTGCCGGCCTCTTCCAGATAGGCGGGCGCCGCCACGATCATATGGCGCACATGGCCCACCATCCTGGCGTCAAGGGTGGGGTCAGCCACGGGGCCGATGCGAACCGCCACGTCCATCCCCTCGTCCAGCAGATTGACCATGCGGTCAATAAAAAAGCTCCGCGCGGACAGGCCCGGATGGCGCGCGAGCAGGGTTTGCAGAACCGGCATCACGCATTTCTCACCAAACATGACCGGCGCGGTGACCGCCAGTACGCCCGACGGCGCCGCCTGAAGGCCAGTGGCCACGGCATCCGCCTCCCGCACCTGCGCCAGTACCTGTCGGCACAGAGCCAGATAGCGGCGGCCAGCATCGGTCAGGCTCACCCGGCGGGTGGAACGCACCAGAAGCGCGGCGCCCACCGAGTCCTCCAACTGGGCCACGGCGCGCGTGACGGAAGGCGGGCTCATGTTCAGGTGCCGCGCCGCCGCGGCAAAGCCGCCCTTGTCCGCCACCTGCGCGAATATGCCCATGGCCCGCAGCTTATCCACAGACCATTCCATAATCTGAAATAATAATTTTTATATTTTCATTATTGTTGTTTCAGGCAAATCAATCAAGGCTCCCGCGTACCTTTTGAGGCATCAAACGAACGGATTTGCCATGAAACTGTATCACTTCCCCCTTTCCGGTCACGCGCACCGTGCGGAGCTGTTCCTTTCCCTGATCGGGGCCGACTATGAAACCGTCCCGGTTGATCTGGCCAAGGGCGAGCATCAGGAGCCCGACTTTCTTGCGCTCAACCCCTTCGGCCAGGTGCCCGTACTGGTGGACGGGGAAACGACCATACCAGATTCCAATGCCATCCTGACCTATCTGGCAAAGAAATACCGCCGCTCCGACTGGCTGCCCGAAACACCGAATGAAGCGGCTCAGGTACAGCGCTGGCTTTCCGTGGCCGCGGGGGAACTGGCCAACGGGCCGGGGCTGGCGCGCCTGATCACCCTGTTCGGCGCCCCGTTCGACCCGGAAACCACGATCAGTCAGGCCCATGCCATCCTGCGCCTGATCGACGATGCCCTTGAGGGGCGCCGCTGGCTGGTCGGGGACGGCCCCACTATCGCGGACATCGCACTTTACAGCTATGTGGAGCGCGCGCCCGAAGGCAATGTGGACTGCGCCGACTACCGCAATATCCGGGGCTGGCTCGCCAATGTGGAAGCCCTGCCCGGCTTTGTCCCCTTCCCCAAAAGCGCCGTGGGCCTTGAGGCGGCGAACTGAGCGCGCCGGACTGTCCCCGCGGAAAGGAAGGTGGCCCCGTGATCGGAAGCGAAACTGCCGACACCACGCCCTGGCATCCGGGTGAGAAACGGATTCAGGAAAGCCTCGGCCTGAAAGAGCGCATGGCCGAGCTGGGTCAGCGCGTGATCCGCCCCGCCATGCCCGATCAGCACAGGCGATTTTTCGAAAGCCAGCCCTGTGTGTTTCTGAGCGGTCTGGACGGGGCCGATGCTCCCTGGGCCACCATCCTGACCGGGCAGCCGGGGATGATCGCATCCCCGACCCGCGAAACCCTTGTTCTGAAAACGGGCCCACGCCGCAATGACCCGGCGCTGCAAAACCTGAAACCGGGCGCTGCCATCGGCCTGCTCGGCATCGAGTTTCAGAGCCGGCGGCGCAACCGGATGAACGGCATCATCAAGAACCTGTCGTCAGACAGCGCGACCATATCCGTAGTGCAATCCTTCGGGAACTGCCCGAAATACATCTCCCGCCGCGCCCCGGCCATGCGCCTCGACCCCGCACCGGTGCCGCGACCGGCGGAACATCTGACAGCGCTGGATAGCGCCGCCCGGTCCCTGATCGCCCACAGCGACACCTTCTTCATTGGCAGCTATTATGAGGACGATGAAGGCGCGCGCCACCTGGATGTGTCGCACCGGGGCGGCAAGCCGGGCTTTGTCACCATCGACGGGGACGGCGGCCTGACCATCCCCGACTATGCCGGCAACAAGTTTTTCAACACGCTGGGCAATATCCTGGAAACCGGACAAGCGGGCCTGCTGTTTATGGACTTCGCGGAAGGCCACCTGCTGCAAATGACCGGTCGCGCGGCCCTGTACCTGGATAGCCCGGATCGGGAGCGGTTCGAGGGCGCGGAACGCCTGTGGCGCTTCTGGCCACGGCAGATTATACGCCGTAACAGCGCCCTGCCGCTGATTTTCATACCGGATAAGGTCCGGTGATCATCTGACTGGCGGAATGAAAGGAGATTCGCTCCACGCGAAGGGCGACAGGCTCATTGCCGGAAAGGTCCGACTCACACCACTTCGCGCAGGGCTTCCATCCAGGTCAGGTCTTTGGTCAGGCGGTCGGCTTCCACGACATCCCTGGCATCCGCGATATCTTCGCGCGTATTGCTGATCTGCTTGTCCAGATCGGCGCTGTCCACGCTGGCCGGGTCGATGATGGACTCGGCCAGGATGGTCAGCCCTTCCGGCGTCACCTGGGCCAGGCCGCCTTTCACGAACAGGGTGCCTTCGCTGCCGTCTTCTTCCAGCACCGTCAGCACGCCGGGGCGCAGGGTGGACATGAGCGGCGCGTGATCGGCCAGAACGCCGAAGTCGCCATCCATGCCGGGCACCACGATTTCGGTGGCGCTGCCCGTCTTTTCCAGACGATCGGGAGAGACCAGTTCAAAAGCAAAGCTGTCGGCCATGATGGGTGTGCTTTCCTGTCAGATGCCCGGTTAACCGGGGCGGGCGGGATCATCCGCCTGCCCCCTTGTCTCTCAAGCGGCTCAGGCCGCGTCTTTTGCCAGTTTCTCGGCCTTGGCCACGGCATCCTCAATGGTGCCGACCATGTAGAAGGCCGCTTCGGGAAGGTGGTCATAGTCCCCTTCCACAATACCCTTGAAGCCCTTGACGGTATCTTCAAGCTGCACGAACACGCCGGGCAGGCCGGTGAATACCTCGGCCACATGGAAGGGCTGCGACAGGAAGCGCTGAATCTTCCGTGCGCGGGCCACCACCAGCTTGTCGTCCTCCGACAGTTCATCCATGCCGAGAATGGCGATAATGTCCTGAAGGGACTTGTACTTTTGCAGGATTTCCTGCGTCCGGCGGGCCACATTATAGTGCTCTTCGCCCAGCGCCTGCGGCTCCAGAATGCGGGAGGTGGAGTCCAGCGGGTCCACAGCCGGGAAAATGGCCATTTCCGCGATGGAGCGCGACAGAACCGTGGTGGCGTCCAGGTGGCTGAACGATGTGGCGGGCGCCGGGTCGGTCAGGTCGTCCGCCGGTACGTAAATGGCCTGCACGGACGTGATCGACCCCTTCTTGGTGGAGGTGATCCGCTCCTGCAACTGGCCCATGTCCGTGGCCAACGTGGGCTGATACCCCACGGCGGAGGGAATCCGGCCCAGCAGCGCGGACACCTCGGCCCCCGCCTGGGTGAAGCGGAAGATGTTGTCCACGAAGAACAGCACGTCCTGGCCTTCCTTGTCCCGGAAATATTCCGCCAGCGTCAGGCCGGTCAGCGCCACGCGCGCCCGCGCGCCGGGCGGTTCGTTCATCTGGCCATAGACCAGCGCCGCCTTGCTCTCGCCGTCCGGCTGGATCACGCCGCTGTCCATCATCTCGTGGTACAGGTCGTTGCCCTCACGGGTCCGCTCCCCCACACCGGCGAACACGGAATAGCCGCCATGGCCCTTAGCGATGTTGTTGATCAGTTCCTGAATAAGAACCGTCTTGCCAACGCCGGCGCCACCGAACAGGCCGATCTTGCCGCCCTTGGCATAGGGGGCCAGCATGTCGATCACCTTGATGCCGGTCACCAGCATCTCGGCCTCGGTGCTCTGCTCCTCGAAGCTGGGCGCCTCGGCGTGGATGGGGGCCTTGCCCTTGGTCTTGATCTCGCCGCGCTCGTCGATCGGCTCGCCGATCACATTCATGATGCGACCCAGCGTTTCCGGACCCACGGGCACCTCGATGGCGGAGCCGGTGTCGGTCACCTGCTGACCGCGCACGAGCCCGTCCGTGCCATCCATGGCAATGGTGCGAACCGTGTTCTCGCCCAGATGCTGAGCCACTTCCAGCACCAGGCGCTGATCGCCGTTCATGGTTTCCAAAGCCGACAGGATATTCGGCAGTTGGTCGTCGAACTGGACGTCCACAACGGCGCCAATCACCTGCGTAATGCGGCCGGTATTCTTGGTGGCAGCCATTTGCTACACTCCTTCGCCTCTCTAAAGGGCTTCCGCGCCCGAAATGATTTCGATGAGTTCCTTGGTGATATATGCCTGGCGCGTGCGGTTATAGGTCAGGGTCAGATCGTCGATCATGTCCCCGGCATTCCGCGTGGCATTGTCCATGGCGGTCATCCGCGCGCCCTGCTCGCTGGCGGCATTTTCAAGAAGCCCGCGATAGATCTGAACCGCCACATTGCGCGGCAACAGATCGGTCAGAATTTCTTCTTCCCCCGGCTCATACTCATAGCCCGCGGCGCCGCCCGCTTCCTGTGCGGGGGCGTTCTCATTGGCCGCGGAGGTCATGGGCGCGGGGATCAATTGCTGCCCGGTGGGCACCTGCGTCAGCGCCGACTGGAAGCGGGCATAGAACAGCGTGGCCACGTCAAACTCGCCGCGCTCAAACATGGCGAGCACGTCCCGCCCGATCGGCTCCGCATCGCCAAAGGTGAGGTTGCGGATGCCGCCCATGTCCGGGTTGGCGACAATCAGCGCGCCGTGGGTGCGCTTGAGCAGCGCATGTCCCTTGCGGCCCACCGTCATCACCTTCACCGTCTTGCCCGCGGATCGGCGCTTTTCGATATGCGCCTTGGCCGCCTTGACGATATTGGCGTTGAAACCGCCGCACAGCCCCCGTTCGGACGTGGCAACGATCACCAGTTCCACATCGTCCTTGCCGGTACCGGCAAGCAGGGCGGGGGCGCCCGGCGTGTCCTTGACCCCTTCGCCCAGGGCCGCGATCACCTTTTCCATCCGCTCGGCATAGGGGCGGCTGGCTTCCGCCGCGTCCTGCGCACGCTTCAGCTTCGACGCCGCGACCATCTTCATGGCCTTGGTGATCTTCTGCGTCGACTGAACGGACGAGATCCGGTTTTTCAGATCCTTAAGGCTTGGCATGGCTCCAGCCTCTCCTTAATCCGCGTGAAGGCCCGGCATCACGCCGGGCCGGGCGACCATTACGAGAAGGACTTGACGAAATCGCCAAGGATGGATTTCAGCTTGTCCTCAATCTCGTCGGTCAGCTTCTTGCCTTCGCGGATCTGGTCCAGCACATCCTTGTGCTTGGCGCGCATGTCCGCCAGGAAGCGTTCCTCGAAGCGGGTCACATCACCCACCGGAAGATTGTCCAGATAGCCCTTCACGCCGGCAAAGATGCTGGCCACCTGCTCTTCCACCGGCAGGGGCGAATATTGCGCCTGCTTGAGCAGTTCGGTCAGCCGCGCACCGCGCGCCAGCAGCTTCTGGGTGGAGGCATCCAGATCGGACCCGAACTGGGCAAAGGCTTCCATTTCGCGGTATTGGGCCAGTTCCAGCTTGATCGAGCCGGCCACCTGCTTCATCGCCTTCACCTGGGCGGACGAGCCCACACGGCTCACCGACAGGCCCACATTAATGGCCGGGCGCACGCCCTTGTAGAACAGGTCCGTTTCCAGGAAGATCTGGCCGTCCGTAATGGAGATCACATTGGTCGGAATATAGGCCGACACATCCCCCGCCTGGGTTTCGATCACCGGCAGGGCCGTCAGCGACCCCGCGCCGTGGTCGTCGGACATCTTCGCGGCCCGCTCCAGCAAACGGCTGTGCAGGTAGAACACGTCCCCCGGATAGGCTTCGCGGCCCGGCGGGCGGCGAAGCAGCAGGGACATCTGGCGATACGCCACCGCCTGCTTGGACAGGTCGTCATAGCAGATCACGGCGTGCATACCGTTATCGCGGAAATATTCGCCCATGGCACAACCCGCATAGGGTGCCAGGAACTGAAGCGGCGCGGGCTCGGACGCGGTCGCGGCCACCACGATGGAATATTCCATCGCGCCTTCTTCTTCCAGCTTCTTGACGATCTGCGCCACGGTGGACCGCTTCTGCCCCACGGCCACATAGACGCAGTAAAGCTTCTCGCTCTCATCCTTGGCGGCGCCGTTCACATTGCGCTGGTTGATGAAGGTGTCGATCGCCACGGCGGTCTTGCCGGTCTGACGGTCGCCAATGATCAGCTCCCGCTGGCCACGCCCCACCGGCACCAGAGCGTCCACCGCCTTCAGGCCGGACTGCATGGGCTCATGAACCGACTTCCGGGGAATGATGCCCGGCGCCTTGGTTTCCACCCGCGTGCGCGTCACATCCTTCAGCGGGCCCTTGCCGTCGATCGGGTTGCCCAGCGCATCCACCACGCGACCCAGCAGGCCCTTGCCCACGGGCACGTCCACGATCTCGCCGGTACGCTTGACGGTATCGCCTTCCTTGATGCCCTGGTCGGAACCGAAAATCACGATCCCCACATTGTCGCTTTCCAGGTTCAGGGCCATACCCTTCACGCCGCCCGGAAAATCAACCATTTCACCGGCCTGCACATTGTCCAGGCCATGCACGCGGGCAATACCGTCCCCGACGGACAGCACGGTGCCAACTTCGGATACTTCAGCCTCGTTCCCGAAGCCTTCGATCTGGTCCTTGAGAACCTTGGAAATTTCCGCCGCACGGATATCCATTATTGAACCCCTTTCATGGCGACCTTGAGGTTATCCAGTTTTGTCTTGAGCGAGCTGTCCACCATGCGGGAGCCGATCTTGACCACAAGCCCGCCCAGCAGGCTTTCATCCACATGCGGCGCGACGGCCACGTCCCGTCCGACAGCCGATTTCAGCGTTTTCTTCAGGCTTTCCATCTGCCCGTCATCCAGTGCGCGGGCGCTGGTCACGTCGGCGGTCACTTCCCCGTTGTGATGGGCCAGCAACCGGCGATAGGCGCCGATCACGCTCCCCAGATGGGAGAGGCGCCGATTCGTTGCCAGCACGCCGAGAAATTTCCGCGTCAGCTCGCCGAACCCGGCCTTTTCCGCCAGCGCGCCGACGCCCCTGACCTGCTCATCCCGCGACAGGCGCGGCGAGGCGATGAACAGCGAGAACTCGGCGCTTTCGGCCTGCATGGCAGCCAACGCATCCAGGTCCTTCGCGGTGGCATCCAGCGCTTTTGCCTCTTTGGCGAGGTCGAAAAGCGCCAGGGCATAGCGCCCCGCAATGCCCGTAACAATTCCAATCTGAGAGGCCACGTTCGATGTCCCCTGCTATGAGGTGTAATCCAATCCCGGTCCGGTCGGCGGGCGGCGGAAAACCGCACGTTCAAGCCCCTTGAATCAGCCGCCTTGCCGAATGCGAGCGCTGTCTAGCACAAGCCCCGATGCTGTGCAAGCGCGCGCGCACCGCTTTCTGACCCCGCCTCCATTCCGCCGTGAAAGGCGGCCCGAAGGCGGCGATCACAGAAAGCTCAGCGGGTCCACATCCACCCGGATGCGCACCCCTTTGTGGCCCTGCCCTTTCAGCCAGCCGCGCACCAGCTTCTGCACCGGAACGCCCTTGTGGGCGTGCATCAGCAGCCGATAGCGATAATGCCCGCGCAGCCGGGCCAGCGGTGCCGGGCTCGGCCCGAACACGGCCACGCCCGGCTGCTGCGGCGCGGCGGCGGCCAGGGCGCGACCAAGGGCGGCCACCGCGTTTTCATCGGAACCGGACAGAATCAAGGCCACCAGCTTGCCAAAAGGCGGCATGTTCAGCCGGGCGCGGGCGTCCTCCTCCAGCGCCATGAAGGCGTCACCGTCCCCGGCCAGCAGGGCTGCCACCACCGGATGGTTCGGCTCATAGCTTTGCAGCATGACCCGGCCAGGGCGATCCGCCCGACCCGCGCGCCCCGCCACCTGCACCAGTTGCTGATAGGTACGCTCCCCCGCGCGCAAATCGCCGCCGCGCAGGCCCAGGTCCGCATCCACCACGCCCACCAGAGTCAGGCCGGGAAAGTGATACCCCTTGGTGACGATCTGCGTGCCGATGATAATGTCCACGCCCCCCTCGGCGATCCGCGCCACCAGTCGGGCGGTCTCATCGGGGCCGGTCATGGTGTCGCTGGTCATCACCGCCACGCGGGCCTGAGGAAAGCGCTGGCGCACCTCCTCCTCGATGCGTTCCACGCCCGGCCCGCAGGCCACAAGCGTTTCCGCCGCGCCGCAGGCGGGGCAGGTTTCCGGCACCGGCTCCCGGTGGCCGCAATGATGGCAGTGCAGTTCCCGGCGAAAACGATGCTCCACCAGCCAGGCGGTACACTGCCCGCATTGAAAGCGGTGGCCGCAATCCCGGCACAGGGTGAGCGGCGCATAGCCCCGCCGGTTCAGGAACAGCATGGATTGCTGCCCCGCCTCCAGCGTGGCCTGCATCCGCCGCGCCAGTGCGGGCGCCAGCCACTGGCCCGCGGGCGGCCCGTCATGGCGCATGTCCACCGCTTCCATGCGTGGCAGGGCCGCACCGCCATGGCGCTCTTTCAGTTCCAGCAGGCCATAGCGCCCGGCCGCCGCATTGATCCGGCTTTCCAGCGACGGCGTGGCACTGGCCAGCACCACCGGGCAGGCGGCGTATTTGGCCCGCATCACGGCCATGTCGCGGGCGTGATAGAGCACCCCGTCCTCCTGCTTGAAGGACGGGTCGTGCTCCTCGTCCACCACGATCACCCCCAGATCGTGGAACGGCAGGAACAGGGCCGAGCGGGCCCCCACCACCACTGGAGCTTCACCCCGCGCCACCGCGCGCCAGCCCCGGCGGCGGGCCGCCTTGCCCTGATTGGAATGCCAGACCACCGGCTCCACGCCGAAGCGGGCCTGAAAGCGATCCAGCCACTGGCTGGTGAGCGCGATCTCCGGCACCAGCACCAGCGCCTGCCGCCCGTCGGCCAGCGCCGACGCCACGGCCTGAAAATATACCTCCGTCTTTCCGGAACCGGTCACGCCGTCCAGCAAAAAAGGCGCGAAATTGGCCGCCGCCACCGCATCGCACAGGCGCGTCGCCGCTTCGCGCTGCTCATGGGACAGAGTGGGGCCTTGCCGATCCGGGTCCGGCGGTGCAAAGGGGGCATCCTGCGAGCGGTCTTCCACCGTCGCCAGCCCGGCATCCACCAGCCCCCGCACCACGGCGGCGCTCACCCCGGCAAGTGTCGCCAGATCGGTGGCGGTCTGCGGCCCGGCTGTCATCAGCGCCGTATGGGCCTTACGGCGCGCCTCGGTCAGGCGCGCGCCGGTCGGCATCGGGCTTATGGCGCGGTAATGGCGGCGCATGGGCGGCGCTTCCAGCGCCTCGGGCACACTCAGGACCATGCGCAGCACCAGCCCCGGCAAAGCCAGCGTATAGGCGGCGACGAAATCCACCAATTGGCGCAGGTCCGGCGTGATGCCCGGCGTGTCCAGCACCGACTCCACCGGTTTCAGCCGGTCGGGCGGCACCTGCGGGCCATCCGCCTGCCGGTCCCAGACCACGCCCACCGCCCGGCGCCCGGACAGCGTGACCCGCACCACCGTGCCGGGCGGCAAAGCCCGGTCACAGGCATAATCCAGCGGCCCCGCAAGCGGCAGGGGCAGCAGCACGGGCACCGTGGCGGGGGGCGCACCGGGCGCAGATGCAAACAGATCGGCCATGACATCCTGGATTTTGCGGGATGAACCCTTGAACGCCCCGATGGTTCACCGGGGCACGGCGCTCAAGGTCGCTTGAAATCCGTCGCCCGGTCAAGTAGCACCACGGATAGGATAGACACGGCCCGTAATCCCGCGCCGCACGCGCGCGACCACTTCGCAAGGGGCCGCATTGCATGACACAGGCTTTTGAGCCGGGGAGCAGACAGCCATGAAATTCTTTCTCGACACCGCCAATATCGACGAGATCCGCGAAGCCAACGCCACCGGCCTTCTGGACGGCGTGACCACCAACCCCTCGCTGATCAAAAAGGCGGGGCGCGACTTTTTCGAGGTGATCCGCGAAATCGCATCGGAAGTGGACGGCCCCGTCTCCGCCGAAACCGTGGCCACCGACCATGAAACCATGCTGAAAGAAGGGCTGAAATGCGCCGGGATCGCGGACAATATCGCCGTCAAGGTACCGCTGACCCGCGACGGGCTGAAAACCTGCAAGGCGCTTCGGGAAAAGGGCATCATGGTGAATGTCACGCTGTGCTTTTCCGCCAATCAGGCCCTGCTGGCCGCCAAGGCGGGCGCCAGCTTCATTTCCCCCTTTGTGGGTCGGCATGACGACACCGGCTTCAACGGTATGGAACTGATCGAGGATATCCGCCTGATCTATGACAATTACGGCTTCGACACGGAAATCCTGGTGGCCAGCGTGCGCCACCCCACCCATGTGCTGGAAAGCGCCCGCATCGGCGGCGATGTGGTCACCCTGCCCTGGGACGTGATGAAAAAGCTGTTCAACCACCCGCTGACCGACAAGGGCCTGGATGCCTTCCTGAAGGACTGGGGCGAGACGGGCTTTAGTATTCTCTAGTTTGCCGCTCACGCCTTGGCGCTATGCGCCCGGCTCCGCGGGGGCGCCGCATTGGCGGCGGGCCACGCTTGTGGCCTCCGGCGCTGCCGTGGGCAGCACCGGTAGAGGCAACGCCAGTGCGGGGGTTGTTTGCCGCTCACGCCTGAGCGCTATGCGCCCGGCTCCGCGGGGGCGCCGCATTGGCGGCGGGACGCGGTCGCGCGCTTTGTTACCGCTCACGCCTGAGCGCTGCGCGCTAAGGCTCCGCGAGGGCGCCGCATTGGCGGCGGGGCGCGGTCGCGCCCGTCGGATGGATCCGTGCTGTGGCGATAGGGGCGGCTTTGGCGCGGGGTTTTGTTTTCGCGCCCGTCGGGCGGGTCCGTGCTGTGGCGGTGGAAGATAGGCTGGGACGTGGCATGGATAAAGTGGCGGCGTTTGATCGGGTGCGGGCGGGGCTGACCCTGCCGGATGTGTCGGGGCTGGAGCGCTGGCCTTATACGCTGGACAGTGGCGGGCGGCATCTGATTGAAGACGTGATCCGGCGCGACCGCCCTGCCCTGATGCTGGAAATCGGCTGTTTTCTGGGTGTGTCCGCCCGGCGCTGGCTGGATGCGAACCCGGCCCTGCGCCTGATCGGGCTGGACCCGTGGGATGACGGCCTGATCGATCAGGTTCGCCGCTATGTGGGCCGCCCCAAGCTGGCGGAAACCTGGCCGGAGAGGGAGACCCAACAGCGCTTCGCCGACGCCATCGCCCGGCAGGGGCCGTTTGAAAGCGCGCTGGCCAATCTGGACGGTGTGCGGGATCGCTTCCTGCCCTGGCGCGGGCGCGCGCCGGAGGCGCTTCAGGACATCGACGCCGCCGGGCTGGTCCCCGACCTGGTTTATATCGACGCCGCCAAGCAACGCGCCGATCTGGACACGGTGCGCGCGCTGTGGCCCGCCGCGCGCATCACCGGCGACGACTGGGACTGGAACCGCCGCAAGAACTATCCCATGCGCCGCATCGTGGAAGCCTTCGCCGCCGAGCACGGCCTTGCCATCACCGCCGAGGGCGGCACCTGGGTTCTGGGCTGACGGCCCCCATAAGCGTTTGCCAGCATCGGGCTTTGCTGCTATATGCGCCCCGAATTCAGATGCGCCGCCTTTTTCAGGGCGGCGCGGCGATGATTCGGTGAATCAGGCGAGGTGACATCATGAAGATCGATGGTAACGCGATCCGGCCCGGCAATGTGATCGAACACAAGGGCGAGCTGTGGCGCGCCACGAAAATCCAGCATACGCAGCCCGGCAAGGGCGGCGCCTATCTTCAGGTGGAGCTGAAAAGCCTGATCGGGAACACCAAGCTGAACGAGCGTTTCCGGTCCAGCGAAAAAGTGGAAAAGGTGCGGCTGGAGCAGCGGCCCTACCAGTTCCTGTTCGCCGATGACGACATGTTCACCTTCATGGACCAGGAAACCTTCGACCAGATTTCCATCAATGCCGAGGATGTGGGCGACAAGGCCGTTTTCCTGCAGGATGGCATGGAAGTGGAGATCGAGTTCCACGAGGAAACGCCGCTTGGCGTGCGCCCGCCGGAAAAGGTCACGCTGGAAGTGAAGGAAACCGAGCCGGTGGTGAAGGGCCAGACCGCGGCCAGTTCCTACAAGCCCGCGCTGCTGGAAAACGATCTGCGCATCATGGTGCCGCCCTTTGTCAATGAGGGGGACCGGGTGGTGGTATCCACCGACACCCGCGAATATGCCAGCCGGGCCGACTGACGGGCCCGCCCCGGCGCCGTCCTTTGCCGCACCACTTTACGCCCCCTGACCGGGCAATAATCCTGACCGTGCAATAATCCTGACCCCGCAAGAAAGGCTTTAGCCCCATGTCCCGCCGTTCCCCCGTCATGAATGTGATGGTCTCCGCCACCATGAAAGCCGCCAAGGGTATGCGCCGCGATTTCGGCGAGGTGGAACAGCTTCAGGTGTCCCGCAAGGGGCCGGCGGATTTCGTGTCCGTGGCCGATGAACGGGCCGAGCGCATCCTGCAAGAGGAATTGCAGCGCGCCCGCCCCGATTTCGGCCTGCTGATGGAGGAAAAGGGCGAGATTGCGGGCAAGGGCGACAGCCGCTTCATCATCGATCCGCTGGACGGCACCACCAATTTCCTGCACGGCCTGCCCCATTTCGCCATCACCGTGGCGCTGGAAGAACGGGGCGAGATCACGGCGGGCCTGGTGTATCAGCCCATCACGGACGAACTGTACTGGGCCGAAAAGGGCACGGGCGCCTATCTGAACGATACGCGGCTCCGGGTTTCCGGGCGGGACCGCATGGAACGCGCCCTTCTGGCCACCGGCATTCCCTTTCATGGCCGCCCCGGCCATGTGGAATTTCACGCGGAGCTGGCGGAATTCATGCCCTCCGTGGCGGGCATACGCCGCTTCGGCTCGGCGGCACTGGACCTGGCCTATGTGGCCGCCGGGCGCTTTGACGGCTTCTGGGAACACGGCCTGAATGCCTGGGACATGGCGGCGGGCATCCTGATCGTTCAGGAAGCGGGCGGCTATGTGACCGACCTGTCGGGCGGCAAGGACATGCTGAAACGCGGCGACATCATCGCCGCCAATGACCGCCTGCACGCCCCCATGGAGCGCGTGATCAAGCGCGCCCGGCGCAAACTGAAGGACGCGAACACGGCATAGGCACCCCCTGCCCGCCCCGTGACTGCCCCGTGACTGCCCCGTGGCCGCCGCCCCGGCGCTGTTGAAATGCCATAACGGCGCCGGATTCCCGCCGCATTCTCCCTGCATGGAACGCCAGCGGAGGCAGAGACCCTGCCCGCCCGGCCAAGCCTGCCCTTGTCAGGCCGCGCACACCGGATAGACTGGCGCGGTCACAAGTGATGCGGGGGCGGTTCGGCCCTGCGCGGTATTCGGGCACCGATTGCCCATCATCGGGGGAGGACAGCACATCATGCAGAAACCGGCGAAATTCCTGCGCCGCATGGCCGCCTTTCTGGTGGTGGTCTTCCTGCTGGTGGCGGTGCTGCGGGATGCGGTGGCCTTTGCCTTTGCGGCCAATATGGCGCTCAATTCGGTAATCATCGGAATCGGGCTCCTGGGCATCATCTTCGCCTTTCGCCGCGTGGTGGCACTCAATACGGAAATCGACTGGATCAACGCCTTCAAGCGCCAGGAAACCGCAACCAGCGCGGAACCCCGGCTGCTGGCGCCCGCCGCCGCGCTGCTGGCAAAGGATGAAGAGCGCACGGTGCGCCTGTCCGCCATGTCCATGCGCTCGGTGCTGGACGGCATCGCCTCAAGGCTTGAGGAAACCCGCGAGATCAGCCGCTATTTCACCGGGCTGATGATCTTTCTGGGCCTGCTTGGCACCTTTTGGGGCCTGCTGGGCGCCATGGGGGCCATCGTGGACACCATTGACGGCCTGAGCGTGGACAGCAGCGACATGGCGCTGATGTTCGACGAATTGAAATCCGGCCTGACCGCGCCGATCACCGGGATGCGCACGGCGTTTTCCTCCTCCCTGTTCGGGTTGGCGGGATCGCTGGTGCTGGGCTTCATGGACCTTCAGGCCAGTCAGGCCCAGACCCGCTTCTACAATCAGGTGGAAGACTGGCTGGCCAGTGTCACCAAGCTGTCTCGCGGCGGCGAAGGAGACGGCGAGGGCGCGCGCCCCGGCGCCTATATGACCGCCCTGATGGAGCAGACCGCCGATGGGATCGACCGGCTGCAACGCACCCTGAAACGCGGCGAGGACGAGCGCGGCGAATTCAATCACCTGCTTGCGGACATGTCGGAAAAGCTGGGCGCGCTGGGGGATCGGCTGGTGGAGGGCGACAGCACGGCCCGCGCGGAAGCCGAGGCGGCGCGAGAGAAAACCGACGCCAGCACCCGGCAACTGGCCCAGGCGATCGAGCGGCTGGCCAGCCACGGCGAAAAACCCGCCGCGCCCGCGCTGGACGATGCCACCAAAAGCCATATCCGCAATCTGGATGTGGGCATCAAGCGCCTGATCGACGAGCAAAGCCGCCAGAGCGACATGCTGGCCGACGAATTGCGCAGCGAAATCAAGCTGCTGGCCCGCACCATTGCGAGTGCCATGGAAAATACGCGGGAGGAAACACGCGCCGACACCACCGCCGCGGAGCGCACCGCCGACCCGTATGACGACCCGGATGCCCCCGCCTTTCTGCGCCGCGGCGACAATGGCGCCAATCAGGACGGGCCGGGCCAATGATCGGAGGCCGCCGACGCATCACCGACAGCGGCGGGGACAGCGTATGGCCCGGCTTTGTGGACGCGCTGTCCACCCTGCTTCTGGTGATGATGTTCCTGATCAGCCTGTTCGCGCTGGCCCAGTTCTTTCTGGGGCAGGCGCTGTCGGGCCGGGAACAGGCGCTGGCGGAGCTGCGCGGCCAGGTGGCGCAACTGTCCAACATGCTGAAAATGGAACGGCAGGCCAATGACGAGCTGCGCCGGTCCATGGCCGACCTGTCGGCGGCACTGGAAAGCGCCAATGACGAGCGGGATACGCTGTCCGGCAAACTGGGCGAAACCCGCGACGCGCTGGAAACCGCGCGGGAGCAGCTTGAAACCGTCCAGCAAGAGCGGGACCGGCTGGCCACGAACCTGGAAGAAACGCGCGCCGAACGGGATAACGCACAGGCACAACTGAGCGAGGAAGAGCGCCTGTCGGCCCGCGCGCAGAAAGAAGTGTCCCGGCTGCGCCGCAATCTGGATGCGCTGCGGGACAAGCTGTCCCGCCTGCAGGCGGCGCTGGAGGCAAGCGAGGCGCGGGACAAGCGCAATCAGGCGGTGATCGTCAATCTGGGCAAGCGGCTGAATCAGGCGCTGGCCAGCAAGGTGGAAGAACTGGCCGACTATCGCAGCGAGTTTTTCGGGCGGCTGAAAAAGGCGCTGTCCAGCCGCCCTGAAATCCGGGTGGAGGGGGACAGGTTCGTCTTCGCGTCCGAGCTTCTGTTCGCCAGCGGCAGCGCCGAACTGGGGCCGGAAGGCCGGGCGGAAATGCGCCGTTTCGCGGACACGCTGAAAACCATCGCCGCCGAGATTCCAGACGATCTGAACTGGATTCTGCGGGTGGACGGCCACACCGACAAGCGCCCCATTTCATCCCCGCGCTTTGCCAATAACTGGGAACTGTCCGCCGCGCGGGCGATTTCCGTTGTGCAGTTTCTGATCGATCAGGGCGTCGCGCCGGATCGGCTGGCCGCCACCGGCTTCGGCGCCCACCAACCCATCGACCCGGCGGACAACGCCCTCGCCTATGCCCGCAACCGCCGCATCGAAATGCGCCTGACACAGCGCTGAGACGGGGCGCGCCACCCATCAGGGGACAATGATGACATTGACGGAAGACGATACCGGCACCCCCCCATGGCACACCCTGTCCGCGAGCGAGACACTGGACAAACTCGATACCGGAGCGGAGGGGCTGTCCCACGCTGACGCCACCGCCCGACTGGCGGCCCACGGCCCCAATCGCCTGCCCCTGGCCGCCCGGCGGAGCGCCCTGTTGCGCTTCCTGATGCACTTCCACCATATCCTGATTTATGTGCTGCTCGGCGCCGCCGTGATCACGGCCATGCTCGGCCACTGGATCGATACGGGCGTCATTCTGGCCGTGGTCGTCGCCAATGGTGTGATCGGCTTCATTCAGGAAGGCAAGGCGGAGAAGGCCATGGATGCCATCCGCCACATGCTTGCCCCGCACGCCCATGTGCTGCGAGAGGGGGACCGGCACAGCGTAGAGGGCGACGCGCTGGTGCCCGGCGATATCGTTCTGCTGGAAGCGGGCGACAAGGTACCCGCCGATCTGCGGCTGCTGAGCGCGTATGGCATGTCGGTGCAGGAAGCCATTCTGACCGGTGAATCGGTTCCCGTGGAGAAAGACACCACGCCGGTTGCCGAAAACGCCCCCCTTGGCGACCGGGCCTGCATGGCGTTTTCCGGCACATTGGTCACAAGCGGTCAGGGCAAGGGCGTGGTGGTGGATACCGGCAGCCGAACCCGGATTGGCCGCATCAGCGGGATGCTGTCGGCGGTGGAAACGCTCACCACGCCGCTGGTGGCGCAAATGGGCGTTTTTGCCAAATGGCTGACCATTCTCATTCTGCTGATCGCCGCCCTGCTGCTCGTCTATGGCTATTTCGTCACCCATTACGCCTTCACGGAAATGTTCATGGCGGTGGTGGGGCTGTCTGTGGCCGCGATCCCCGAAGGGCTGCCCGCCGTGCTGACCATCACCCTGGCCATCGGCGTGCAGAGCATGGCCCGGCGCAATGCCATTGTCCGGCGGCTGCCGGCCATCGAAACGCTGGGGTCCGTTTCCGTCATCTGCACCGACAAGACCGGCACATTGACGCGCAATGAAATGATGGTGGCATCCCTGCTCACCCATCAGCACATGTTCACCGTGGAAGGGCATGGCTATGCGCCAAAAGGGGCTCTGAAGCTGGACGAAAGCCACGAAAGGCCGGGTGACCATGCGATTCTGGGCGAGTTGGCCCGCGCCGCGGCGCTTTGCAACGATGCCGCCCTGCGTATGCACGACGGCACATGGACGGTGGAAGGCGACCCGATGGAAGGGGCGCTTCTTGCCCTTGCCGAGAAAATGGACGTGGACGTTCGCACGACTCAGAAGGCGTGGGCACGCACCGATGCCATCCCGTTCGATTCCCAGCACCGCTTCATGGCGACACTGAACCATGACCATGACCGCCATGCCTTCGTGTTCGTCAAGGGAGCGCCGGAGCGCATTCTTGCCATGTGCCGCGATCAGCGCACCGGGGACGGCGCGGCGGAGCCCCTGAACGCGCCTTACTGGACTGCCAGGGCCGAGGCGCTCGCGGCGGAAGGTCAGCGCGTGCTCGCCTTCGCGCTGATGCCGGTAAATCCCGAACATACCGTGCTGGAGCGGGACGATGTGGACGGATCGCTGACCCTGCTGGGCATGACGGGCATGATCGACCCGCCGCGCCCGGAAGCCATTGCCGCGGTGAAGGAATGCCACAGCGCCGGCATTCGCGTGAAAATGATCACCGGCGACCATGCCAGGACAGCCGCCGCCATTGGCGGAAAGGTGGGGCTGCAAAACCCGGAAAAAGTGCTGACCGGAAACGACTTGGACAGCATGAATGATGCGGACCTGCGGCAGGCCGTGCTGGACTGTGACATCTTCGCCCGCACCACCCCGGAACACAAGCTGCGGCTGGTGATGGCACTGCAATCCCACGGCATGACCGTGGCCATGACGGGGGACGGCGTGAACGATGCGCCCGCGCTGAAGCGTGCCGATGCCGGTATCGCCATGGGCATGAAGGGCAGCGAGGCCGCAAAGGAAGCGTCTGAACTGGTGCTGGCGGATGACAATTTCGCTTCCATCGCCGCGGCCGTGCGGGAAGGCCGCACCGTGTATGACAACATCAAGAAGGTGATCAGTTGGACCCTCCCCACCAATGCGGGTGAAGCCATGACCATCATCGTGGCCCTGCTCGCCGGGATGACCCTGCCGGTCACGCCGGTTCAGATCCTGTGGATCAACCTGATCACCGCCGTGACCCTGGGCATCGCGCTCGCGTTCGAACCGACGGAGGAAAACACCATGCGCCGCCCGCCCCGGCCACGCGACGAGCCGCTGCTCACCGGCGAGCTGGTCTGGCATATCGTGCTGGTGTCCGTGCTGTTTCTTGGCGGCGTGTTCGGCATGTATCAATATGCCATGGATCAGGGATATGCCATTGATCTTGCCCGCACCATCGCGCTTAACACGCTGGTGGTCATGGAAATCTTCCATTTGTTCTTTATCCGTAACATTTATGGCACCTCGCTCACATGGCGGGCCGTGCGCGGCACCCGAACGGTCTGGATCGTGGTAATCGTCGTGACCGCGGCGCAATTCGCCATAACCTATCTGCCGCCCTTGCAGGCTGTGTTCGCCACCCGCCCCATCGCCTTCTGGGACGGCGTTCTGATTGTGGGCGTGGGCGCGGCGCTGTTCGCCATCATCGAAACGGAAAAACAGATTCGCCTGCGCACGTCCCGGATCAGGGCGGCGGGGCGCGGCCAGCCCTGACGGTTCGGACCCTTGCGGGGCATTGAAAGTGACGGACACCATGCATAAACACCGCGCCATCAGTCGTCTGCCTGTTTTCAGCCACGGATTCAGAATATTCTTTTTCAGCGGGGCGGTCTGGGCCGCCCTATCCATGGGCCTGTGGCTGTTGGCGATAAGCGGGGCGATCGCCCTGCCAACACGCTTCGACCCGGTTTCCTGGCACGCGCATGAGTTTCTCTACGGCTATCTCTTTGCCATTCTCAGCGGCTTTCTGCTGACCGCCGTTCCCAACTGGACCGGGCGACCGCCCCTGTCCGGTTGGCCGCTCATTGGCCTTTTCCTGCTCTGGCTGCTTGGGCGGCTGGCGGTCACAGCGGCGGGCGACCTGCCGCCCATGGCCGTGTTCATTGCGGACAGCGCCCTTGTGCTCGCCCTGGCCGCGGTTCTCACATATGAAATCGTCTCAAGCCGCAACTGGCGGAACCTGATCATCGTCGTCCTGCTGGGTGTCTTCGCCATGGGTAACGCCCTGTTCCACTGGGAAGCGGCACACGGTATTTTCGCCGCACGGGGCACCGGCCTGCGCACCGGGCTGGCGGCGGCGCTCATGATGATCGCGGTGATCGGCGGGCGCATTGTCCCGGCCTTCACCCGCAACTGGCTGGGTGGGCAACGGGCGGGGCGGCTTCCCGTGCCCCCCATGCAGCCATATGACAAGGCCGCCCTCGCGGCCCTTGCGCTCGCCCTCGCCGGTTGGGTGATGGCCCCCGACGCACGGGCGACCGGTATTCTGCTGCTGATCGCCGCAGCGGCGCACCTGATCCGGCTCGCGCGCTGGGCCGGGGAACGCACCCTGTCGGAGCCGCTGGTGTGGGTGCTGCATGTGGGCTATGCGTTCCTGCCCCTCGGCGCCCTGCTCATGGCGGTGGAGATCGGCATAGCGGAAATCAGGCAGCCCGGCGGCCTTGGCCTGGCCACGGCGCAACATCTGTGGATGGCGGGCGCCATCGGGTTGATGACATTGGCGGTGATGAGCCGCGCCACCCTTGGCCATAGTGGCCGCCCGCTGCGCGCCGATGCGGGCACATGCGGGCTCTATGTCCTACTGTTGATCGCCGTAGGGGCGCGCCTGATGGCCGGCATATGGCCAGCTCAGGCCCAGATGATCCACACCGTAGCAGGCATAAGCTGGATCGCATCCTTTCTGGGATTTGCCGTGCTGTATGCCCCGGCGCCCCTCCGCGCAAAACAGCACGACTGAAGCAATCACCGGCGCTTGCCCAAAGGCACAATGGGAAGAGTAATAATTTATAAAGCCAGACGCTGTGCGGACCATTCGTGGATTGTCTTTCATCAGGCACACCCTGCACGCCGTGGGGCCCGCCCTTCCGGCACCGCCATGTGGTCAGCGTTTTCGAAGTGGAGCCGAGCACCTTCGCGGCCTCGTCGGTGGTCAGGGCTTCAAAGAGTCAAGCAGGGTCATCAATCGGCATCACGGTACCTCCATCTGGTTATACCGCGACGGTGACAAGAAAGCCGCAAATATGCTCGCCGGGAAAGTTCGTTAACGGTGATTAACTACAAATGACCAATGATTACCGGGGAATTCCCTTCGCCTCAGGGTAACCGCCCGGTTTAGACCGCCTTGCGCATTTATGCGGCTTCGGTCTCCGGCTTTGTGGCGTGCAGAGGCGCCCAGTTCCACGGCAGCAGTTCGTGCAGGCGGTTGACCTTGTGGTCA